>CAXBQZ010000008.1:0-58370 GCA_963978055.1 uncultured bacterium
GATGGCACAGATCGAACGTCTCGCCACCATGCATTCACAGGGTCTGCTCACCGATGAGGAGTTTGCCGCCGCCAAGGCAAAGGCTCTCGGCATCTAGGTCAGGCCGTATGCACGCCAGAAACGAAATGGTGGGTCACCTCGTGGTGGCCCACCATTGTTTTAGGTCTGTGAACTACTGGCCAACGCATCACTGATGGTGAAGTCCGCGATTGCTGACAGGGTGAGTATGTCGAGGTCAAGCGGATGGGGACAGCTGGAGAATTTCGCGATCAGTGTCTGCGACGGATGATGGACGAACAACTGCTGCCCATAGATTCCTGATGCCATGTAGATGCCAGCCGCGGCGTCATATATCCAGAACTTGTCGTGATAGAAGGCCGTCGGTGGAAAGCCCTCTGCTTCAACAGATTTAGAGAATAGCTCGATGAGTGGCGGAGATGAGTGACGGAGTCGATCCAGCCACCACTGTGGGATCACCTGTGTGCCATCGAAGGCTCTTCCCTCGTTGAGGTGAAGGAGTCCAAAGCGGATGAGATCAGACAGCGTCAGGCACAGACCACCCGTCGTGATGGGCACATTGCTGCGTCCCATCAGTAGATCGGCATCAAACTCAGCGCCCATCGGTCGCCACAGAAGTTCGGTAAGGAGTTGGGCAGTCGGCTTCTCCGTCACCTCCTCCATGCACAGCGTGAGCACGATCGTGAGGATGGATCGATACTCGAACCGCTCATTGTGAGCACTGGTGTTTGGCAGATCTCGGATGTAGTCGCGTGGCAGTGGATCGTCCGGTCGAACGGGCGGCCAGCCCAGAATCCGAAAGCCGACTCCGGACGGTGAGTCGACATTCTCGTAATCCGTCTCGTCGAAGGATGTTCCAGCTGTCATATCGAGCAGGTTGGTGATCGTGCAGCCATCCCATGAACTGCCAGCAAAATAAGGCAGATAATCGGTTACCAGGCTATCGAGTGTGAGCAGCCCTCGGTCGATCAGGATGCCAGCGAGAGTGCCAATGAAGCTCTTCGTGACCGACATCGCCATGTGACGTGAGGACGCCACCATGTGCTCGGCGTAGAACTCATGCACCACCTCACCCTGATGAACGATCATCAGCCCGTCGACGTGGGCCGCCTCTTGGAAGTCGGAGATGCTGTATCTGCGACCTGCAAAGTCAATCTCGATGTGGCCGAGATCGCGATACCTTCTTGCCAGCGGGGCGGTATCACTACCGGCTTCAACCTGCGCACTCGCGATGAGCTCGCGCATGTGTGTGAATGCCCACTGCTGGTTCGGCCAGTCCACATAGTTCGGCATCGAGATCTGCGTCCGATCGGGCTGTGATGTCAACTCTGCCTCCCGTCGCGGTAGTGGGTTCAGAGCCACCATTGCACACCGATATCCTCGGCTCGTGGACATTACGGCTGATGCCGTCGTATTCGATCTCGACGGACTGCTCATCGATAGCGAGACTGCCTGCTTTCATGTGATCAACCGGGTACTCGAGCCAACCGGGGCTGTCCTCACCCGGGAGCGATTTGCCCGGCACATCGGCCACCCGGCTCGTGAGCTCTACACGAACCTTTCCGTCGAGCAAGGTATCGACCTCGACCCCGATGACATCCTTGTTCGCCGTGATGAACTGCTCGTCGCCTACTACGAGAATCCGGAACCAATGCCAGGTGCCTTGGATCTCATCACCTCCCTTCACGACGCCGGAATCAAGATCGCGGTGGCATCCTCAAGCCATCAGCATCTGGTGAATCGAGCCGTCACCGGGCTCGATGTGAGCCATGCCGTGGACGCGGTGGTGGCACATGGGCATCCCGAGGTGGTGCACCTCAAACCCGCGCCCGATCTGTATCTGGTGGCCCTTGCAGAGCTCGGCGTTGAGCCAACGCACGGAGTCGCGATCGAGGACTCTCCCACAGGTTCACGGGCCGCACTCGCCGCCGGTCTGCGCACGATCGTCGTAGCCAGTGACTGGACGAGAGATCGTGAGTTTCCAGACGGGGTAACCCACGTAACCTCACTTCACGACGTGAGGATCACACCGCACACCCGGTAGCCATCGTGACGTCAGGCCGACAAGAACTCGTCGGTCGCGCCATTTCGTACTAACGTGGCGTTATGGCCCTTTACACCTGTGCACAGTGCGGTATGTCCGCCAACACCTCATGTGGTCACTGCGATGCACCACTCGTCAATGCCGTTCTCACCAAGGATGACGGCAGCAACGTCGGCATCTCGGAGTGCCCGAACGGACACGGCAAGATCAAGTCACCGATGTGCTGCGGAAGCGACATGTCCTGCTCGGTCTGAGCCAGCTCCACCGTCGAAGCCTGTGACTCGTAGGGGTCACAGGCTTTGTACTATCCACTCCATTGCCTCGCGTGCCTCAGGCAGAAGCTGATCCAACCCGAAGAAACCGTGAAACATGTGGTCGAACGTGCGCTCACGAACATCGACTCCCGCATCGCGCAACGCTTGGGCGTACAGCCGACCCTGGGCAGTAATGGGGTCACACTCAGCCAACACCATCGTCACCGGTGGTAAACCTCGGAGATCTGCACCAAGGGGTGCAACCCGCGAATCGGTCCTGAGATGTGAGTCCGCGAGATACAGCTCCTGATGCCACAACATTTCATCGAAGTAGAGGGAGATGCCCTCGAAGTCCATATCGAAGCCAATGTCCAGATCACAGGTTGTGACCGGATAGATCAGCAACTGGCGATCGATCAGCGACTCCCCCGAATCCCTCAGGGAAATTGCGGCGACCGTCGCCAGATTTCCGCCGGCACTGTCACCGGCCACGACCAAGCGATGGCTCGGATATCGCGCCGCGACTGCGCGAACCGCAGACACAGCATCGTCGACCGCAGCAGGAAACTTTGACTCCGGGGCACATCGGTAATCGACAGAGATGACGATCGCGCCACTCGCTCGGCAGAGCTCACGACACGCAACATCAGCTGAGTCCAGACTTCCGATAACCCAACCACCACCGTGGAAGTAGACGATGACCACCTCTGCCGGAACGGTGAGTCCGCCGGGCAGCGTGTACGTCCGGATGCCGATGTGATCTTCGCCGATCTGCTCATTGGACACCTCCCCAACCTCAGGTCGCGTGAGTGCACTCATCTCGAGATCAAAGCGCGCCCGCGCATCGGCTACGGCAAGCAGATGTGAGTTGAGACGGCCGGCAGCATGACCACGAGCAATTGACTCTTGGGCAACAGGGTGAAGACGAGCCCACGCGTGGTCCGGAACTGAGCCAAGACCGACCGGCTTCTCGACTGGAGCACTCACAGCGACTCGAGATAGCGGTCGACTTCCCAATCGGTGACGAATCGCGACTGATCGTCGAGTTCAGCCCGCCGCATCACCACGAAATGGTTGATGAGGTCATCAGTGAACCATCGCCGGGCAATCTCACTCTGCTCCAGCCGATCCAACGCGTCTGCCAGTGAGCGCGGATTCGCGATCCTCGCATCGAATGGCCGCGCGTAGACATCGTCGTCAGCTGGTTCACCCGGCTCGATTCCATGCTCGATTCCATGTAACCCGCCCGCGAGCACAGCGGCGGTTGCCAGGTACGGATTCACATCCCCGCCAGCCTGCCGTTGTTCAATCCGTGTTCCCTGCGGCCCTTCGATGAGGGCCCGAACCCCGCAGGAGCGGTTATCGATCCCCCAGGTGGCCGTATTACCCGCCCACGAGTAGGGCACGTAGCGTCGATATGAATTGGCTGTTGGTGCCATCAGAGAGGTGAAGTCGGCCATAGTCGCTAGAACACCACCGATGAAGTGGCGCATGGTCGTCGAGACTCCGTTTGGGGCATCAGCATCAAAGAACACCCCGCGGCCATCACCATCGCGCAGGCTCATGTGCAGATGAGCACTGTTACCAGCCCATGCACTGTTGGGCTTGGCCATGAACGTCGCAAGCAGGCCCTGCTGAGCCGCAACCTCTTTTACTGCAGACTTGAACAGGAATGCATCATCAGCAGCAGCAAGGCTCTCGGCATAGTGCAGATTGATTTCGAATTGCCCCGGACCGGTCTCCGGATTGCATGCCTCAATCGGCAGGCCGTACGCCAGCATCTGCTCGCGGATAAGTCCCGCGAGCGATTCCTGATGTGATCCAAGAACGACCCCGTACGTGCTTGGACGGTCCTGAAGTGGGATCAGATCGGCCGCCCGCTTCTTATGTTCGGTGCCGATTGGTTCATTGAGTAGGTAGAACTCGAGTTCCAGAGCGCTGAGGGCCGTGTAGCCAGCCTCGCTCGCCTTTGCAATCACTGACTTGAGTGCGGTTCGCGGGGCAATTGGCACGGGGCCGGCGCCATGTGGCAGTTCCCAATCGCACAGCAGCAACGCGGTATCGGCGTGCCACGGCACATTCCGCGCTGTCCGCAGATCAGGGATACCGATGATGTCCGGATATCCGTTCTGCTCAGTAGGAAAGTAGCCGACATGACCCATCGGGCGTTGAACAAGATCAGATTCATCAAGGGGGATCACCCAGAAGACATTGCAAAGGACCATGCCGTCCGCAAGGATCCGGGGCAGCTGCGCAACGGGAAATCTCTTGCCGCGCATCATGCCAGGGGTGTCAGGTCCACCGATCATGACGGTGCGCACACCTTGCTCCTCAAGCCGCTCAACCAGTGCCGCCGCTTCAGTGGCATCGGTGACTCGATGCTCAGACATGCTCACCCTCCTTGCTTCCAGCGGTCAGTACGAATCCTTCGTAGCCTGCCTCAACCACCCGATTACATTCAGCACGGAACGGCCCACATCCGGCGATGTAGATCGAGAACTGCCGCCCACGGCCGGGCATGTTCGCACCCAAGTACCAGGACTTGGCCTTGGGATACAGAGTTTGATCCGCAAGTTCGACAACATGTGCCATCCATCGGGACTGGGCATCGGCTGTCGCCTCGATGCGGGCGAACCCCTGCTGTTGCATATGACTCAGCGCATCGGAGATCCAGTCAACGTGCTGTTCGATCGAGATCACCATATTGCTCAGAACTGAGGGGCTACCCGGCCCGGTGATGGTGAACAGGTTCGGAAACCCTGCTATCTGCACTCCGAGATAGCCAGCGGGTCCATCTGCCCACGCCTGCTTGATAGTCAGACCATCAACACCTCGGATGTCTATGTCCGCCATAGCTCCCGTGATCGCATCAAACCCGATCGCAAAGATGATGACGTCGACATCACATCGGCCACTCGAGGTCACGATCCCGTCTGCGTCCAGGCGGACGATTGGATCAGATGTCAGATCAATCAGATGGACATTCGGCTGGTTGTAGATCTGGTAGTAGCCAGTGTCCACACACGTACGCTTTGTTCCGATGTGATGGCGTGGTGACAGCAGTTCCGCAACCTTGGGATCAGCAACCAACTGACGGATCTTGGCGCGGGCAAACTCCTGCGCATACCCGTTTGCATCCTCACTGCGAAACATGTCGTTGAAAGCAAAGGACAGAGAACTGATGCCGCCCATCTGCCAGCCCTGTTCGTAGCGACGCTGGCGTTCCTCATCAGACACGCTCAGCGCACTTTCCGTCGGATCGGGCAGTGGCGTACCCGCATCGGACCATTCGCAGATGGTCCGTCGCTCCCGATAGTTGGCAAGGACGGATGAGATCTCGTCCAATGTCAACGGCCTATTCTGCGCAGGCATCGAGTAGTTGGGCGTTCGCTGCAGTACGTATAGCTCTGCAACCAGCGGTGCGATTGCTGTGCAGGTCTGGATCCCCGACGACCCCGTTCCGATGACGGCGACCCGCTTCCCACTCAACTCCACGAAATCCTGGGGCCAGTTGCCGGTGTGCAGCCATTTACCTTGGTAATCAGCCAGTCCGGCGATATCAGGTGGTTGCGGCTGGGACAGATTTCCTGTCGCCATGACAACGTACCGGCACGTGATCTCTTCACCGCGGTCTGTCGTGACGGTCCAGGTTGTCGTTGCCTCATCCCAGACAGCCGACAACACACTGGTATCGAAGCTGAACTCTGGTCGAAGTTCGAACCGATCGGCTACATGTTCGAGATACGCAAGGATCTCCGGCTGAGCGGCGTAGCGCTCAGTCCAACGCCACTCTGCAAGGAGGTCGTCATCGAATCCGTAGCAGTAGTCAAGGCTCTCGATATCGCATCGAGCCCCCGGATACCTGTTCCAGTGCCAAGTGCCGCCAACCCCCGAAGCACGCTCGATCCCACGAACACTCATACCAAGTCCGCGGAGTCGATAGACCATGTAGAGACCTGCGAATCCGGCACCCACCACGACAGCGTCGACGTGCGTCTCCTTGGACGAAGGCTGCTGGGTCATGGCGCTCCGCTCTCGATGGACGAGAAGGTCGATGGACGAGGAGAGCGTAACAACGTGGGACTCGATCTTGATGTGGGGTACCAAAGCATCGACATGTGCACACGTCTAGATGTTGGCGCTGGCCCACAGAGCGATGGCGAGTGCGGTTCGGTCATTGAGGTTTGCCGGGTTCTTACCGGTGATTTCCGCAATGCGCTCAAGACGATGCCGGACCGTGTTCACATGCAGAAATTCCGTCCGGGCAGTGAGCACCAGCGAGCCATCGCAGTCCAGGAAGGTACGCAGGGTCTGCAGGAGATTGGCATTCCTCGCCAGATCATGTTCGATCAGCGGCCGGACGAGCTGGTCAACAAATGGCTGAAGTCGCCGCGCCGGCTGCTGACGCAGAAGTCCGTCCAGACTCGTCAGCGATTCCGGGCCAACACTGCGATTACCTTGGCGCGCAATCTCAAACGCAGCGCGCGCTTCACTGATTCCGCGTACTGCATCATTCAGCGGTACGGCACTGCTGTAGCCGCAGACGGCACCCACTCCAGCGGCCAAGTCGTCCAAGACCTTGGCATCTTGCGACACCAGCAGATCGAGTTGAGGTGTCTCAGCAAGCAGAATCCCTTCGCCCGCGGCCATCGAGGCAATACGTCGGGCCGCCCCGGCTGGCCAGGCGGAGAACACGAGGGCATCAACGCCAAGGCCTACGTTGGCCAACTCCGGTATTAGAGCTCTGGGACTTGCAAGACGATCAGCCACCAGAAGCAGCAAATGTCCCACGCGCTCCCGAAGTTGAGTGGCTGACTCCTGCTCGGTGCGCCTGCGAACCAGGTATTCGTTGATCACCAGAAATGGGGCGCCGAAGGCTGCCGTAATGAGCGGAAGCCCCGCAGATCGGCACTCCTGAACCAGTTCCTCGGGCACCTCGGCATGGACATCTCCAACACCGAAGCAGATTCCGACCGCATCACTGGACCGCACAGCGTCTACGAACTGGCGACATGACGGACGATCAACCAAGGATGTACCAACAGTGCATACCAACTCACCACCGCGCAGATACGCACTGGGGTTGAGCAACTCGGTTGCATGGGCCCAGGCCACATCCTGATCACCACCCCGCGGGGATCCGACCCAGTCAAGGCGTAGTTCCTCGGCGGCAATCAGCTCGGTCAGAGTGGTCATGAGCACTCTCGGGGAGGACTTGCACCGTCCGAAGCAGTGGATTTCATTGTATGAACATACAACCCAAAGCCTTCAAGAGAGAGATATCTCCACTACTCGTGCTGATTCATTGTGTCTCCACACAGGTGCGGGATCATCGTCCACACATCCTTATGGAGGTCCGATGACATCAACCGCCCACCACGACGACACGACACTGAAGCGGGAATTCTCCCTCTGGTCGTCGTTCGCCTTCGCCTTCGCGTTTATCTCGCCGATTGTTGCCCTCTACGGCATTTTCGGGCTGGCAATCAACGTGGCTGGCCCGACCTTCTGGTTCGGGTTCGCCCTGGTCTTCGGAGGCCAGCTGCTCGTGGCACTCGTCTTTGCCCAACTGGTCAGCCGGTGGCCGATCGAGGGCTCGATCTACCAGTGGTCACGCCGACTGATCTCCAACGGTTACGGCTGGTTTGCTGGTTGGGCCTACATGTGGACCCTCATCATCGCCATGGCGACTGTTGCCCTCGGTGCGGCAGGGTTCATGGCCTCGATTTTCGGCATGGACGCACCCACCCCCGCCCAGAAAGCGACCATCGCGTTCGTCATCCTGCTCGCCGGTACTGGTCTCAATCTGGTTGGACGTCAGGCGCTCAAGATCTTCATGACTGCCAGTATCGCGGCCGAGGTGATCGGGTCCCTTGGCCTCGGTACGTGGTTGCTGCTGTTCCACCGCAATCAGTCGCTCAGTGTTCTCACCGACGGAGTAGGCGCTGGAACAGGTGGTGACTACCTCTCCCTCTCCGGACCGTTTCTGGTGGCAGTGGCGTTCATCGGCTGGTCGTTCGTCGGCTTCGAGAGCGCTGGTGCGATTGCCGAGGAGGTGCATGAGCCCCGCAAGAACCTGCCCAAGTCGGTGATCTTCTCGCTCACGTTCATCGCCATCGTTGTGATGTACTCAAGCCTCGCCATCATCCTTGCCATCCCGGATATGTCGAAGGTAACTGCACCTCCCGGCGATCCCAACTTCATTGCCGACCCGGTGAGTTGGACCCTGACGTCCGCGCTCGGCGACAGCATCGCCAAGCCAGTGGAGATCCTGTTTGTTATCGGCTTCCTGGCCAGCTTCCTGGCCCTGCAGACGTCCGCATCCCGGGTGATCTGGGCCTACGCGCGCGACAACGCTCTGCCGGGCTCCAGTTGGCTCGTGAAGTTGAGCTCGGGTCAGAAGCAGCCGGTCAACGCAATCCTCGTCACCACAGTCGTAGGCGCAGCACTGTTCCTGCTGAGCAACCTCTCCCCGAACATCTACCTGCTGATGGTCAACTTCACCACGGGTGGCTTCTTCATCGCATTCCTGTTCCCCCTGGTCGGATTCCTCGTCGTGCAGTTGCGCGGTAAATGGACACCAGGGCCATGGACCCTTGGTTCCGCCTCACTCATCGTCACGATTCTGGCGGTGGCTTGGGCACTCTTCGAGTTCCTCAACATCTCCTGGCCGCGGCCGGTCAATGCCGATCGCTACCTCGACTGGTCGGTCTGGATCGCCGTGGTGGGTCTGGGAATTATCGGCGCTGTCATCTACGGCAGTGTTCGAGCCCGGGTTGTGGACGCCTCCGTCATCGACGACGAAGAACTCCGCGACGAACTGGCTGACACCGCAGGACACTGACGATGGCAGACAACCCGCTGGCGATCGTCACCGGCGCGGCCAGTGGAATTGGAGCGGCTACGGCTGCTGAGCTGATGGATCGGGGCTGGGCAGTCGCCGGCCTCGATCTATCGCCCGCCACCGCGTGCAGCACCTGGGCACAGGTGGATATGACTGACGGCAGAGCAGTAGCAGCCGCAGTTGAATCTGCCCAAACGGAATTCGGTGCAGTGCAGGCTGCTGTCTCGGTGGCTGGCTACTACGAGATGTTTCCCATCTGCGACATCTCGGTGGAGCGATGGGAACGCATGCTCAACGTTCATCTTGGTGGGCTTTACAACCTCACCCGAGCTGTACTCCCGACCATGCTCGAGCAGAGAACCGGCTCGCTGGTGGCGATCACGAGTGAGCTTGCCGTCGGCGGTGGTGGTGATGATTCACACTACGCAGCTGCCAAGGGTGCGCTCATTGGCTTCATCCGATCGCTGGCCCCGGAAGTGGCCGAGACCGGGGTTCGAGTCAATGCGGTGGCGCCCGGGCCGACAGACACACCCCTGCTCGAGGCCGAGTCGCCGTGGCGGGCGCAGGAATACCTCAACACTCTGCCTGGACGTGGCCTGGTGACCCCAGATCAAGTCGCGCTGTGCGTTGCGTACCTGCTTGATGAGGGTGGTTTCTGCACCGGCGAAATCCTCAACGTGAACGCCGGGGCGGTGATCTGACATGGCCCGAAGCTCACTCGTCGGCCGAGTTGCATTGGTCACCGGAGCGGCTCAGGGTATGGGGGCCTCCCATGCCCGAAGGCTCGCGGCTGACGGTGCCACCGTAGTCGTCAACGATCGCGTCGAGTCGCCCGCACTTGCCACCCTCGCTGATGAACTCGGTGGCATCGCCATGGCCGCGGATATGCACGATCCAAACGCGATCAGCGGCCTGATCAATCAGATCTCGACGGTTACCGGACGACTCGATGTTGTGGTAGCCAATCATGCATACATGACGATGGGTCAGTTCCTCGAACATGACGAGCGAGACTGGTGGAAGGTCATCAACACCAACCTCAGCGGTACTTTTCATCTGATCCGCGATGCAGTGCCCCTGATGCGTGAGAACGGTGAAGGCCGGATCGTGGTGATCTCAAGTGAGTGGGGGGTCATCGGATGGCCAGAGGCAACGGCATACGCGTCCTCGAAGGCTGGGCTCATCTCACTGGTCAAGACCCTGGGACGTGAGCTTGCTCCCGAAGGAATCATCGTCAACGGCCTCGCCCCTGGCGTCACCGATACTCCTCAGCTTCAGGTGGATGCAGATGCGGCCGGCATGAGCCTCGAGGAGGTCCACGCCATGTACGCAGCGGACATTCCGATGAAGCGGATCGGACGTCCGGAAGAACTGTCAGCCGCAGTTTCACTGCTGTGCGACTTCCGTCTGACCTCGATGATCGGTCAGATCGTCCAGGTCAACGGTGGAACAACCAGGGCACGTGCCTAACTGCATACGTGCGATTCAAGGCTCGAAGAACGAGAGCACTCAAAGATTGGTGATGTGAACAGTGGTGGAGCAGTACGTCACCTACGACAACGGAAATGTCGGACAGGTCAACGGAATGGCGGTTCCGCGATATGCGGGGCTAACAACCTTTGCACGCCTGCCCAGACGTGAGGACGTAGGAAACTTCGACGTTGCAGTGGTCGGTGTTCCCTTCGATGCCGGTGTCACCTACCGACCCGGTGCCCGATTCGGCCCCTCGGCGATCCGTCAGGCCTCGCGCCTACTGCGCCCCTACAACCCGGCCCTTGATGTCTCACCGTTCAAACTGGCTCAGGTGGTTGATGCGGGCGATATTCCATGCAACCCATTCGATATCCCCACGGCATTGACTGAGATTGAGGCCGGGATCGCCGAGATCGTTGGATCAGGACGTCCGGTGGTCTCCCTCGGCGGTGACCACACGATCGCCCTGCCGATCCTGCGGGCATTGTCGAAGGTGCACGGCCCAATCGCACTCGTGCACTTCGATGCGCATCTGGATACGTGGGACACCTACTTCGATGCGCCGTGCACCCATGGCACGCCTTTCCGACGTGCGTCAGAAGAAGGTCTGATCATCAAGGGCCAGTCAGCTCACGTGGGCATTCGCGGCTCGCTGTACGACCGAGACGATCTGATCGATGACGAATCACTCGGCTTCACGATCGTGCACTGCCGTGATTTCGATCGGCTCGGCGTGGATGGGATTCTCGAGCGCGTGATCCCTCGCGTGGGCGATGCTCCCGTCTACATCTCGATCGACATCGATGTACTCGATCCGGCGTTTGCACCCGCCACCGGAACTCCGGAGGCTGGTGGCATGACATCCCGCGAACTCCTTGGGGTGTTGCGCGGAATGAAGAACACCAACCTCATTGGTGCTGACATTGTTGAGGTATCGCCAGCGTACGATCATGCCGAGATCACCGCTGTCGCGGCGGCCAATCTCGCATATGAACTAGTGAGTGTCCTCGCGTCGAAGAAGGAATTATGAGTCCAGCAGCTGAAGCGATCACATGGCCCGATGGCAAGACATCGGCGGCCGCATTCACCTTTGATGTCGATGCTGAGTCGGCGATCCTCTGGGGTGCACCAGAAAACGCCGACCGCATGAGCGTGATCAGCCATCAGGCATACGGTCCACTCGTGGGTGTACCGCGGCTGCTCGATCTACTTGAGCGTCATCGGATTCGGTCGACCTTCTTCGTCCCCGGATACACGGCTCATCGCTATCCCGGGGTGGTGCGCGACATCGTCGCAGCCGGCCATGAGATCGGACACCATGGCTACCTTCACGAGCAGCCGACGGGCGTGACCGCCGAGGAGGAGGCCGCCAACCTCGATCGGGGGTTGGACGCCCTCGCCGAGGTAGCAGGGGTACGTCCAGTGGGCTATCGCGCACCGATGTGGGATCTGTCCTGGCGCAGCCCTGCTCTGCTTGCCGAGCGCGGATTCCTCTACGACTCAAGCCTGATGGACGCGGACGTCCCGTACGAACTCAGCGTCAATGACTCAACCTCACTCGTTGAAATCCCCATCCAGTGGGCGCTGGACGACTGGGAGCAGTACTGCTTCCTACCCGACATCAGCGGCTCCGGCCTGATTGAGACACCCGCAAAGGCTCGCGAACTCTGGCAGGCAGAGTTTGAGGGGTTGCGTGAGATCGGTGGCTGCTGGGTTCTGACGAATCATCCATTCCTCACCGGACGTCCGTCCAGGGCCCGCGAACTCGGTCAACTGATGGAGTACGTCACGTCATGCAGTGACGTGTGGGTGGCCTCACTTGAGGAGATCGCGACCCATGTGCGCAGCCTCGGGCTGCCACCCCGCAGTGTCGCGTACCCTGACCTCTGAACAGGTCGGACCATCACGGAAGTCTCAGCCATTGCTCACGCACGTACTCATCCTGATCGGTAGCGCTGCACTGATCTACTTCGGCTCGGAGTGGTTCGTCAACGCCATCGAGTGGCTGGGCTCAATTCTCGGTGTGCGCGCAATTGCAGTCGGCACGGTACTGGCTGCGATCGGAACCGCACTGCCCGAGACGATCGTCACGCTGATGGCCGTGATCTCCGGCCACACGCAGGAGGCCGCGAATCTTGGCGTCGGCGCCGCACTCGCTGGGCCACTCGTACTCTCGACGATCGCGTACGGAGTCGTTGGCCTGCTGATGATCCGTCGCTTCCCTCGCCGACATGTGATCGAGGTTGATCGAGCACCACTCCTGATGGATCAGCGTTGGTTCTTCGGGATCGCCCTGGTATCTCTCGTACTCGGCCTAGTTGCTTTCACGGGAAAGTCCTGGCTCAGCCTGGGGTTCCTCGGCATGTACGTCATCTACGTGATCCGTGAACTGCGCGGTGAGGATGACGTCGAACATGCAGGTGACGCAGAGGAGCTTGAAGCTCTGAAGCTGTGGCGCTCGCCAACACCACCCGCGTCATGGGCTGTTGTGCTGCAGACGCTCGGTGCACTCGTCCTCGTGGTGGGTGCCTCACATGAGTTTGTGAGTGAGCTCAGTTGGATCGCGCCAGCGATCGGTCTACCAGCTGCCGCCGTTGCTCTCGTGCTTGCCCCGATTGCAACGGAACTGCCCGAGATCATGAACGCAGTGATCTGGATCCGTCAGGGCAAGAATCACCTCGCCCTCGCGAACATCTCCGGCTCGATGATGGTGCAGGCAACTGTGCCCGTCGCACTCGGCCTGATCTTCACACCATGGATGTTCGGCAGAATCCTTCTCACGGCGGCTCTGTGCACCCTGGGCGCAATTGCGTACCAGCTGTTCGTGATCCGCGGCAACCGCTTCACCCCGCGCTGGCTCTCCAGCGTGACGATCTTCTACGGCCTGTTCATCGTGGCGCTGTTCATCCTCGTACCCGCCGGCATCAACTAGAGGGTGCACCCGCGGCGACCTTTCCAGTCAAGAGTGGTGTCCGATATTCACCCATTTGGCTAGTCACGAAACTTTCCGAGTGCTAGGTTCACTGGCGTACCAACCATCCACTTACTGGGGGTCAAGAGATGCGCTCTGCTCGCGTCCTGCTCGTCCTCGCCCTGGCTGCCACCAGCCTCGGCGTTTCTGCTGAGGTTGCATCGGCAAAGACTGCAACCCCGATTCATGGGGCCAAGGCGCACCTGATTTCTGCCAAGCCTCACCTCACCCGACACGGTCAGATGGCCTACGGCGTTGGCAAGAAGAACATCTCCGCCGCTGCCCGCACCACCACCAAGACCCTCACCTACTACGGTGGCAAGATCATCCCGAATGCCAACGTGGTTCAGGTTCTCTATGGCACAGGCACCTACGCCTCATACGTTGCGCCGACGGGTGCTGCCACCACGGGCGCCTTCTACAGCGGAGTTCTGGGCTCGTCCTACGTCACCTGGCTCAACGGTGACTACAAGACCACCACTCCCGCGCAGACCATCGGCGCCGGCACCTTCGCCGGTCAGGTACAGATCACCCCATCTGCGACTAATGCGCCGTCAACCCAGAACATCTGCACGAAATCGGGTGCTCTGCGCGTCAAGGACACTCAGATTCAGGCTGAATTGAAGGCTCAGATCGCAGCGGGAAAACTGCCCGCGCCTGATCTCAACACCTACTACGCCATCTACTTTCCTGCCGGCGTTGGGATCTCACAGGGAACCTCATGCTCAGGTGTGTCGGGTGGCTTCTGCGCCTACCACGGCACCGTTCCTGCGGCTGGCACTGTGAGTGAGTTCTACTACGGAGTGATCCCGGACTTCACGGGTGCCGCATTCGCAACCGGCTGTGGCACGTCCACGCAGTACGGCAACGTCACGTCCGTGTCCTCACATGAGCTGATTGAAGCCATCACTGATCCAGAGGTCGGAATTGCCACGGTGCTCGGTAAGCCACTTGCCTGGTACAACAACACCTACGGCGAGATCGGCGATATCTGCAACGGGCAGCAGGCCACGATTACCGGCACCGATGGTGCCTCCTACGTCGTGCAGAAGGAGTGGAGCAACTCCGGACAGATCTGCCGCGTCTAGTTACAGACCGGGAATAGCCCCTTGCACCTCAGGTGCAGGGGGCTATTGCTTTGCAACGGACGCTGATGCAGCCGAACTTGTGGCGGGCGGTGTGGTCTTCACCACGGGTTCACTCCCAACCCCAAGAGCAAGGGCCAAACCAACAAGACTGATTGCGGTGAGAATTCCCAGCGCAATCGCTGTTGATCGCAGGCGTCTGCGTCGCCGCCGCGGTACGGGCATCGGCAATGACGGACTCAAGGGGATGGTGCCCCACGCGGCCAGTGCGGCCTCGAGTTCAGCCATCGATAGGAAAGGTCTTGACCCGGTGGTCGGGGCCAGAGCTCTCACGGTGATCTCGTCCAAGCCAGGGGGCACCCCCGTAGCCACCTGACTTGGACGAGAAGCGATACCCGAGCGAGCGGGCTGCGACCCGGTAGTCTCCAGCTCGTCGAGAGGGTCCGGCCATACTCCGGTGAGCCCGGCATAGAGAATCGCTCCGACAGCGTGGATATCTGCATGCCTTCGATCGTGGGAATCAGCCTGATTGAGGAGTATCTCGTCAACCTCCAGACCTGCCAGCCTTACGTCTCCATCCAGGGTGACGACGACACTGTCAGGAGTAATCGAGCCGTGATAGACCCCTTCGGCATGTGTTCGCCGGAGCAGCAGTGCCACCTCATGGGCGATGGTCACAGCATCTGCGGTGAGGAGCGGTCGTCCACCTTCGATCACGAGGATGTCAGCGAGGGTGAGTCCCTTGGAGAACTCCGAGACGATGATGAGTGAATCCAAAGAGCGATCGGTCGCGATCTCGATCACCCGCACCGCATGTTCATCACGCACCACTCGTGCGCGTTCGGCCGCACCTCGGAGCGTCGAAATGATCGGAGAGTCCATTGGGGTGATTCGAACTCTCACCGCAACGTCCTCGACCTGATCCCAGGCCTGCCAGAGTGAGGTCCCCCGAGCGAAGCCAATTCCCTCCACCAGTGCGTAGCGGCCCAGCACAATGTCTCCCGGGTGGGCGGAGATCACCCGATCCTGGGCATAATCGCTGGGGGCGTACGGGGGAGTCACATGGACGACCGTAAAGTGCAGTGTGCCTTTTTACCAGTGACTGCTGAAGGGTTGAGCCATTCGAGTCAGTTCCTTGATCTGAGTTTGAGGCGGGAGCTCAGGAGCCCAACTGCTTGGCCTGAAGCGCAAGCAGAGGGGTGGTGATCACGTCATATGGCAGCTTCCAGCATGACTCCAGCATCAGCGGCAGGACCAGCACACCGACGCCCATGGCAAAGCCGAAATGGAACCAGGCACTCGTTCCGAATGCCTGCGGGTTCTTCCTGGCGCTCTCCTCTTCCCAGTCTGTGAGCTCCTTGATCACCGCTTGACGCAGATCCTCGTCATGCCAGGCGACGCGGATTCCCTCCAGCGTGATGGCCCGAAGATGTGCTCGAAATGGTCGCTGAAACTCCCTGATTGCGGTGGCCTCGGCGACTCCGTCACCCCGAGCAGCCTCCACCGCTGCCATGGCCGCCGAGTTGAGCCGCACTGCAACGGCATTCTGACGTCTCGTCGCATCGATGAACAGTGAAAGTTTGCTTGGGTAGCGAGCAAACAATGCGCCTTGTGACGACCCCGCCTTGGTCGCGATGCGATCAACGCTCATCCGGTCGTAACCCTCGAGCCCCACCGCGTCGAGAGTCGCCTGCAGGAGCGCGTCGGTAGTCGGGTCGCCGGTCTCGAACGGGACGGGTCGATCGAGATGTGCGAAATCATCATGTGGAAGGCGTACCGGAGCCGATGGTGACGCCAGAGCCGCGTGCAACGCATCGCAGACGTAGGAGAAATCCAGATCGGGGACCGCGGAGCGACGTCCGAACACCAGGAATCCCAGCCCAGCACTGACAACGTATGCACGCTGGGCAGCTCGCACCCTGCCATTCGTGCCTGCGGTGCTGCACCACGCCGCGATCTGCTCACCCAAGGTTCGGGCGACCTCAGCGCGTACCACCTCATCGAACTGAGCAATCATCATCAGCTCTGCGGCTGCTCGATGGGTGTCATCGGGCTGGATGAGGACGCCCATGGCTTCGGCCAGTTCCGGACCAGATCCGGAACCCCCTATGCCGGACACGTCCAGACAGCGCGCAAGCGTGGACGTAAGCGCCGGGCCGCAGCGTTCGCGCCAGACAGCGGCCATCATGTGCGATGCGTCGGCATATCGATCCTGAAGCGGACGACGTGACAGTCCAGCTCGCTCGGCAACACCCACGAACGTCATTCCGGTCCAACCATCGGTGGCAGCGGCACTGACGGCGGCGTCCAGCAGTCGATCGTTGTTACGCGCGACCCGAGAGTTTGGCGGCGGCGTACTCACATCGCCTCCTCGCGAGTCACCACACGTGTCCACCAAATGGAGGACTGTGCTGACGTTATAGGAGCCAGGCGGGTTATGCGCTGGTTAGGCCACCTTCCAACGACGTGTCCAGGTACCCACCCGATACCCGGACACCCCTGGTTTCGGCATGGATACGAGCGTCAGTTCAACTGTCACATCCGAATAGCCGTAGGTGGTCACAACAACCCGACCCGAAGCCGAGATCGTCGCGGTGCAGAAGCGCACCTCGGCGGCTGGTCCGAACGGGCTGCTGCCCTGATAGCAGCGCACCGAACTGAAGGGGACGGTCGTCGGTGTGACAACCAATCCACAGTTGGCAGATGTCGTAGCGCTGGCCACCAGAACCGTGACCCCGTTGATCTTCACCGGCTTACTGGCCGCCCTTGCCGTTGGATTGACAGTGCAGGCGGTCGTGAAGGTGTTTCGAACCGTCACACTCGATGCAGTGTTCGCGGCAATATCCACTGTGCCGTCGTGACTGCCATCTGAATCGGTGTACGAGGCAACCCCACCAAGTGCTGAAGTCTCGTGCACTCGGCAATGTGCTCCGGACGGAACGTTCAGGGTGCGCACCTGATTCGCGGTCAGGGTGAATCGCTGATCTGCAAGCTCGCCCACCCCGTCCACCGAGCAGCTGACCAGGAATGCGAACTGAGCGTTTGCAGGCGGAGTGCCCGACACGCGCTTGGTCACCACCAGTCGTCCGGTTGTGAACTCATTCGTCACGTCAACGACCGTTCCACCCTGCGCGGCAGAGCGGACGAGAACCTCGGCGGTTGTACCTTCATCAACCGTTCCCGTACTTGCCGTGATCGTGGTGGTTCCAGCACCCTTCGCATCAGTCTCCGTCACCGTGCACAGCGCACCGGCAGGGACACTCGTGCCATGGGCGGAATCGATGGTGATGGACTCGCCGTTTCGAAGTTGCAGCGCCAACGGGAACCCGGCGATCGATTGGGTGCCGATACCCGGTGGGTAGATGCAATCAACGGATACATCGAAGGTGGCGGCGCCAAGTGTTCCTCCCGCCTTCAGGCCCGTGGCTGCCCCGGCGCCCGTCACGGACTTGGTGATGACCAGGCGTCCGGTCTGGAAGCTGTTGGTGATCCGCACCAGTGGGACGGTCGATGACGTACCGGGATCAGGAACCGTAACGACCGCCGCATTGGCCTGTCCCTGATTCGGACTGTCACCTCCATCAGTTGTGGTCTCCCAGACGTAGCACGAGGCTCCAACCGGTTGGTACGGAAGCGTCTGCACATCCCCCGCGGCGATGGTGAAACTCCCACTGCTCACCGTGGTTCCGGACACCACACAGTTCCACTCCATGTCGTAGGAGGTGGCCGCACCCACTGGAATTGAGCCAGTGACGCTCTTGGTCACCTTCACCTGGTTGAAGCGCATGATCGCGCCGGCCTTGGGCGGCTCGGTGGCCGGCAGTTCAGAAAGTCCGGTGGAGGCGTTGTAGAAGGTGGACTTCTGCGCAAACGAGTTCCACTCCACCGGTGATTCCGTGGTGGTGGTCTGCATCTTCGGAGTCGTCATCGTCCACGCGAGAGTCACGCTCTGGCCTGGACGCAGTCGCCCATTGGCCGGGAAGTTCAGCTCAGTCCGAAAGCCAGTGTTGGCCGAACTGAACGTGTCGGTGAACGACCCGATCGGACACGTGTCATTCGGTGCCGGCTGGAGGTTGTTGGTACAGAAGCCCGGGAATGCGTCATTGGTGTAGCCGGTCGTGATACCTGAGTAGTTCTCCACTGGTGTCACCGGAGTTCGCATCGTCGGACGATTCGTCCACTCAGTGCCACGATCACTACCGGAGAGCAATACGCCCGTATCACCGAACACTGGGAGTCCATCGACGACAACAGCGTGGTCGATGGGATCAGTACCCGCATTGACGAGTATGGCGAGGTACTTGATGACTCCCCCGGGCGGAACAATCGCCGCACATGGGTAGCGGGTGTAATGAACACCAGCCAGAACGTATGAGGGGCAGCGCGAATCGGTCGTGCTGACCGTCTCACCAACTGTGCTCAGGTAGTAGCCAAGGCTTGGATCGCCCGCGCTCCATTTACTTGCGTCCACGTTGTTGCCAGACAGCGAGGTGACAACCGCAGAATCCAGGCAGTAGAGGCTCGGCCCGTATGGCGCTGACGATGATGAGGTATTCGAAACGTCACAGGCCAGTCCAGAGTTCGAGCCACTGGCACCCGCCGTATTCGTGATCAGTTGATCCGCGGGTGTGCCCGGAGTGAGCTTGACGTAGACCCGCACCGATACCTTGCCACCGGGTGGCAGATTCCAGCCATTGAATGTCCACGCAACCTGAGTGGTCCTGTTCGACACCACCGTTGGTGTGTAGGTAACAGCACTGGACGCAAGGGTCGGATAGCCAGCCGGCAGGGCGGGGTAGCTGATCACGAATGGACGGCCCGGAGCACCACCTGGAGCGTTCTCCTCCAACGTGAGCTCAGCCGGGATCGGATCGATGATGGTGGGATTCACGATGGCAGTAGTTCCGGTGTTCTCGATCATCAGATCGAACGGAGCGAGATCACCACCGGCGATTCTGCTCTCCGGTCCCTTGGTGAACTTCAGCACCGGACTTCCGGGGGTGAGAGTCAGCGTTGCCGAAACCGGGGGCAGCGGGAATGACGATCCTGGTGTCTGCAGGATGCTCTCACCAAGACCCGAACTTGTATCGACGATCGAGGAAGGCACCGGGGTGCTCGCATTCGAGCGCAGGTTCTGCCGCACCGTCACGTCGAAACAGAAGGTTGCATTTCGGCAGTTGCCGGTGGTTGGGAAGTTCGAGGTGGGTAGCAAGGGGTAACCCGCTGCAGTCGAGGTGAATGTGACTCGGATTCCCTGAACAGCCGATGCAGCGACTCCCGCCGGCAGGCCGGGGGTGGCTGACGCTGTGGCCGATCCGTTGATCCAGGCGGCCGGATTGGCGTGGCAGCCGGTCGTGCACACATCGACCGTGACCCGATTGGAACCAGGTGGGAAGTTGACGCGCATATTTCCACTGAAGTCGACAGCGTCGAAGAAGTCCGCATCTGCGTCGGTGAACTGCAGCCGCTTGAGATTGAGTGGGCCGTTGTTCTGCAGCCGATGCTTCACCTGCGTCACCTGAGGTGGCAGTCCTGGTTCCGGAGTCGTGAGGTTGTAGGTCGACAGAAGTTTGTCGAGGGATGCGGACGCAGCGGGATCCATCACGGTGACCGTTGGCGAGCACACCGGTGCACCATTGGCCTGATCCTCGAGACCAAACTGGGCACAGTTGTCGAACGTGGTGCCGATGTCGACACCATCGCGGACGGCAACACTGTACGAAACAGTGAACGAGGCGCCCACTGGCAGTGCTGACGTCACCCGAACACGGAATCCCCTGGCTCGTGCAAGCAATGCGGTATTTGACGCAACATAGGTGACGTAGTCGGAGACGTTCGGATCCCAGAGTTCGATGACGTGCGTGGGGGTTGCGGACGCAGAGATCTTCGTAAGTCTCACAACATCAAAGGGATTCGGATTGGCCGTCGGATCCGGCGGATCAGCGATGAACGTTGCGATGGCAGGGATATTGCCAGTGTTCTTGAATCCGACGCTGAAGCTCATGTCCTGACCCGGCACGATCGTCTGGACGCCAGAACTGCTCTTGGTTTCGTTGCCGATGCCCGCAACCGGATTGTCAACGGTGACAGTCTGACAGGCAAGGGCTGCCGCACTGGATGTGTAGGGAGTCGTCGCATCGGCGCGCGCGCAGTTGGTGAGACCGTTGCTCACATCGCTGGAATCAACCCCAACTGCACTGCCGTGAATATCTAGGGTGGCAGCAGCGTTTGGTGCGATGGTGCCCTCGCCCGCAGCATCTCGCCCGATATACGTCAACATGATCGACTCAGGAGCAACGCCTGAATCACAGCCGAAATCGCTGATGATGACGGTGGCCGGCGAGCCTGCACGAATGAAGGTGCGGTCTGCTGGATCTGAGCCGGCCCGGCATACCACCGACAGCATCGCCTCTGTCGCCCCCGTTGGCCAGGTGAAGCGACCATTGGTCGCATCGATCTTGGCGAATTCAGAGTTGGCGGCGGTGGGTGATGGCTCAGTGATTCGCAGAGTTCGAACCGGAGCAGCTGACAGGTTCTTCGCCGTCAATCCCATGCTGATCCCGGAGTCGTATCCCAGAACGATGTCGCCGTTGCGCGTGAAGGTGCCATCGTTGTCCGCATACATGGTCTTGGTCAGACCGACGGTGATCGTGTCGGGCTGCACGGTGAAGATGTAGTTCACGTTGGCGCCCACAGTTGTGGCACCCGAATGATCCCGTGCCGATGGCGTCGCAGTGTTGGTGATGCGAGTGGGGGCCTGCGGCTGGATCGGCACTCCGGTAGAGCGCAACGTATTGCGCAGCTTCACTCCGGTTTCAACCCGACCCGCAGTGGCACTGTACGGAATTTTCGCCCCGGTCGAACTTACGAACGTGTAGGAGACGTAGGTGATCGCCGAGAGGGCGATTCCGGCCGGTGGTGCAAACGGTCCGGGTCCGGATTCTTGTGCAGTGAAGTGCGTATTCGGCGCAGCACCTGTGCAGCCGTTGGCGGTAACCACGGTGCATACACCGATGATCACCCGATCCGTACCCGGCGGATAGGCAAGGACTGGGCCGAGTGATGTCACATCGAAGTTTTCGAAGGTGCTCCGCGAGCCACCCGAGTAGTTACCGTCAGCGACCGTCAATGCTCGGACGTCCGCCGATGTTGACGATGCGTTGCGCACGCCCAGAGTGATGGTGCTGGGTGACTCACTCTGCGCAATAGCTGTCGCGGGTGACCACGTCTTCGTTGCAACCGGATGAACCACCACCGGCACGGACGCCGTGATCGAGGCAGTGCTCACGGCCGGGGTAAGAGCGGCCCCGGTGGAAGAGACACCGGTGAGATGGGCGGTGTTGGGGATGATCTGATTGTTGACGACGGGCGTCTCTGTTGGCAGGCGCATCCCCAACTGAATCGACCGACTGGCACCTGCTGGCAGTCCGAACTGGCCGGCCGGTTGGTTGAGCGGAATCGTGAACTCGATCGTCAGAAGGCGAGTCACGGCGTCATAGGTGACGGTGCGCTCCGACGTGGACTGTGGCAGCGAGGTCACCTCGAACTCAGCGGGGAGAGTGTCTGTGATCTTGGCGTTCACACAGCCCTCAGTCAGGCCGGAGCAGGCGGCGACCAGTGTGTACTGAAACTGCTGACCCGGAGTGACGCTTGACAGACTCGCGGTCTTGGAGAGCGACAGCACAGCTGGAGCGGCAGTGGCGGGGCTTGCCGAGACAAGGCCAACGGCCAACGCAAGCGTGGCTGTGACGGATGTCACGCGCAGCAATGTGCTCGCCTTCAGCTTCCCATCTTCGGCAGCTGCACCAAGTCGGCGAAGGATGGAAAATCTAGACATTTGCCTCATGGGGACCCCTCAACTTCGTCTGACGACCAGTCGGTAATCGCCAGAAAACGGTCGATTTGAGCGTACGGGAGCACAGCAGCAAACCCATGAAGGCTCACGGATCCGTTACGTCACTCCGGCAAACCTGATCCCACCCGACACAGGTGCGAATGTGGCCGCACAGTGACCTGAAGATTAACTAAAAGTTGTGAAGTGTGGCTCGCCGACCCCTTTCCCCGGTGTAAACTTCAATGTATTGATCAGCACGCTCCTCACATGAGGGGCTCCGCCGAATCCGACCTTCTGGTTGGAGCCGGGGACCCAGGTTTTCTGGGGCGAATCGAGATCAGCCGCGAGGCTGATTGAGTAGGGCAATTCCCGAGCCCGAGCCCGTCAGCTAACTCGGTAGGCGGTAGACGGAAGGACCAGTGTGCGTTTACGCGTAGCAAGTCCCCTCGCCGCAGGTGTGGCTGCTCTTGTGTTCGCGGCAACCCTCAGTGCCGCACCTTCAGTATCGGCACAGCCCACCAAGGACATCGCCCAGGTTCAGGCCGAGCTCGATGCGCTGCAGACCCGCGCAGAGACGGCCTCGGAGAACTACAACGCAGCCCAGGTCAAGTACAACAAGATCACCAAGCGCCTCAAGGCCGCACAGTCTCGGGTAGACCGTGCAAAGCGTCAGCAAAACCGCATCCTGGCCACAACCAACCGCATCGCGGCAAGTGCCTACATGGCCGGTGGTGGAGGCCTCCAGTCCTCCCTTGGTCTGCTGCTGTCCGACAACCCATCAGGATTCCTTGAGCAGGCAGTGGCGGTTCAGCAGGTATCGCGCAGCCAAAACTCGAGCCTGCGCCGGATTCAGACCGCGTCCCTCTCACTCGCTCAGGCAGAGATTCAACTGTCACAGGAGAAGGCAGCAGCCGCTGCCGCTCAGGATGAGATGCGCAAGCGTCGCGACGACATCAACAATGCCGTTGCCGACACCCAGAAACTGTTGGATTCTCTCAAGGCTGAGGAGCGCAAGCGCCTCGGTGAAGCAGCAGCAGCCGCGCGAGCAAGGTCCGCAGCCGCAGCTGCAGCGGCCGCACGTGCGTTGAGTCATTCCTCCTCATCAGACAACTCAAACTCCGGTAATGGAGGAGGGAACTCTGGCGGTGGTGGCGGCTACAGCGGTGGTGGCTCGGTTTCATCACGCGCGATGATCGCCGTCAACTACGCCCTTTCGCAGGTTGGCAAGCCCTACAGCTTCAACGCTCAGCCCCCGTACTCGTGGGACTGCTCCAAACTCACTGCTGCCGCTTGGGCGCAGGCTGGTGTCTACCTCACGCCCTACTCCTTCGCACAGGCTTCTGAGGTTCGACATATCTCCACCTCTGAGTTGCAGCCAGGTGATCTGCTCTTCTACTTCAATGGCGCCCACCACGTGGCCATGTACATCGGCAACGGACAGCTGGTTGAGGCGGCTAGCCCGTCCCTTGGTGTTCAGGTCACCAACGCTTGGAATGGCTGGAGCAGTTCACACTTCAGCTTCGCCGGTCGCCCCCTCGGCTAGCGCCGATTTCTCTCCGGTTGATCGCGACGGATCAGTCGGACATCTACTGCCACGACACCATCCGGGCCAGCCAAAATCGGATTGAGATCCAGTTCGGCTATCTCGGGGTAGGTGGCCATCAGGTTCCCGACCGTCGCCACGAGTTCTTCGAGCGCCGACCGATCAATCGGATCATTCCCACGCAATCCGTCGAGGATCGATGCACCCCGTGGTCTACCGACCAGTTCGGCAGCCATCCGGCGGTCTATGGGGGCGGGAGCAAACGACACATCATCCAAAACCTCGACTAGCACTCCACCGAGCCCAAAGGCGACGATTGGACCTAGCGTTTGGTCTCGCATGCCACCGATGACCAGTTCGATGCCGTGAGCTTGCTTCTGAATAAGAACTCGAGCTCCATGGGCCAAGGCGAACAACTCAGTTACCGCCTTACGGAGTTCAGCTACGTTGCGCAAGTCAACGCGCACCCCACCAACATCACTCTTGTGAAGCAGGTCAGGATGGTGGACTTTGGCGACAACTGGGAAACCGACGGACTCAGCTTGAACGAGCGCCTGGGCTACATCGGTGCAGACAGCCGTAGCGATGACAGGAATGCCTTGGGCAATCAAGAACTCCCGCGTAGCGTCGACATCACTGCCGATCAAGGCGGGGAGGGTAGCAGTGACGGGTCGGCCTGGAATCCCGTCCGCATCGATGGACCGACGATAACTGCCATAGCGCGCCGCGTGACCAATCGCACGGGCGGTTCGGGTGGGCCATTCAAAGCAGGGTATGCCGGCCTCTTGCA
Organism: uncultured bacterium; assembly: GCA_963978055.1. Classification (GTDB taxonomy): domain Bacteria; phylum Actinomycetota; class Actinomycetes; order S36-B12; family CAIYMF01; genus Longivirga. Next base: position 24,857 of record CAXBQZ010000008.1, read on the forward strand.
GTGCAGCAGCAACCGGCCAAGAAGACCGACGGGCAACCCAGCAAACGTAGACCGAAGTCGATACCTCATCGCACCGAAGCTCTTCGACCTTTTCGATGAGAGCAGCTGCAACCTCCGGATTTTCGGCTGATCGATGGAGCAGAACTGGGATGACAATGTCCACTTCATTCGAACGAGCTAGCAAATCGAGTACCGCCGGATACAACTCGGCGAATCTCGGCCAGATAGGTGTGATGTCAACCGGATTCGCTGAGCTTGCATAGTTGGGAAGCAAGTCATCAAGCTGTGCCCGCAATTGCGGTGAGAGCTGAGGAACACTGATCCCCTCATCGGCTAAGAGGTCCGCGAGCTCTGTTCCCGTTCCACCAGAGTTGGTAATTATTGCCGCCCGCACTCCCCCTGGGAGAGGCTGACCGTTAAGCGCTCTGGCGGCATCGAGCATCTCCAAGCCTGAACGGGTCACTACGACTCCAACAGATCGGAGGACCTCATCCCAACTTTGTCGGTTTGCAGCAAGGGCAGCAGTGTGCGAGGCCGCAGCGCGGGCTCCCGCCTCAGATCGACCTACGGTGGTCACGATCAGTGGTTTATTGGGCGTGGTGCGTCGGGCCACCTCGATGAAAAGCTCACCATTCCCTAGTGATTCAAGAAAGGCACAAATCACCTTCGTGCGCGGGTCTGTACGCAACTGCTCAATTACTTCTGCATCGTCGACATCGCATCGGTTCCCAGACGAGTAGGCGACGGCGAAGCCCACCCCCTCGTCCTGCGACAGTGCATTCAACGCCATGGCATAGGAGCCAGACTGCGTAATAACGCTTACGCCACCCCCACCTTTGGCGGCTCCCGAGGAGAGCGAGGCATTGAGTGGGACGTCACAATTCTGAACACCAAGGCAGTTCGGCCCGATGAGTAAGACATTTCCTTCTCTCGCGAGCCGAACCATGTCAGCTTGCATCTGGGCTCCGGCCTGTCCCGTCTCGGCGAAACCGGCACTCACGATGACGCAGGCCCGCACGCCAGCAGCAACCGCATCACGAACCACCTCGAGCGCTGCAGTCGAAGGCACGACAACTACTGCAAGATCCACCTGCCCGGGAACATCACGAAGCGACGCATAGGCAACTACCCCATCGATCTCCCCGCTTGACGGCGTAACCGGAATAACCTCACCGGGAAATCCCACGAGGTTGCGCCACACGACATCTCCGGGCGACCCGGGCCGACTGGACGCACCCACCACAGCCACCCTCGACGGATCGAGGACAGCCGCTAGCGAGCGAGGTGTCTCCACAGGCTTAGTATGCGGTCAGCGGTTAAGTACCAGCGCCGAGAAGTTGGAATTCACGCTCGATTTCACGCGGATCAAACTCACCTCGGCGCACGCCGAGCGGGTCGATGGCACGAAGTGCATCAAGTTCCACCTGTGTCGGCGGCGCAACGGAATTAACTTGGTCAGCGATGGCGAACTCAAAACCAGTCGCTTCCTGAACCTGCTCCACGGTGACGTCTGGCCACAGCTCTTGAAGGCGCATCCGGCCATCGGAGTCGTAATCAAACACGCCAAGCTCGGACACCAACCACTGTGGTCCCCCACCGGTGTAATCCAGATCCTGCCGGCTACCGGCTGGCGTCCGATGTCCAATGTCCGTAATGAAGTCACATGCAGCCACGACAGTCCGTCCGGATCGGTGACGGGTCGTCCATAGCGTTAACTGGTTGATGGTCGCCGAAATATTGCAGCCGCCGCCACCGCCGCCAAGTTTGACCTTCGGTCGCTCAAGTGGACCAACGGCCGTGACATTCGTGTTGCCGTACATGTCGATCTGGCCACCAGAGACGAACATTCGGTCAACATCCCCACGGATCGCCGCGTCGAAGAACTCCCCAAATCGCATGCTGTATGCCGCCCCACGCTTGAGGCTGCCGTCATTACTCGTTGGCGGGATAAAGGGCGGATCCGGGTTGATCGCATACATAGCGCCCTCGATCAACATCATGTCCGGAGCATGCGTTCGTTTGGCAACATGCATGGCGACCTGCGCACACGGACTAGCAAAACCGTGAAAAACGACCTCACGATCGCTAATCGTCCGAGCAAGTCGGATCACATACCACTCGTCGAATGTGTAGCTACTCATGAGAAGAGGCCCTTCCACTGATCGATCGACTCGGACCACTGAGTCAGGCGCGAGAGTGGCTCCGCACCAACTTTGCTTCGGTATCCGTCCTCGCCACCCAGCGCCGTAACCCACTCGGAGACATACTCATCCGCCGATTCAGGCTTAGCCGCAGCTTGGGTGTAGGCGGACATGTGGGCGCGATCGTACGAGTAATTGGGGTAACACGAGGCGGGGTGCGCACCGAAGGGCACTTCAGCAATCGCCTGTACGAAGTACCCAGGGACCACGACACCGTGCTCTAAGAGTTCCTCGGTCGACACAATCCTCTCGACCGTCGCGATCACAGACTTCGACGCAGCCGCAAAATGCTCGTCTAGAACATAGGGCTGCTCCATGAACAAGTTCCCAAACGCATCACCAAACGGCGCATGGATGATCGCTACATCCGGCTTGAGCGGCGGCACCGCTACGAGTACCTCCCCTGTGAAGGGACAGGTCGTTTCTGCATACTCCCTATGCAAGCGGCGAATGTCCGTCCCCTTGATGCCACGAACCGGAAGAAATGGCAAGCCCATTTCGGCCGCTCTGAGCTGAGTCAAAATGGTGACGCAGCAACTCTCCTTGACCGTGATAGTGCCCTCTTCAGCGGCTCGTCGATAGGCCGGAGCGAGTCCAAGGTCCTGCTCGAACCCCACATAACTCTCTTCGCAGACCGCAAGGGCTCCCGCAGCAATAAGGAGATCAACATCCATGCTGTGTGCCGAACCCACGACATGCAGATCACGACGTCCCTGACGGATTAGCTCACGGACCACCGCCATGGGCAGGCGGGCAGACAACCCCCCACCCAAAGCGATCATGTGCCCGTCTTGAATATGCGAAGCAGCCGTTGCCAGGTCAACGCGCTTATCGGGATCGAGATACATCGGACTCCTAGATGGAGGTCATGCCGCCATCAGCGGTGAGAGTGGAACCGGTGACGAAGGCAGCCTCGTCACTGGCAAGGAACAGCGCCGCATTGGCGATATCTTCGACATCACCCAGGCGACCTATGGGGTACTTGGTCAGGGTCATTTCAAGACCCTTTTGCAGGTCGCCCCCACCACGAGCAATGAGCATCGGCTCCATGAGCGGGGTGTAGATCGTGCCGGGCGCAATGGCGTTGACTCGGATTCCACGCGGAGCCAAGTCAATCGACATCGATCGGGTGAGAGCAACGACTGCACCCTTGGCAGCGCAGTACGCAGCAAAGTTCGCAACACCAACGAGAGCGGCAACAGAGCCCTGATTGATGATGGAGCCACGACCAGCTTTGAGCATCGATGGGATGACCGCGCGAGAACACAGGAAAGTCCCCTTGGCGTTGATATTGAAGCAACGATCCCAGTCATCCTCCTCCGCTACATCAACTGCGCCAGCACTACCGATACCTGCGTTGTTATAGAGGATTGCGACATCACCAAACTCCGCGACTACGGCCTCGGTCGCCGCTCGAACCTGCGCATCACTGGTTACGTCGGCACCCAGCCCGATGGCCCTCCCGCCTGCAGCACGAATTGCCAACGCGGTCTCCTCGGCAGCCTCTGCCCGAACATCCACGACTCCGACTGCAGCGCCCTCGCGGGCAAAGAGCTCCGCGGATGCACGGCCAATTCCGGAGCCGCCCCCAGTGATAATCGCAACCTTGTCGGTCAATCTGCCTGCCATGTTCCCGATCCCTTCGTTAGTTGGTTAAGTCCAGATTTCTCTTGGGATTCAGATGCTTACGTCTCGGACATCGCTCATTACAACGACGTCCATCCGCCATCAATCACGATCGCACTCCCATTGGCATAACCGAGCCTGCCTGAAGCCAACACCGACACCGCATCTGCGATCTCGTCAGGATTGGCAACGCGCCCCATCGGGATCTGTGCCTCCATACGTGCCCGCAGCTCTGGCTGATCGAGACGCCATTGAGTCATCGGGGTTTCAACCATCCCGGGGCAAATCGCATTGGATCTGATGCCGTAGCTGGCATAGTCGACCGCGATTGAGCGGGCGAGTTGCAATGCGGCACCCTTCGAGGTTGTGTAGGCAAACCTGGCAGGGAAGGCCACGATGGCCGCTGCCGAAGCGATCGTGATGATGTGTCCACCCCCCACGTCAATCATCGATGGGAGAACTGCCTTAGAACAAAGAAATGGTCCGCGTACGTTCACCGCCATGACCTTGTCGAACTCATCTATGGGAGTCAGATGTGCCGTCGTGGCTTCCTGCGACCCAGTGATCCCTGCATTATTGACGAGCACGTCAATTCGACCGAACTCGGCAAGGATTCGGCCCATGACCTCATCCACGTCATCAGCATTCGACACGTCCAGCGCGTACGCATGAGTTGAGACGCCAGCAACTGCGTCCCCATCAAGATCCAGAGCCACCACCGTCATTCCGTCGGCAATGAGCTGACGAACTGTCGCCCGGCCAATTCCCCCAGCAGCACCTGTAACAACTGCAATGCCAGTCATCGCGGATCCTCCTTCGTTGGCCCTACGTTCTTGGCACGGCTGAATTGCGCCGACTGAGCTGCTTGCGTCAGCGGGTCATAGACCGGGGAGAACGGCGGCGCGTAGGCGAGATCAAGATCGGCAAGATCATCGATGGTCATTCCAACGTGCAGGGCCGCGGCAATCACGTCAATGCGCTGAGCAACCCCATCCTGACCGGCAATCTGCCCACCAAGCAGCCGACCACTTGGCTCATAAATCAGGCGCACTTTCATCGGCTGTGCGCCCGGGTAGTACTTTGCCCGGGATTTTGCCGTGATCTCCGTTGCTTGGGCGTCAAGGCCAGCAGCCTGCGCTTCCGTAAGGGTGAGGCCCGAATGAGCCACAGTGAGGTCAAAGATCTTCACCACGGCCGTTCCCACGATGCCGGGGAAGGACACCTGGCCACCTGTGGCGCAAACACCAGCGACTCGACCAGTCTTGTTCGCAGCCGGACCGAGTGGAACAAAGGCTGGCTCTTCGAGAACTCGATGATGAAGGGCTACACAATCCCCTGCAGCCCAGATTCTTTCGTGCGAGGTACGCATGTGTTCATCCACGATGAGCGCACCATTTGGTAGGCAGTCGAGCCCGGCCAGCAAGGACGTCGCAGGCCTGACTCCAAGTGCAAGTACGACAAGTTCGGTGTCGATTATCCCGTCTTCCAACTCGACACCGATGGAATCCACCCCGCCATGTAGGGCCATCAACCCCGCACCCAGACGTACTGAGCAATGTCGCCGCGCTTCCTCCTCGGCGATGGCAGCAACAGACTCGTCAACAGTGGCGAGTACACGAGGCAGGCGATCAACGAGCGTCACATCGATGCCGCGGTCGGAGAGAGCTTCAGCCATCTCCAGACCCACGTAGCCAGCTCCTACAACGACCGCACGACGAACATTGTTCAGCTTCTCGTGGAGCGAGATCGCATCCTCGAGTCGACGGATTGTGACGACACGAGGGTCATCCACCCCCGGGATTGATGGCACGATCGCTTGGGCACCCGCAGTGAAGATGAGTGAATCGAAGCCAAGTTCTTCACCAGTGGTCGTGGTGACACTGCACCCGACAAGGTCAACCTCGCTGGCGCCTACACCCAACCGCAGATCGATCCCCCTCTTGGTGATGAATTCATCAGCAGGGTAGGCAATCAGATCTTCCCCTCGCGGAACCACTCCGGCCAGGTAATAGGGGATTCCACACACACCGTACGAGGGGTATGGCCCTGCTTCGAGCACGATCACCGAGGCTGCCGGCTCAGCGCGCCGGGCTGCCGACGCCGCAGACATACCTGCCGCGCCACCCCCAATGACCACTACCTGCCGCGCCACCTACACTCCAGTCACTTGTGAGCCTGAAGTGACCCTCTCAGGCTGAGCCACGCCGCTCCATGACCCGTGAAGGTGAAGTCTTCCTCGTTCTTGGCCCGCGCGGGACGGGACTTGAACACGAATGAACTCATAATGTTCCAGTGGACGAGCACACATACCGGCCAAAGGGGAGGATGAGGAACTGTGATCCAAACCCCCGACTTCCTCGAGTTGCCGCCTCGGCAAGGCCGACCAAGATCAAAAGGTCTAACCCATGTCCTGGACAAGGGACTACCACCGGCCGCGACGGCCGAATTCCTTGCTCAGGCCGGCCACTTGGTAGACATCGCCAAGATTGGCTGGGGTATTAGTTACGTCGACCCGACTCTCACCGAGCGGGTTCGTCTCTATCGTGAAGCCGGGGTTGAGGTGAGTCTGGGAGGCACTCTGCTCGAAGTGTGTGCCGCACAAGGTCGCGTCGGTCAGCTTCGTGATTGGGCCCTGTCGCGTGGCATCAGCGTTCTCGAAGTATCCAATGGCCTGAACCGCTTTAACCGAGACACGAAGACGGATCTCATTCGACGGCTCAGCGAACACTTTTCGGTTGCGGCCGAAGTCGGTGCCAAAGACGCAAATGTTCCTGTCGTCGACGCGGAGTGGATAGCCGACATGGAGGCTGACCTCGATGCCGGCGCCCGCTGGCTCGTAACCGAGGGCCGGGAAAGTGGAACAGTGGGCATCTATTCGGGGGATGGCACGGTTCGCGAAGAGTTGATCTCTTCGATTGCCGACCGACTTCCCATTGATCGAGTCATCTTCGAGGCCCCAAATAAAGCTCAGCAAACCTGGTTCATTCGCACCGTTGGACACGAGGTAAACCTTGGAAACATCGCTCCCGAGGACGTGATTCCACTAGAAACTCTGCGCTTGGGGCTGCGCGCCGATACTGCACTCCGAATACCCGGCTTCGAGATACCCGCCCCCCAGATGGTCTCCAACGTAACGTCCGAAAGTGAGAGGGTGTATCCATGATTCCACTGCCGGAACCAAACACAATGACGCGTCCCTATCGCGGCCTATCGGCCCAAGAGGCCGATATCGATATGAGGGACGAAGCGTCGATTCTGGATTACATCGTGGGTCGCGAGGTATACCGGCGTACTGAGTGGCTGCTGCTTTCTAACGGCGACGATCGTGCATTGATCGAAGTGAGAAAAGAATCCTTCGAACCACTCTTCTCTCCCGTTACGGAAGCTCGCGTGCTTGCCATGCCGGAAAGACTGGTCTGGATTGAAGACCCGGCAACTGACGTGGGCAACCCGACCCAACTGGCATTCACCGCATTGCGCCACCAGCGAGATGGCGCCGATGCCTATGCCGTCAAGGGGAAGTTTGAACATATCAACGTCATCTGGCGACCGGCACCGGTGACGATTCTGGTCACAGAGGTGGTCCCACCCGAGCCGGCCAAACTGTTGGAAATGGCCAAGCTCGCCGTTGGATTCGACGAGGACCTGCCACCCATCAATCTTCAGCTCGACACCGTCGACATCAGAGTGATGGCGTCGAACAACCCTGCTGATAGCTATCTCCTTCCCTGCCGGGGCTCGGGTGTAGATCTGCCAGCCGATGTGACCTTCCTGGATACCCGTCCCGAAGAGCGTCTCAATTGGACGTTGATCGGGTGTGAGCGTTCGGTCCAATTCCATCGCCACTTTTACGGTGATGTGCCGGATCAGGTCGATTTCTGCCCGAACAAGCGCTCGGAGACGCTCACGGGAGATCCATTGGTCTTGACGAAGTGCTGCATGCTCGAACGTGGTGTCGAGGTTCGAGGGAACACCGCGATCGTGCCATGGGGTAACAACCTCGACGAGGTCCGACTAGCCCTGCGTCTCATCACCGGAGTTGGGCCACTGCCCGAACCAAAGCAGATTGGGTCAGTATTTAACCTATGAGCGCACATCTCACCGACTCAGCGGTCTTCGGCCACCTCTGGGGAACCGATGAGACCCGGGCCATCTTCAGTGACGAAGGTCGGCTGCGCGCATGGCTCGATCTTCTCGACTCACTCGCCGCCGCGCAGGCAGATGCTGGTCTGGTGCCCCGCGACGCAGCCGAATCTATCCACGAGGCAGTGACAGATTGGCTCCCGGATCCAGCCGAAGTCGGCGCCCTGACCCGTGCAACCGGCCATTCAACTCTGGGACTTATTCGCGTCTTGGAAGAGCGACTACCGGAGATGTCACGTGAGTGGGTCTACTACGGCGCCACAGTTCAAGATCTCAGTGATACATGGTCGGCCCTAGTCATGCGGCAGATGACGGACATCGTCGTACGCGATCTGACCACAGCGCGTGATGCGGCCCTCGAACTGGTGCGTGAACACCGCGGAACGATCATGTCAGGTCGCACCCACGGACAGCCTGGGCTTCCCATCACCTTCGGCTTCAAGGCAGCCGTCTGGGCTGATGAACTTGATCGCCATATCCACCGCCTGGCCAACAGCCGCGCCGAACGGGAGATCGTTCAGCTGGGTGGGGGCCTTGGGACGATGGAATTCTGGGGTGACGCCGCTGAACCGATGATCAACTCGTTTGCAGCGCGACTTGGACTCGGTGTAGCGGCGTTGCCATGGATTACCGCGCGCGATCGCTTTGCCGCATTCGTCACACAATTGGCGATGATCACGGCCACCATCGCCAAGATCGGCGACGAGGTCTACGAACTCCAGCGCGCCGAGATTGGCGAGTTGCGAGAACCCCTGGCACCAGGGACGGTTGGCAGTATCACTATGCCGCACAAGCGGAATCCCGAATGGGCCGAACACGTGAGCACCTTGGCTCGCCTGGTTCGCGTGCAGGCAGATCTCGCCATCGAGGGCATGATCCACGGGCATGAGCGAGATGGCAGAGCGTGGAAGACTGAGTGGGTCATCCTGGGCGAAGCTAGCCACTACACGGCCGTAAGCACTCTGGCAGCAAACAGAATCCTCAACGGACTCGAAGTCGATGAACAGCGGATGCGGGCGAATCTCGACGCGCAGCACGGTTACGTCCTCAGTGAGCCGATCATGCGCGCACTGGCTGATCGAGTCGGGAAGCACACGTCACACCGCATCGTCTACGAGGCCGCTCTTGCCGGACGGGAACGCGGTGACGATCTCCGCACAGCGCTGCGAAGTGATGGCCGACTGACAGACATCAGGGATGCCGAGTTTGATCGCCTCCTCGATCCGGCAAATGCCCTCGGATCGATTCCTCGTTACATCGACGCCTTGCTACGACGATTCGATGCCTGAACTCTTCGGATGTGCGCGAGAGATCCTTGCGCTTCTCCCCACACCCCTACATCAGGCACCACGCCTATCCGCTGAACTCGGTATTCCGGTGTGGTTCAAACGAGACGACCTAACGGGCCTGGGCCTAGGCGGAAATAAGTTGAGGCCATTGGAATTTCTCCTGGGTTATGCCTTAGAACGTGGCTGCGACGTCCTCATCACCGGATCAGGGCCACAATCCAACTGGTCGATGCTCGCCGCACTTGCCGCGCGCAGGTGCGGCCTCGACGTGGTCGTATGCTTTTACGGCGATCCTCCCGAAGAGACTCGCGGAAACCTCAAACTGCAGAGACTCACGGGCGCAGACCTTCGCTGGACGGGCGATCCCTCACGCACATCCGTCGACGTCATGATTGACCAGGTCGCTGAAGATCTGCGCAAAGAGGGTCGCCGGCCCTTCGTGGTTCCGCGTGGGGGTGCCACGTCTCGCGGCAGCTTGGGGTATCTCAACGCAGCCATCGAGATCGCCGCCCAAACTTCAGCTCTCGGAATCGCAGATGCCCAACTTTGGCTAGCCACTGGTTCCTGTGGTACTCAAGCAGGTTTGGTCACTGGAGTAGCCGCGGGATACCTACCAAGGGTCACCGGCGTTACGGTGAGCCGATCCGCAGAGGAATGCGACCGCAGGGTACTCGAGTTGGCAGCGGGCGCAGCCGAACTGGCCGCCACCGCAATGCCAACGCCGTCGATGGTGAACATCATCGATGGCTTCATCGGCCCCGGCTACGGGTATACCTCCCCTGAGGGTGAGGCTGCAGCTGACTTGGTCCTTCGTACCGAAGGCCTATTTCTAGATCCTCCCTTCTGCGCCAAGGGAATGGCTGCGCTAATTGATGCTGCGCGTGATGGCAGAATCCACGGACCAGTGATCTTCTTGGTATCAGGTGGGGCGCCAACATTGTTTGTTCAGGATGGAGCACTGTGAACAACCCAACCCCCGATGGTTACCTCGGCTCTGATGCTCGAATCTCTTCCGGGCCCGCGCCGGAACTCGTTGCGGCCGGTTACGCGCTCGAGTTAGCCGATGCACCGCTCCTGCACGACGGATTGCTGTATGCGGACTTAGCCCATGTGATTGGGCTGCATGAGTGTGGCATCCTCGATGCACGTACCGCCCGCAGCCTGCTATCCGGCCTCTTGGAGATGGGCACAATCCCCGTCGAGGAGTTTCCGTACGACGTCATGCTCGGTGATGCCTACAACAGCCGGGAAAAGGAACTGGATCGTCGCCTGGGCACAACAGCCGGCTATGTGCATTTCGGTCGAACCCGACGCGAAGCGGGGCGTATCGCTTTTCGATTGGCCATTCGAGATCGTATCGAGCAACTTGCCTTCGCAACAAGCAATCTTGTCGACGCCCTCTGCAATCGTGCAGACGAGTTGGCCGACGCCGCGTGGGCCGACGTCACATACTTACAGCTCGCGCAGCCATCCACTTTCGGCCACTACTTGGCGTCATTCGCCGAAGAGATGGCGCGCCACCTGCCACGCCTCAGAGCAGCACATGTCTGGGTTGACACCTCACCAGCCGGCTCGGGAGGTGTCGCGGGAACCCGGATGTCCCTCAATCGCAGTCGACTTGCCCAGCTTCTTGGCTTCACTGCAGTGGGTCGCAATACACGCGACACCATGTGGACGATCGATGGACTCATCGACGTGACCGCCGCCGCAACGCACACCGTTATAACGGCAGATCGTCTCGCTGAAGATCTACAGATCTTCGCGAGCGCTGGATTCGGCCTGGTCACCGTTGATGCCTCGCTGTGTCGTGCTTCAGTGCTCATGCCACAGAAGCGCAATCCTTATGCGCTTTCCGTAATCAGAGCGGGTGCCAGCACTATCATCGGCCGGCTGACTGGCACCGTCGCAACAGCTCGGACACCATCAGCTGCGACTGACAACTGGCTCCACTCGTATGGAGAGGTCGCGTCCTCACTCGAGCTGGCAACGACATTGGTGGAGCTTGCTACCGTCGTGGTGCAAACTCTCGTCGTGAACCGTGAAGCATTGGCGGCAAGCGCCGCCGATCAACAAACGGCGGCAACGGATGTAGCAGATGAGCTGGTACTCGTCGGTGGACTCGATTACCGCACCGCATACCGAATCGTCGGACGAGTTATCGCGACGGCCATCAGCACCAGCTCGCGAATGAGCATGGCCATGCTCGAGCAGGCAGCTCTCGAAATCACTGGCATTGAACTTCCGGAAGCCGCAAAGGCTATCGACCTTGATTCGATATTGTCCGTCGCGGCTATCATCGAATCACGGCATGAAAGCGGCGGATGTTCGCCCCAATCCGTGCGCGCCGAGATCGCTTCACTTCGAGAAGTCACGGCTACAGAGCGATCCTGGTTCAACCAACACCGCGAGCACGAGCAATCAGCGATCGCTGCGTTAGTTGAACGCGCCAACGAGTTGTCAAATTCATAAGGCGAACTAAAGCGACGACAACTCCATCGATCCTGCCCGCAGCCGAGAAAGCTGGATGAAGTGGCTCGGGTTGAGGAACAACTCGTTCATCTCCGCGAGTTGATCGATGGTCAATCCATCAGTGCGATGGATCAGGAAATCTAGGTACTGGAATCCATCCTTGGCGCCATAGCCCACGTGGTGCGCACCGACGAGTTTGCGAGTCTTTGCATCGAAGACGGCCTTTTGGAACCCGGTTCGCTCAGGGTGAGTGAAAGCCATGAGCATGGTGCCGTCGGCACAGGGCAGCGGGATGTCACCGTATGGAACACCAGGTGGTGGCATCTGAATCACGATGACTTCCTCGAACTTCTCGCGGGCCTCGCGCTCCGAGAGCCCGACCCACGTAACTTCGTATGTCGAGTGCAGGAAGTCTGGGTACTCACTGAAGTCGAACGAGTAATCCTCACCCATGATGTTCCGCGCCGCAGTCATTCCGCACTTGCGCGCCTTGAACATCTCCATCGGTGGGCCGATGATGTCGCCGATCGCGTACACGCCTGGAATGTTCGTTCGCATGTGGTCATCGACGATGATCGAGTCACGATCATCAACGGCCACACCCAGGGTCTGCACGTACTCATCTGAGTTCGCACGCTCGCCAGTACCGATGAAGACCATGTCACAGGGAATATCGCGGATCGTTCCATCGGAGAGCTTCACGCGTACGCCGGTGGCACGGGTATCACCGAGCACTTCGAGTGTTTCAGTGCCGTCGTGAATCTCCACGCCCCGGACTCGCATTCCGTGAACCACATAGTCACGCAAGTCGTCGTCCACGTGGTGAAGCCCCTTACCAGCCATCAGCGGACTGCGAGCGAGGATAGTCGTTTGGCACCCTGCAGCCTGGAAGAAGGAACCATATTCAATGGCCACCTTTGAGCCACCGATGATGACGCACGAACGAGGGTTGTAGTCGAGTTCCTCAATCAGCGTTGCGTAGTCAAAGACGCCTGGGAGATCAATTCCAGGAATTTCGGGAGTGCGTGTCGTCGCACCCGTTCCGATCACCAGATTCTTTGCCGTGAAGCGACGACCAGCAACCTCCACGGTGTTCTTGTCGATCACCGTAGCGCGAGCGTTCAGGATGTACTCCATCCCAAGTTGCTCTTTGCTCTGGTAATTCATGAAAGCGTGCGCGCTGTTGCGTCCACTCTTGAAGAGCTCCACCATGTCGAGCACGGATGCCTTGCTTTCGTCGAACTCCGGGTACCAGAAGCGGCCGGAGAGAAGACGCGCAAGATCGAGCTCGCGGGCAGCCTCAGAAAAGAGGTGATGGGGGACGCAGGCCAAGTGTGGGCAGGAACCCCCGAGGAAAGGCCAGGCGTCAATGGTGAGCTGGCGACCACCTCGTGCACGAAGGAAGGCCGAGCCGAAACGACCACCGGCTCCACCACCGATGAAGATGGCATCAAATTCACGATCATCGTCTGGATCAATATTAATGATGGGACCATCATGATCGCCTGCCTCGAACTGGTCGATAAGCGTGCGCCATTCCAAATTGCTCAGATGCTGGTCTCGAATGTCCATGTACGTACCTTCCCTGTGCCCACGCATCGCGGCTATGTCCTGCCAGGGTGAGGTTGACTGAAACCTTCACCTTGTACGGTCGGTTACTCCCGAAAGGTTTCGGATAAGCCTTGGCACCATGGCGAACACTAACTCAGACACAGCAAAGACTTCCGCACCTGACGTCGCGCAGGAGGTGGGTGAAATCGTTGCCCGGGCCCGTGCTGCACAGGAGGCGATCGCGGACTGGGATCAAGAGCGCGTAGACGAACTTGTGACGGCCGTCGGCTGGGCAATCGTTCGTAAAGACCATGCGGAGTCACTTGCTCAGTTGGCTGTCGACGAGGGTGGCTTTGGCACTTACGCGGACAAGCTGACGAAGATCCAACGGCGGGTTAACGGGCTCCTGGCCGATATGCGCGGCATGAAGACGGTTGGGATCGTGGAAGAGGACCCAACGCGAGGACTAGTGAAGATCGCCAAACCCGTGGGTGTTGTCGCCGCCCTAATCCCAACGACCGGGCCCGACGCCACCCCACCGATGAAGGCGCTCATGGCGCTCAAGGGCCGCAATGCGATCGTCGTTGCACCACATCCGCGAACCCGCAAGACCAGTGAACTATCCGTTGAGATGATGCGCGCCGCATGTGTGCAGGTGGGTGCTCCCGAAGACCTCATCATCAGCCTTACCTCGCCATCAATTGACAAGACCCGTGAGTTAATGAATCAAGCCGACGTGATCGTCGCCACCGGCGGGGCGGCCATGGTGCATGCTGCATACAGCAGCGGCACACCGGCTTACGGCGTTGGGGTTGGCAACTCGGTTCACGTGGTCGACGAAACAGCTGACCTCGAAGACGCGGCCGCGATGATCGTCGCCGGCAAGACGTTCGACCTCGCGACGAGTTGTCTAGCCGACAACTCGCTCGTCATTGCCGATGAGGTCTATGACGATCTCCTAGGTCGTTTGCGGGCCTCGGGTGGCTACCTCTGCAACGCTGAAGAAAAGGCACAACTTCAGGCTGCAATGTGGCCAGACGGCGGGCACATTCCCAGTCTTGATGTGATCGCCAAACCCGCCACTCACATAGCATCAATTGCCGGAATTGAGGTGCCGGCGGACACGAAGTTCCTACTCGTTGAAGAGACCGGCACCGGACACGATCATCCGTTCTCCGGGGAGAAGTTGTCCGTCGTAGCCGCGGTTTATCGCTACGGCGGCGATATCCAGGAAGCCGTCGACATCATCAACGCGATCACCGCGTATCAGGGGCTAGGGCACACATGTGGCATCCACACAAGTAATGACGCCCACGTCGACGCACTTGCTTTCGGCACCCGCACCGCCAGAGTCATGGTGAACCAGAACCTCAATGAGGGAGCAGGAAGCGCACGCAATGGGCTCCCATTCACGCTGAGCCTGTCGTGCGGAACCTGGGGCGGCAACATCACCACCGAGAACGTGAACGCGCGGCACTTTTTGAACCTCACGTGGGTTTCCCGAACCATCACCCCCAAGACGTTCACAGAGCAGGAACTCTTCGGCGAGCACTGGGACAAGCACGGGATGTAGCAGACCGCTACTGCGGTCACGGCCGATCCTGTCCTCGACTGGCGACTAATACATGGAATCTAGACCTCTCAGGACTAGTTCTATGGGAAGAATGGACTTACCCTGTCGGTAACCAACGAGGTGGAGGACCCATGCCAACGGACACGATTCAGTTTGGACTACCGGGCGTCCGCTTGACGCCCGGTGATCACATCTGCGCCTTCTACCGCGGTTCCGACGGTCGTGACGAGGTCCTTCTCGCATATCTTCGTGCCGGCATTGCGGCCGGCGATCGCTGCGTGGTCGTACTGGACCAGGTGGAACCCGAAGAACTTCGTCGGCAACTATCCGAAGACGAAAGCACCGATATTCGCGGCGTTGATGTGATGCGCTCAGCCGATACGTATCTCCGCGACGGCCGCTTTTCGAAGACTGAGATGATTGATTTTTGGGACTCCGCCACCAAAGAGAATCTGGCTGACGGTGACTTCACGTTCGCCCGCAGTTGTGGAGAAATGACCTGGGCACTCAAGGAATTCCCGGGCGTAGAAGATCTTGTCGACTACGAAGCTGAGTTGAACAAGTTTCTACCCCTGTACCCACAGGTCATCATGTGCCTCTACGATCTCGACCGCTTCGACGGAAGTGTTGTCGTCGACCTCTTGCGCACACATCCCAAACTCCTGCTCTGCGGAAGTTTGCTGGATAACCCCTACTACCTAGAACCAGAAGAATTTCTGGCGGCGAAGACTAAGGCCCAAACCGCATGACTGCTGAAGTCGCAGTCGGGCTTAGAGAACGTGACCATCTGTCGCGCTTGAATGCATTGCTCGTGCTTGCCATGCTGATGACGGAAAGCACCGACGAACAACAGATCTTGCACATGGGTGCCAGCGCGGCACCGTCTTTTGCAGAGTGTCGACTCGTCGGTGTTCGTAGCGTTGATGGGGATATTTCTCGTTGGACACCAGGTGCAGGCTCCGATCCCGAGCCAGAAGGATTGCACCTTATTCCATCTAACGGTAGCGAGTTGTCCATACCTGGGGCTCGCTACGCTTGGGCGTTCGGGCTCGGCGGCGGTCATAGCCTCCAAGGCTGCATGGTTGTAGCGGCAGATCGAGAATTGGAAAGCGGCGAACACTTCTTGCTGCGGGTACTCGCACAGCAGATAGGTTCCGCAGTCCGCAACAGTCGATTGCACGCGTTGGAGCGTGCGACCGCAGTTGAACTCGAGAGAGTCAATTCAGACTTGAAGAACACAGTGCAAGCGTTGCAACAGCGCATTGAAATCCACGACCGGCTAACGCGCGCAGCAGTGGGCGGCGAGGGCATGGATGGAATTGCCAAAGCCGTTCACGAAGTAACGGGCTTGCCAGTGGTTATCGAGGACCGTTACGGCAACCTCCGCAGTTGGGCCGGCCCGAACCAGCCAGCCACTCCCTCCAAAGACACCCCAGCTCGTCGCGAGCAGTTGGTGAAGCGCCTGATAAACGCCGGACATCCACAGCGTGAATCGGATCGGGTTATGACCGCCGCGTCACCGCGACCCGACTCGGTCGCGGTCATCGCCTTGATCGATCCCGACGCCAAGGCACAAGACGAAGATCTTGCCGCGCTTGAGTACGGAGCGACGATTCTCTCTATGGAGTTGGCCCGTCAACGAAGCGTCGCCGACACCGAGGTGCGAGTCCGCCGAGATTTGGTCGAAGATCTGCTGTCCGGAGAGAGTACCGACACCGTCATCGCCCGTGGAGAGACCTTCGGTCGCGATTTGAGTCAACCACACCGCGTGATTGTTTGTGAACGACTGGGTCGCGTAACTGATGACGACCATTTCTTCACAAGCGTTCGTCGAGCTGCTCGAGACCTCAACCTAGGGCAGCTACTTGTTTCGCGCGGAGGAACAGTCGTGTTGCTTGCAGATAAGGAGATCGACTGGCAGGCCCTACATGAAGCGGTGACGCGGGAACTCGCCAATGGCAAATGTCGAATAGGGGTCGGAAGTCCCACAACCAGCGTGGAGGATTTCCCTCGCTCGCACCGCGAGGCTGTCTTGGCCCTGCGCCTCCAGCGCGATGCGGGGCCCGCACCGAAGGTGACGGTCTTTGACCGGTTGGGCGTCTATCGGCTTCTGGCAAACACCGACGATGCAGCCGATATTGAACGATTCACGCGTGACTGGCTTGGCCCACTCTTGGACTACGACCAGTTGCGCCACGCCGACTTGGTCAAGACCCTGCATGAGTACCTTGAATGCGGAGGGCACTACGACGAAGCCGCCAAGACACTGTCAATTCACCGAAGCACCTTGAAATACCGACTCCAGAGAATTCGTGAAGTATCTGGTCTGCAACTTGGAGATCCAGACGTCAATTTCAACTTGCAGTTGGCTTGCCGCGCTTGGCGAACACTGCAATCCCTTCGAGCGTAAGGTCTATCGTGATCCACAGTGGCACCGCTGCACCTCTTACACCCTTAAGCGATGAGGTTACTCTGGGCTCTGTACGAGTGATCCCATTCGAAGTGCCCGGGCTCGGTAACCGCACCTACATTGCTGTAGCAGGGACCTACGCCGCACTCATAGACCCACCACGGGATGTCGATTCGCTGCTGGGCTTTGTCCGAGAAAGCGGCTGGTCCGTGAGCCATGTCTTCGATACGCATGTGCACAACGACTACATCAGCGGAGGCCTGGCCGCAGCCCGATTGACTGACGCGGACTACGTCGCACCACGCGATGGCGGGCTGACGTGCCCCGCTCGACTCGTGGGTGACGGTGACGTCATCAGCATTGGAAATGCGCAGGTACGCGCCGTACACACCCCCGGTCATACCCCACATCACATGTCATACGTACTGAATGCCGATGGACATGACGTGGCCACGTTCACAGGTGGTGGGCTCCTATATTCAGGTGTTGGACGCACAGATCTCTTCGGGCCCGAGCACGCAACTGAACTTGCCCATGCACAATGGCACTCAGCTCGTCAGCTCGCTGCCTCAGTGGATGACACCGCTACCGTCCTGCCAACACATGGCTTCGGCTCCTTCTGCTCGGTTGGCGACGCAGTCGTACATGAGCGAACGCTCGCAGGTCTGAGAGTTTCCAACCCCGTGTTCTCCAAAGATGAAGGCGCATTCGTCGAGCGATTACTCAGCAATCAAGGCCCATACCCCTCCTACTTCAACCGTATGGGTCCGATCAACAAGAGTGGAACTCCCCCCTTCCCGCCGGTGCTTCCACCTCTGCGACCGCTCAGTGAGGCGGCTGCCGGCGCGATGAGAGGTGAATGGGTACTGGACCTACGTCACCGGCACGCATTCGCCGACGGTCATCTGCCACGATCACTGTCCTTTGATGCCGCCGGCTCTTACGTCACGTACATCGGCTGGCTCCTGCCTGAGGATGCCGAACTACACCTCGTGGTTCCAGAGGAAGCAACACTTCACACGGCAGTGGTGGAACTGGCACGCATCGGGCTAGATCACGTGTCATCGGCCGCCCTCTGGCGCGATGGCACGGTGGACGCAAACTCTTTGGCAACTGTACGTCACGCCGATGGACGGCGACTTCGAGCCGCAATGGCCGCGGATCCTGCGTTGCGCGTCCTGGACGTTCGACTCGATTCAGAACGCGAGCGCGCAAGCTTGGCCAATCAGCGCGGCATCCCGATTCACCAAGTCCTTCGGCGCATGGAGGAAATTCGGATGTGGGCCAATGGACGTGAGGTCTGGGTTTATTGCGGAAGTGGATTCCGAGCCGCTATTGCCACCTCACTTCTAACGCGTGCTGGGATCCCCGCTGTTCATGTCGACGGAAACGTCGTTGAGTCCTAGCTACTCCGCTAGGTGGACCGTTCGCGGACGCGCGACAAACTGCGGGGGTTGATGAGCGCGAACGGGCGGTGCTACCCCGGAGAATCGCGCCACTTCTACAAGCGCATGCTGACCAGTACATCCCTGGGCCAGCGACGACGTCCCACGATCAGGGGTGAGCACATTTGGATTTCCGTGCATACACATGGAGTTTCCAGCTTCGAGGTCAACTGGATCAAACCAGGCTCCCGTAGGTAGGGATACAACCCCAGGACGGACATCTTCGGTGATCATCACCCCAGCAAGGCAGGATCCGCGCTCGTTGGTTAGTCGGACCACATCTTCGTCCTCTATTCCGCGCGCGTGGGCATCCGTCGGATGCATGCGTAGAGTTTCCCGCCCTGACGTTTTGTAACTTTGTGACACTGCACCCATGTCCAACTGACTGTGCAACCGGCCTGCAGGTTGATTAGCTATGAGATGTAGCGGATTGGTCAAGACCGCGGGAGAACCAAGCCACTCGTGAGGTTCGAGCCACATGGGATGCGGCGGACAGTCGTCATATGCGAACGACGCGATCGTCGAGGAGAACAACTCAATGCGACCACTCGGTGTTGTGAGGGGATTTCTTTCGGGATCGTCCCGAAAACCTGCCATCAGTATGTGATCTCCCTGCCGGGTGGGGAGTTCAACGAATCCGACGTGCCAAAACTCGTCAAACGAGGGAATCTCCCAGTCATACGTGGCACAGCGCTCTCTGAGATCCTCATAGAGATGCTGAATCCACCCATCCTGTGTGCGACCTTCGGTGAACGTGTAGGCATCACCAAGTACCCAGGCGGATAATTTCGTGAATACCTCGTAGTCATCGCGCGATTGACCCACCCGTGGAGTGATTTGATGCATGGCCTGCACCCACCGATCGTTTACATTCGCACCGAGATCGCGTCGCTCAAGTGAGGTCGTGCTCGGGATGACAACATCCGCGTGCTTAGCCGCCGCCGTCCACCATGGGTCATGTACAACGATGGTATCTGGCAGAGACCAAGCCCGACGAAGTTCGTTGAGATCCTGGTGGTGATGGAAAGGATTACCTCCACACCAGTACACAAGGCGAATATCCGGGTAGGTCAATCGTTGTCCGTTGTAGTGGTACTCACTGCCCGGGCATCGCAGCATGTCACCTGCACGTGCCACCGGAATGAATGTCTCGACTGGATTTTCACCTTGGGGTAATGACGGAATACCGGTGAGGACTTCTTCCATGCCTACGGACGCCATCGATCCATAGCCGTGGCCGAAACCTCCACCTGGTAAGCCGATTTGGCCAAGTACGGACGCAAGGGCAATGGCAGTCCAGATCGGTTGCTCTCCGTGCTCAGCTCGTTGAAGCGACCAACTCGTCTGAACCAGAACGCGCTTACCGGGTAGTGACATGGCTAATGCACGCAGGCCGTCGCCGTCCAATCCACTGATTTTTGAGGCCCATGCGACATCCTTTGCGACGCCGTCGGACACTCCGAGCAGGTAGTCCTCGAGCACCGGCCAGCCTTCGCAGTATCTCGATAGGAATTCGAGATCGTGCAAACCTGCAGTGACGATCGTGTGCATGATTCCCAGCATCACGGCGACATCTGTGGCGGGACGCAGAGCCCACCAGGAGCAGGCAACCGGCAGGTCATCCCGAAGCGGCGAGAAGAGATGGAACGTCACTCCCCGCGCGTCCATTGACTGCAGACGGGCACGAGCCACGTGGTCGGTGGCACCACCCGGTGACACAGTTGTGTTCTTCAGCGAAATACCTCCGAATGCGAGTACAACGTCGGTGTGCTCAGCGATCATTTCCCACGATGTCGTCCGTTGGACGAGTTCGCTGACGTCGAATCCCAGAACGTGGGGAACTATGACCGCACTTGCCCCAATGCTGTAAGTGTTCACTGAGCGGACGTAGCCGCCGAGAACATTCAGGAAGCGATGGAGCTGGCTTGGAGCGTGATGGAACCGACCCGCGCTGGCCCAACCGTACGAACCTCCGAAGACTGATGTGGGGCCCGTCGTCGAATACACCCGGCGGAGTTCGCTACCAAGGACCTGGATCAATTCATCCCAAGACACCTCGACGAAGGGATCAACACCACGAACGGCGGATGGGCCAGGACCGTCGACCAACCAACCGCGACGGATCGCTGGTCTCCTAACTCTCGCGGGGTGGTCGTAGGTGCTTGCCAGATTACCTAGCAGCGGCGCCTCACCAGAGTCCAGCGGATGATGCTGGACCTCGACGGAACCCTCGGCGGAGAACCGCGCACGAAATGCTCCACCGTGAGAACTATGGTTGAGCCACCCGGTACTCATGGGATGACCTTAATGGGCCAAAAGAGCCCACCGATAGAGGCTGGAGGTCCACTCCGGAAGGCAACTCACACGCGAAAAGTCCGGCAGATCCTGGCGCCTGACTCCACCCCACGGGGACATACTCTGCCCATGACTCTGTCCTGCGGACACATAGTTGAGATGACCCGACAGGGCTAGCGTCCCAATCGTCCATCCATGTGACGTGCTGTACCTCAGCAACCTTTTGATTGGGACTGGCATCGTCACAACAACCGCGACAGGCAACCGCCGTCAGGTGGGTACAGGTCGCTGAAACCGAGGAGAGCACCAGATGCGCGTGGGAAACCAGGAGATCCTCATCCCAACTTCGATGGTCGGGAACTACCCCAACCCACGATGGTGGGATGCCGGACCAGCTCGCGACTGGCACGGCGACCAAGAGCCACCTGACGCGTTCATTCGCGAAGCGTTCGAAGATGCGATGCAGGCTGTCGTCCATGATCAGGAGATCGCCGGCCTCGATATCATCTCCGATGGCCGTCTACATGGTGACAACTATGCAGACGCAGCTGTCTACTACTACATGCGTCGCATGGGCTACGACCTGAAAGGTGGCCACCTCGGCTTTCCGATCTACAGCCGCTTGCATGCTGGCACCTTGACACAGGAGATCAAGCGTCGCGGCGGCATCATGGTTGAGCAGGCGAGAGCACTTAAGCGTGCCACGAACAAGGCGACGAAGGTGCAGTACACCGGTATCCAGGTACTGAGCCAGTGCACCAACGACCTCTATTACGACAACCCGCGCGACCGCGCGATGGCGATGGCCGCTGCCATCAACGAAGACATCCTCGAAGTAGATGCCATGGGCATCGACTTCATTCAGCTTGATGAATTCACATGGCCATACTTCTATGAAGACTGGGCAATCGAGGCATTCAACCGGGCGGTTCAGGGGGTGAAGAATGCTCAGATTATTGTTCACGTCTGCTGGGGTAACTGGGGTGGTACGCCCGCCTACTACCCTGACGAGACCGCGAACTCGGGCGAAATCTTCGACCTGACGCAGCGCAAGGGCAGTGCGCCGTCCGCAACGGCGTCTGTCATCCCAAAGTCTTACGAGGCTAACTTCAACGTCCTAAACCTCGAGAACTGCGGGCGTCGCTCGGATGACCTATCGGGTCTGGATGTGATCAAGGAACACCCGCTCCCGGACAACGTCATGTTCTGGGCAGGTGTCATTGACGTCAAGTCCACCATCACCGAAACTGCTGAGGATGTCTGCGATCGCATCATGCGCCTCGCTGAGTACATCCCGCCGGAGAAGCTCGGCGTTACCACTGACTGTGGTCTGATCCTTCTCCAGCGCTACATCGCCATCGACAAACTGCACGCTCTGGCGGCTGGCACTGAACTGGCACGTAAGAAACTCGGCAAGTAGTACATGGCGGTTTGGCTGCTTCGCTGCCCGGACTGTGACCATGAGTTTCAGACCTTGGTGATGGATGGCTCACGCCTTCCCTCCGTCTGGGTTTGTTCTGTGTGTGGAAACGGCGACGTTGCGCATGTCGGCACGTGGGACGGCGGACCGTTTTCGGGAACAAACACCGGATGCGGCTGCGGATGCGGCTAGGTTCCGTTTAGTTAGAACGCACGTGTGGGGTGACTTCCTTGTGGTGGTCGCCCCACACGTGTTTCCACGTACGGCTGGTCGCAGAGCGACACCCGCAGCCACGGCCACACCTGTTCCGCTGGGATTTCGAAGTCAACGATCGCGGACCCCGGCAAACAGCGGCACTAGCTCATGATCGCTGTCCCATAGGCCTTGCGATGGTCAACTAGGAGGGTGACACCACCTCGAGGGTGATGGTGACCAGATCACCAACCTCGAGTTGTTCAGCCGTGCGCACCGCTACCCGCAGCGGAACCAGGTAGCCGCCGTCCTTGGGGAACAGTGACGTCGTGAACGTGGTCTGCCCGATGGCCCCGTTCACCGGGATCATCCCCCACCCGTATGTGACGAGCGACGAAATCGCCTGCAGCTCCGCACTTTCTGCTTCTGGCACAGCCACGAAGTGAAAGGGTGACGGGCCGCGCCAGTAGAAGATCTCCGCGGTGAAGGACAACCTCATTAGATCAACCTACCCGCACCTCACTTCGTCTGAGGCTATGCGCTTACCCACCAGATCGCTGTCGTGAGAATGCCAGCTGCGTCCACAGCATCCACTCGCACCCAGATCTTGTTTCCGAGAGTGTTGGTGAGTGTCACTGATCCACCAGTCGTTGGGTAGGCAACGCCCTTACCGCTGAACAGTGGTGTTGTGGTGACGGTCGACGCGGTTGTCGTCGTGTAGTAGGTGACAGTCTTCAGGCCACTGACGTTCTGCCAGGTCGAGTTGGCAGAGGAGTCGGCCGTCGCGAACTTGAGCGTCGTCGTGGGACACAGGGTCTTGACGCAGGACACCTTGGTACCGGAAACCGGGCTGAACGTGACAGTTGGTGCGGTGGTGTCGGCAGCCTTCGCCACGGTTACCACGAAGCTTCCCGTGGCGGTATTGAGCCGTGTGTCTGCCGAGGAGCACGACACGGTGGTTGCTCCCACCGCGAAGGTGGAACCTGATGCTGGGGTGCAGGTGATCGGTCGCGCACCGTCGACCTTGTCCGTGGCCGTTGCCGCATACGTCACCACAGCACCGGACGCACTGGTCGCGGTAGCCGCGACCGACGCGGGCAAGGCCAGAGCTGGCGCCGTGGTATCGCGGACGGTCACGGTGAACGTGGACGTACTCACATAGCCGCGCGTGTCTTGAGAGGTACAGGTGACAGCGGTGGTGGCGATCGCAAAGGTTGATCCCGACGCCGGCGTGCAACTAACCGGGCGGGCTCCGTCTACGGAGTCAGTGGCCGTTGCCGTGTACGTCACTGTCGCACCCGTTGGCCCAGTGGCCTCAGCCGTGATGGGCGCGGGCACAGTGATGTACGGATCCTGCACAGTGACCGTGAACGTGGTGTACGTGCGATTTCCAGCCGAATCAACCGCCTGACAGCCCACCTTGGATGAACCGATCGGGAAGGAACTGCCGCTGGCGGGCAGACAGGTGAACGGCACGGTGCCGTCACCTGCGTCCGTCGTGGTGGTCGGGAAGTTGACCACTGTTCCGCTTGCCGTGGCCGTGGGGGCCGAGGCCGGGACGATGACCGTACCTCCGTCCGGCGCGATCACCTGTCCGGCAGCCGCCGTCGGCAGGGCCGGTGGAGTGCTGTCGATATTGAACGACCACGCCTTCTGCACTGCGTTGTAGCCATCCACTAGGTAGGCATTCTGCGTGCTGAACACCGTGGCCGGGTTCGGGCTGTCAACTGCACCGGTGGTGCCCAGCTTGATGTGGGCACCCGACGGCCAGGAGGCAGTGATGGTGGCAGGCCCAGTGAACTTGCCGGGTGAACCGGCTACTGCAGGGCCGCTCACGCTGGCCGTGCCCGCAGCGGTTCCGGTGATCGCGGGAGTGATCACCTTCCAAGCCGAAGAGACATCACCGGCCTGATCGACAACCTGCACGTAGAGGTACTTCGTGTTGGCCGAGATCGTGTAGCCAAAAGTCGGGCCAAGGCCCGCCGTCGGCCCATACTTCGTCCAACCACCAGCAGAGACCCCATCCCAACCAAGGACAGAAACGTGATCGATGGGCGGGGTGTCGGCACCGATGACAACGGCGTCGGACTTCACTGCAGTAACGGTCAGGGCTGTACCCGCCACATCGATTCGTTGGATAACCGGCGGAATAAGACGTGCCGAACTGGAGTAGTAGGCCCGTACTCCGATGAGGGTGAACTTCTCGCGGTCGACTAGCTGCGTGAGTCCCTCTGGCGCTCTGGGGAAAGTAACCGTCGGACTGATACCAACCCGATCCTCATCACCCACAGCAGTTGTCATCCACGACGCGGTTTGAATCGAGGCTGGCCACACCGTATTGGGTGCTGCAGGTTCGCCCTCGCGCACACTTGAGTCGACCACGGCGCGGGAAATCACCGGATCCTCCGCGGTAGGTGCCGTGCCGGTGAGGGACACGACCTCAACCCCATGAATGCGCGAGTTGACGATGGACGGATTCGCCTGAGTGAAGGGCAAATCCAGGTGTGGGGTCAGTGGCATGCCAGGGGTGGCCGCAACGGTAGCTACCGCTCCAGCCGCCGACGCCGTGTAGTAGGTACCACGCGGTGAGGCGACAGATGTCAGAGTTGGCGTGATGTTCGTCAGATCTGCGTACGTATAGCCCGTGCTCGAGCCAGTGAGAGCGCGGGTGACCTTTGCCACCGGGGTGCGGTTGGGGTTGAGACCAACCCAGAGCGGCAATCCATACAGGGTCGACTCGGCCATCACCTTCAGATCGATATCGCTGAGAGCGCTCAGGCCCCCCTGATACTGCTGCTTGGCGTATGCGAGTGCCAGGCCAGCGTTCGGGGCCTGAGTCAACTGGTCGGCAAAGTTCGTCATGAGCTGTTCGGAGTAGCCCACAACATCACTGTCGCCATAGCCGTAACCGGTGTTGCCGACCCATACTGAGGCACCCTGATTCGCAAAGGTCTCTGCCCAGTCGGTGGCCAGCGGGGAATTACCCGGTACGTATCCATTGGGGATGTTGAGTCCTGAGTGGCAGCCGACAGACATGAGCAGCTTGCCTGGCAGAGAGGGCGCAATCGCAGCAGCGGTTCCAACCAGTGGCGTCAGACAGGACGGTGCTGGGGTGACGATTGGATCACCACACGCAGCTAGGAGTCTGCGCGGATCGAAGTGGGCGTTGAGCACGGTGGCCGCAGCCGCCCCAGTGGCCGAGAATGCCCCGGAGGTTCCTGTGAGAGCGCTACCGTCCCATGAGTCGTTCACCACTGAACCAGCAGCTTCAATTCCTGTGCCGGCCGCAAAGCTGGCACCCATCGCGTTGGTGCCATCAGCGAGGAACCCGTAGCCATACCGCTGGTAGGAGAAGCCCTTCTTCGTGACGTAGAGCTGTCCGGCATTCTTGGTGTAGTTGTCGAGCAATCCTTGAATCGTGGCTGGGGACTCGACCAGACGACCGATGCCCATGTCCGGAAGCATCAGTGCCTCCTGACCAGCCAATGACGGCGTGCTGATCGCATAGGGGGTGTCGGAAAGGACGAACCCCTGCTGGGCAGAGACGGAGATCGGGTTGGGAGTGCCGTCCACGGCTTCATCGGCAAACTCGGCTTCGTTGAACGTCCAAGCCTGATCACGCACCCGCGCCATTGGCACCTGCTCATCAGAACCCACCATGATGACGGAGGTCGCAGTCGGGTTCGCCGCCTTGGCCGCTCGAATAAGTGAACCGATGCGATCGACTTCGGTGAACGTCGGCTGAAGATCACAGGGATTCACCATGCGCTGCTGCGCAGCAGCCGCATACGCGGGATCAGTGTCGAGAAGGACAAACCGCAATGGGAGCCCCTCAGGCAGGGTCCGGAACGCCACGAGGCTGTTCCACATTGCCGTTGTTGCAGCTGCACCGTAGCGAGCCTGGAAGGCCACTCGGTCGATGACTGCAATGGGGCTGTTGGGCGCCGGATTGGGTGGCGCCACGAGATCGATCGCGGTGGCCGGGTATGTGACAGCGGTACCGAATGCCGTGCCCGGTTTGCAAACCGCTGCTGCCGGGGGCGCCATCGATCGAATTCTCAACGTGAATGGCTTCGGCGAACTGGCACCGCTCTTTGCGCTGACGATGACCGTATAACTGTCATAGCCCTCGCTGATCCAGCCGACCTCTTCAGATCCTGTTCCAACAGTGTTTGAGACTCCCACCACCGGAAGATTGTTGGTCCCCTGATGCAGTGGGATCTCAGCGACCTGGCCCGAGACCGGAGCGGCGGTTCCCGGCCCATTGTCCACACCCGGATCGGACTTGAGTCCACCGGACAGGTTGAGACCCAGAGCGGGGCGCTGCACGAAGGCGGATTGGGCAAGGCTCGCGAATGGGCTGCTGGCAACTTTACCAGCGCCGACGACGGGTGGGCCATAGACCGTCATGTCGTAATCCGCAGGTAGGTTGCCAAGCAGTGCGAACATCCGAGTGCCAGCCGGGAGGGCCTTGACAGTGAAACTCTTGGTGGTATCCGTCGCACTCGAGGTGATGTAGTCAAACGTCAGGACGCTCGGGGTGAGTGCATTGTGCACGGCTGTACGCGCCACCACCGTGGTAGCTCCACTCGTGGTGGTTGCCAGCGCTCCACCGAACGGTGCCGCCGTCAGGGAACTGGCCGTCCCTGTGGTCCTCAGATCGAGCGGACCAAGGGCCGTGAACGTCAGGCTCATCGGAACACCGCTGGGGGCATCCACGTCAACAACAGCCTTCGGCCCATCACGTTTCACACTGTTGGGCGTCAGCGCAGCACCATTTGCCAGAACACTTGTGGTGAGAGCATCGAAGCCATCCGGGAGTGTCAGCGTGATGGTGGTGGGGACGACTGAGCCAGCAGGAGAGCCGCTGACGGCCGTAGCGGTGACCGAAGCCGTCCACGTGCCTGGTGATTGAGCCGAGTCATACTCGGGCAGGTTGAGGCCGCTCAGGTTGGCGCTCTCCCAGTTGGCGGTCGTGGAGTCGATCAGGGTGCTCATGGCGTCAGCCACGGTCGGACGAACGCCAAGAGTCTCGGCATCCGTGGCCTGAATTGCCGGGTTGTAGAGGGAGAGATCACCGATCTTGATCGCCTTGTTGGCGGCCGCTTGCTGATCGAAGGTAGCCTGCTGACTTCCCAGCGATGTGGTCTGGCTGAAGGTGGAAAGCGATGTGGTCTTGTCGTAATTCAGGCCGCTCAGGACGAGCGTACCGAGGGCAGAGTTGGAAACCGTTCCACCATTAGCACCGCCCAGCACGATCGACCGAATGGGCGCATCAGATGAGATCTGCGCCAACGGCACTCGCGCCCAGGGCACTGAGGTGAAGTCGATTCCGGCGAGAGCCAGATCGAGCACTGTCGGCACGGCCGGGCTGTAGTCATAGGCGATGGAGTTGACGATGGTGGCATCACATTGGGCAATCCCGGTCTGACGCTTGGCAAGATCGCACAGGCTGCCGCCAGGGTAGACGATCTGCGAGGCAGGCACCGTTGCGAGCAGCCAGCCTTCGAGCGGTACTGCGCGCAGCGGACTGTTGGCGAGGTCTATATCACCGAGGGTCAGGTCGGTGTTGGGCGCGGCGTCGAGATAGTCACCAAAACTGATCGTCGCAAGGGGCTTGTTGGCAAGCGCGGGGATCGCCGCGACCAACGCCGGCCAGGTCTTACCTGATGCGGGAAGCAGCGGAATCTGCGAGAGCGGCACTCCGCGCACGGGGACTCCGCGCACGGGGACTCCGCGCACGGGGACTCCGCGCACGGGGACACCGCGCACGGGAACTCCGCGAACCGGGACACCGCGCACGGGGACACCGCGCACGGGAACTCCGCGAACCGGAACTCCGCGCACCGGCGTGCCATCAGCACCTGCGCCGTCACCGAGCACCGAGGTTGGAATACTGGCAACTGGAACCTCGAAGGCCCCAACAGGCACACTCGCTGGTGCCGTCACGGAGATGGACGTGATGGTGCCGGCAACCCGGGTGGCACCGGCGGCCGTGGCAGAAATCGGGGTAAGAGCAGCCAACCCAAGTGCAGCGGGAACCGCTACCGCAATGAGCTTTCTCGGGGTGAGGCTGGGGGCCATGCCGTCCTGCTTTCGTGCACTCTCCGTTGACATTTGCAGAAGTCACGGTAAGAACTGAAATGAGCATGGTCAACGAAGGAGAGCATCATTTGATGCGTTGTGTAGGCGACCCGACACAACCAGTAACAGAGAGTCCCAAGAACAGGGTTATTGCGCCCATTTGTGCACGCTGCGTAATCTGAGTCCATCCCCAGATATCGGAGTCCGTGGTGACAGGTGCAAGTGGTCCGAAGGACTTGTCGGCCCATGATTGGGCCATTGGTGCAGGGCCCCGCCGACTCCTGACTGACCGGCCAGCAGTTGACCGCGTGCAGGGGTCTCTGCTCCTGATTGATGTCGTGGGTTTCACTCGGCTGTCCGAACGACTGGCTCAATTCGGTGCTGCTGGTACCGAGCAGATGATCTCCACCGTCACCCAGGCCCTTTCCACCCTGACTTCCGCGGTGGAGGGACACGAGGGTGATGTCCTGCTGATCGCCGGTGACGCCCTTCTTGTTCTCTTCGACGGAGCGGACCACGCCGAACGCGCACATGCGGCCGCCAAAGACGCAAAGACAGCCCTGGCCAGAATTGCGCGCGTCCAAACACAAGCAGGCACGGTCGTTCTCAAGGTGTCGCAGGGACTTGCATCAGGAGAGGTGCTGTTGGTCGATGCGGGCACGGAGTTGCGTGCACTGCTGCCGTTCGGACAGACCATGGTGGCCGCACTTGACGCCCAGAAGAAGGCCGGTCCCGGCGAGATCCTGGTGGCCGATCCGATCCCGTCCGCCATCGCCAGATATCGCGGCAGTGCAGATCGGCCCCCGCGGGATCCGAGTCCCTACATCCCCGACGCCGTTCGCGACGGTCTGCCCAGCATCGCCTACGACCACGAGCATCGAATCGTCGATACCGCATTCGTCACCTACGCCGACCTCGGTAATTCGCCGGCGATGATCTCACGCCAAGCAACCGCTCTGATCGACCGAGTGCAGCGTGCATGCCACACCCATGGGGTGACAGTAACGTGCGTCGAACCGACCGGACTTGGGCTTCGGTTCATGCTCACGGCAGGTGCGCCGGCTGCACACGAGAACGGAACCGATGCACTGCTGTCCACCGTCACGTATCTGCTTGGTGAGTCTGGAGTTTCCCCGACCGCCGGCATGACACACGGGTTGGCCTTTGCTGGCGTGATGGGAGATCAGCACCGATGGACATGGAGTGCCATGGGTGACTGCGTCAACGTTGCGGCGCGACTGGCAGCTCGAGCACAACCGGGTCAACTGCTGGTTGATGAGAATGTGCTTGTTGCTGTGAAAGGAAATCTGGCTACCCAGCCACTGCCAGCAGCCCAGGTCCATTCACGTCGCGGTGCCGTGCGACCACATCTCGTATTGGGGCCGCCAACTGAGCAGACGGCCGCGTCGACATCTCACTTCATCGGACGGACGTCAGATATCGAGCGGATTGGCAGATGGCTCGATGCTCCAGACTCACGACGAGTTGTGAGCATCGAGGGTCCGGCGGGGATGGGCGCTACCTCCACCGCCGTTCATGCGCTTGGCGATAGGCAGCGCATCGAGCTGCGAGCCCGTGTGGACCAGCGACTTGTTCCCTTCGGATCACTTCAACGAGAGCTGCGTCGACTGTTCGCACTTCCTGGTGATGCACCGGCGAGTGTGGTCGATCGCCAATTGACCGAGTGGATCAGTGGCCACGCGCCTGAGGTGAGTGACGAACTGCAACTGCTGCGCAGTGCTCTGGGTGGAGTGTCCGTTGGTCCCGGGTCTGAGGATCCGGGTCGTCAGCAACGACTCATCACGGCCGTCTCCTCCCTCATCCGGTCATGGCTTGGCGACGACGGAGTTCTCTTCGTCGACCGGCCCGGACTTCTCGACGCCTCATCCCAATTGTTGCTGAGGGACCTGGCGGCCACTGCCCGCAACGCAGGACCCCGGATCCTCATCGCCACTCGATCGGGTGACCCACATCCAATCGCAGCGGACGTAACAATCACGCTCGAGCCGTTATCGCTGGCGGATTCAACCCTTATCGCAGCGACGATTCTCGAACAACGCCACCAGCCAACTGCCGTTGCCGCGGAGCTCGCTGAACGAGCACAGGGGATCCCCCGCAACGTCATTGCGTTCGCATCAAACTGGTCACCAGCCAATGCAGACATCCCACACGACATCGAATCGCTTATCGAACTCCAGATAGACAGTTTGCCCGGTGATCTTCGACGACTGACTCGCTATCTGAGCGTGATGGGTGACGCTGTTCCTCGGCAGTTGATCCGTGACGTGCTATCGGATACCTCCGATGAACGGCTCATGGGTGTGGCGAGAGCGTTTGATGATCCACGTTCTCTCAGCCGACTTGATGGACTGCTTGAAGTGACCGGGGGCGATCAGATCAGATTCGTTGACCCAATGGTTAGTGAGATTGCCTATCGCGGACTGTCGTATCGGCGTCGACGTCAACTTCACACCCGAACGGGATTGCTTCTTGAGGCGCGACAGGAGACTCACCCGGCGATCCTCGCGCGCCATTTCAGCCGTGGTGGCAATCCAACGAAAGCCTGGCGGTGGGGTCTCCGGGCAGCAGATTCGGCATTTGCCGCCGGGGCATTCAACGAATCAGCAGATGCGTACGCGATCGCGATCGAATCATCGGGCGCCGCTGGTGTTGATCCCGATGTGGTCTCCAGCAATGCGGAGCGGTGGGGGGACAGTGCTCGCATGGCTGGCCGCTTCAGTGAGGCCTCAGCGGCATACCGGTTGGCGGTCACCGGTGCTGCATCAGGAGCAGTACCCAGACTGCTGACAAAGCGAGCGTGGGTTGAAGGCGACCTGGGGCAGCACGCTGTAGCACTTCGCCTTACGTCAAAGGCGATCTCGGCAGCTGACGAACTGCCAAAGCAGGCTGGGCGACGGGCAAAGGCGGCCGCCTACGTCCGTCGGGCCGGAGTTCGCATTCGACAGGGAAACTTCGATCAGGCAAAGACGGAACTGTTGAACGCCCTGCGGTTCAGCAACACCGAGGGCGACGAGTGGTCTGCGCGCGCGCACCTGCTCATGGACGGTGTGCTGGTAGATACCGGCCAGTCAGACCAGACGCTGAGCCATCGTGAGATCGCACTGACGACATACACGCACATAGGGGATTGGGAGGGTGTGGGTCAGGCACTCAACAATTACGGGATCGATGCGTACTGGCGTGGCGATCTGACCGAGGCGAGCACCTGGTACGCACGGAGTCTGGAGGCATTCGAGCGGGCGGGTGATGCGATGGGCATTGCCATGGCACGCAACAACCTTGGTGAGGTGGCCAGCGACCTCGGCGATCTAGATCTGGCCGAGCAGCAGTTCACAGCCTTCCTCATCACCTCGGCGAGGGCCGGCAACGAGCAGTTCGAGGCACACGCGTACATGAACCTTGCGGTAGTACTGGTACGCCGCAAGCAACCACTGGAAGCACTCCCCCTCCTTGATCAGGCCGTTGCCAGATTCGAGCGGATTGCAGCACACCACTTTGCCGATCAGGCACGCGTGCATCGAGTAGAGGCGCTCCTCGACGCGGATGATCAGCTAGGTGCCCAAGCCGCCCTCGCAGAGCTTCTTGACACACCGGAACGGCGCGCGAGCTTGGCTCCACTGATGAGCGAGATAGAGAAGTTGGCGGCCAGACTGTCCACCGATCAGTGAGTTCTATCGGCCAGAAATCCAGCGTTCGATCCCAGCGGCAAGGCCCGCCGCGATGTTCTGGCGTCCACTCGCCGATTCGGCCTTCGCTGCGTCACCGGCATTGCGCATGTTGAGCGTCTCGACGATCACGATCGGAATCGTGGCCACGTTGAGCGTCCCCTGATTCTTATCGGGCGCGATGTTCGGATGAAGATACGTCGAGCCAACCTGACCGTGGGCAGCCAGCCCGGCAAGGACATCTCCGGCAAGTCGATACGACTGCGTTGCCTTCGTGGACGAGGTGTAACCAGGCTTCACCGCAGGTGAGTAGACGAATGCTCCATGCCCACTCGAAGGTCCGCCATCGGCATGAATCGATACACCAAGATCGGCGCCAACCTCACCACCGAGGAGCCCACGGGCCTGAATACATGGTCCATACGTCGATCGGCTGTTCTGATCACGAGTGAGAACAACCTTTGCACCCGCTGCCGTCAGAAGCTTTGTGAGTCGCTGCGCAACGTCATAGGTGTAACTGGCCTCGGCATAGCCCTGATCAGTGGCGGTACCCGTCGTATTGCAGATCTTGTCGAGGCCCACCCAGTAGTGCTTGTCGATCTGGCTGATGTGGTTCGAGTTTCCGATGTTGTGCCCCGGATCGATCAGGATCGTGTGGCCGCTCAACGGGCCACGTGATGTCGGGGACACAGCCTTTGGCTTGGGCCACAGGGACAGCCATGGCTGAGCCGAACCCTTCACGCCGGAGGAGGACCAGTTTGGATACCACCAGTGCGTCGGGACGCTCGTTGAGGTCGTGACTGCCTGCGGTGAAGCAAGCGGGGCCGTGACGGCGCTCGCCAACGGGCTAGCGGCGAAGCCGCCCACAGACAGCAAACCCACCATCGCCAGAGCCGTACCGACACTTCTCTTCATCGCTTGTGCTCGCTCTCCCTCGTGAATGTCACCAGTTCAGTGTCACACACGTTTGCGGCAGGTCTCGACCTCACCTGCTGGGAGCGGAGATCAACTGCTGGTTCACGTCCACGCTCGCATAGGAGTGCCGAGCGGGCCTCTGCCCAATTGGCACACATGGCCGCATCACGATAAGAGTACGTCCAGGGTCACGAGGAGAGGATTGGTCATGGAGC
>CAXBQZ010000009.1:0-54310 GCA_963978055.1 uncultured bacterium
CCCACTGACCACGGATCGATGGGCAGGTCGAGGTCGTCGTACACATCGCACATCACGTCGCGAAGTGGATCGGGATCGCGCACAACGATGACGGCCGTCAGCTGCACAGCATCGCGGACGATGCGCTGGCCGGTGCCGATCAACTTGATGCGACCCGCATGATTCACACTCCACTCACCAGGGCAGTACTCATCGGGTACCTGACCGATGCGGGCGTCCACCCCGAGCAGTTGCAGCCCGTCTGCGAGGGCCTCGGAGAAAGCTGCGAACCGTGCACTGATTCCACTGCGCGGCTCAGTTGAGCGCAGCAGCAGATCGAGTACGAGTGAGCTCTCGTGGTAGGCGGCCAGACGTCCACCCACCGGTCGGATGAACGGGGTGAACCCTGCGGCCTCGGCGGTCGCAGCGGCTGCGTCGAAGCCGGGAAGCAGTGTGTCGCGGCGGCTGAATGCAGCACTTCGCCCCGGACGCTCCCACTGCAGCAGGCCGTGGGGTGTTGTGGCAACCATCGTCGCCAGACGTGCCTTGGCCGCGCCCGTCCGATCCTCAACCTCAACAGCGGCAGGGGATATGACGGACACGGCTGTGCTCATCGGCTCGCGGTTGCACCCTCGAGATCGGCGCGCAGCGTAGCCAGGAACTGGGCTCCGGTGGCACCATCGAGGGCACGGTGATCACAGGTGAGGGTGAGTCGTGCGATCGGTAGCCATTGCGTTTCACCATCGACGAGGCGCGGCTGCTGACGGGTCGAACCCACAGCGAGGATCGCCACCTGCGGCACGTTGAGAATCGCATCGAACTCATCGATCCCGAGCATGCCCAGGTTCGAGATGGTGAAGGTGCCACCACTGACATCAGCCATCTTGAGTGCACCCTCACGTGAGCGAGCCACAAGATCGCGACGTGCCGCAGCAAGTCCTTCGAGATCGAGTGAGTGCGCCTGCTGAATCACGGGCACCATCAGACCAGCCTCGGTCGCCACTGCGATACCCACGTTGATGTCGTCCCACAGGGTGATCACTTCATCTGCGTAGTGAGCATTGACGGCCGGGTGTGCAGCCAGCGCAGTGGTGCACGCGCGAACGAGCAGGTCGGTCACGGTGATGCCATTGCCAGATGCTGCCAGCGCGGACCTCATGTCGACGTCGACCCCGAGATGGAAGACCGGAGCCTCCCACGCCTTGACCATGCGTCGTGCAGCCGTGCGCGCAAGCCCGGTCAGCGGGCGAGTGGTACTGCCCTCCGGAGCCTCGACGGCGGCGGTCATGCCGCCACCCTCGAGCGACCGGCACAGCCGTACTCGCGCAGCTTCTCGATCGTCGCCTCAACCATCAGGCTGCGGCCGGTGGCCAGTGCCTCTTCGAGCTGACGGTCACCATTGGACCAGGTCTGCTCGATGCCGCGACGGAAGGCGTGACGCAGATCAGTGTCGGCATTGAACTTGTGCACACCGGCAGCCGTTGCGGCATCGATCTCATCCTTGGACAGCCCCGAGGCACCGTGCAGTACCAGCGGAATACCCGTCACATCGCGGATCTGCTCGATGCGCTCGATATCAAGTGGCTGCGGATCGTGCGCCGGGATGCCGTGCACGATGCCCACTGAGATCGCGAGCAGGTCGACACCGGTCTCCTTGACGAAGCGCTCAGCCTCGGCCACATCGGTGTAGTACGCCGACCAGTCCACATTCTCCTGAGTCGCATCCGGAATACGTCCAAGTTCAGCCTCGACGGCCACACCGAATGAGTGGGCGATCTCGACGATCCGTCGCGTGGTGACGATGTTCTCCTCGAACGGCAGATGTGCACCGTCGTACATGATCGAGCCAAAGCCCAGTTGGATGGCCTCGATGCACTCCTCCCACGGACCGTGGTCGAGATGAAGGACGAGGTTCG
Source organism: uncultured bacterium (assembly GCA_963978055.1). GTDB lineage: Bacteria > Actinomycetota > Actinomycetes > S36-B12 > CAIYMF01 > Longivirga. The sequence goes on from CAXBQZ010000009.1 coordinate 1,896, forward strand.
CGGACGATTCGTCAGCCCAGCGGCGCGTCATTGCCGTAGCAGCGGCAAGTCCCATATGGGGAACAACAGCGCGGCCCACCTGAAGGAACATCGGCGAGTCCGCCTGCTCGGCCGCGAGCACCAAGGCCTGAGTGGTCTCATCGCTGTGCATGTTGAAGGCGCCGACTGCGTAGCCACCCTCGCGGGCAGCGTAAACGAGTGCGAGCGGGTCAACCCATGACATGGCTCAGTCCTCCTCAATGATTGCAACAACGGTGCGAACGTCGACGGTGTCGCCCTCAGGGACGACGATCTGCACGAGGGTTCCGGTGGCGGGTGACTCGAGGGTCTCCTCAACCTTCTCGGCCTCAACCTCAGCCAGCGGCTCATCCTCGTTGACGTGATCGCCCACCGACTTCAGCCAGGTGGTGATCGTGCCCTCACTCATTCCCATGCCCCACTGTGGGAGCAGCACCTCGATGGTGGCCATGTTCTATCTCCTTAGTCGTCGTTCGTGATGTCTAGTGGCCGGCCTCGACGAGCTCTGGTGCGCGAAGGCCCAGAGCACGGCGGGCTGCCGTGGTGATGGTGGCCGCACTTGGGTAGAGCTGACGCTCGAGTGCAGGACTGAACGGGATCTGCGTATCCGGAGTGGCAACGCGCACGATCGGTGCGCGCAGTGACTCGAAGCCCTCCTCGGCGACGATCGCCGAGATCTCAGCGGCAGCGCCACAGGTACGGTGTGCAGGATCGGCCACGACGAGGCGTCCGGTCTTGGCCACCGAGCGCAGGATCAGGTCGACATCCAGCGGTACCAGGGTGCGCGGGTCGATCACCTCGACGCTCACCCCCTCCTCGGCGAGTGCATCGGCCACAGCCGCTGCCTCAGGTACTGCGCTCGAGACAGCGACGATGGTGAGGTCACTTCCTTCACGCACCACACGACCCTCACCGAAGGGGATGAAGTACTCCTCCTCCGGCACCTCCTCCTTGAGTCCCCACAGTGGACAGGCTTCGAAGGTGAGGACGGGATCGTCGAGCTCAACGGCCGTGCGCAGCAGACCCTTTGCGTCGTACGGGCTTGCCGGTACTGCGATCTTCAAGCCGGGGACGTTCATGAACATCGGGTACGGCCGGTCGCTGTGGTGGGCACCAGTGTTGAGGCCGAAGAACATCGCGGAGCGGAACACCACCGGCATCGAGGCCTGGCCGCCGAACATGTAGCGGTTCTTGGCAACCTGGTTCACGAACTGATCCATCGCCATGTAGAGGAAGGATGAGTACGACAGGTCGACGATCGGACGCAGCCCGGTCATCGCCGCACCAGCCGCAGCACCCACGATCACCTCTTCGGAGATCGGGGTATTGCGGATGCGCGCGGGACCGAACATCTCGAGGAAGTCACCCTTGTCCTTGCGCGACTTGCCCGCACCGGTGGTGCCGTAGACGTTTGCCTCGACATCCTCACCGATGATGATGACGCGCTCATCGGCCTCCATGGCCTCACGCTGGGCGGCGCCGATTGCGCCGAGGTAGCTCATCACGGTCATGACGTCGCTCCGATCAGGGTGCCAGCCACGCGCAGTGGTGTCGGCTCGGTGTACAGGTGGGCAAAGGCGACCTCGGGGTCGGGGAATGGACTCGCATCGGTGAAGGCAACTGCCTCGTCCACCTCAGCAAGCACCGACTCCTCAAGGGCATCGAGCTCGGCAGCCGTGGCGATGCCATCGGCAATCAGACGATCGCGGAAGATGACGATCGGATCGCGGCCCAGCCACTCCGCCTTCTCATCAGCATTGCGGTAGTCGGTGGCCAGGCGCAGACCCTCAGAGTGCTCGTGGAACCGGTAGGTGACCACCTCGACGAGGGTCGGACCGGCACCCGAGCGCGCCCGCTCAACGGCCTCGGCCACTGCGTCATAGACCTTGATGACGTCCTGACCGTCCTCGACCCGCACCCCGGCGATACCGAATCCGGCGGCCCGATCGGCGATGACGCCGGAGGTGACAGTGTGGGCTGGGGTGGAGAGCGCGTACTGGTTGTTCTCGCACAGGAAGATCACCGGCAGATCCCATGAGCCGGCAAGATTCATGGCCTCGTAGAGGCAGCCCTGGTTGGCCGCACCATCACCGAAGAAGGCCAGAGCGACGCGTCCATTGCCGAGCAGCTTGGCCGACAGGGCCGCACCCGTGGCAATCGGGATCGATGATCCGACGATGCCGGATTCGCCCAGGCTGCCCACAGCGAAATCGGCCAGGTGAAGGGACCCACCCTTGCCGCCGCAGACTCCACCAGACTTGCCCACGAGCTCGGCCATCAGCGGTCCCAGCGGGGAGCCCTTGCCGATCGGATGTCCGTGGCTGCGGTGGTTGCCCGACATGTAGTCGCCATCTCGCAGTGCCATGCACGCGCCCACGACCTGGGCCTCCTGGCCGATCGAGGTGTGGACGGTGCCGGGGATCTGGCCGCGCTTGACCATCTTTGAGGCCCGCTCGTCGAAGTGCCGGATGCGCAGCATGCGTCGCTGCATCTCCAACAGGGTTCCGTTATCGAGGGTCATGGGGATGTCAACCTCCGCTGAATGGATATCTTGTACGTGCATGACCATTCTGTCATAGGGATGGGGGTAGCGCAAGGGCTGGTCACAGGTTCGCCTTACTCCGGCAGCAGGTCGTCGACCCGCTCCAGTACGTACTGTGGTCGACGGTGGCTCGGGAGTTCGTCGACCATGTCTTGGGTGCTCTCTCCCGTGAGCACAAGTGCTGCATCGAGCCCGGCGTCCAGCGCCATGGCTACATCTGTGTAGAGCCGATCGCCCACCATGACGCAGTCCTGGGGGGCCAGACCCAGCACCGTAAGGGCAGTTCGTGCCATCACCGGATCCGGCTTGCCAAGATTCACCTCGCACTGGGCTCCGGTGCAGGCCTCGATTGCGGCAACGATCGCAGCCGCATCTGGCTCACCCCGTCCGCCGGGCATCGGGCAGTATGCATCGGGGTTGGTGGTGACCAGGCGGGCCCGTCGATGTAGCCACAGGGTGTCGAAGGCGATCTGAAGTTTGCGGTAATCGAAGCTGGTGTCGTAGCTGGCAACGACCACATCGATCAGCTCCGGATCCTCACATGGCTCGCAGCCGGCCTCGATCACCGCGCGCTGAAGCGGATCGGATCCGATCACGAACACCCGCGCACCCGGTGCCTCGGCCCGCAGCCAGGCGGCCAGGGTTACCAGTGGATTCACCACATCATGTGGAGTTGCCGGGATGCCAAGGCGGGTGAGTTTCTCGGCGTACATCACCGGGTCCTTCGTCGGATTGTTCGACAGGAACAGCACCCGACGTCCGCGCTCACGCAGACCATCGATCAGCCGCTTCGCACCCGGCAGCAGCTCATCACCGAGATACAGCGTGCCGTCGAGGTCGAACAGGTACCCGTCGTAGAGACGGGTTGCTCGATCACCGGCCAGGGATGTGTTCATGGCGACGTCGCCTCGGCAAGGTCGGCGAACACGGGGGCAAGTGCGGGATAGATGTTGCGGTACACCTTGAACAGGCGATCGTAGGTGTCGGCTGTGGTGGGGTGTGGCTCATGACGACGTGACGTACCGCTCATGGCCACGGCAGCATCGGGGATCGAGGAGTGCAGCCCGATCGCGGAGGCGGCGAGCATGCCGGCACCGAGGCAGGTGCTCTCTGGCTCGCGGACAATCTCTACCGGTCGCCGCAGGACGTCAGCGATGATCTGACACCACACCGGACTGCGCGAGCCACCACCGAGCACCACGAGTCGCTCGACGGGATCGGGTACTGCCTCAACAAGACCCTCGGTCAGGAACCGCTGCTCGAAGGCGATGCCCTCGAGCAGGCCCCGATACACGTGGGACTTGCCGTGGCTACCGGTGAGCCCAAGGATCACACCACGGGCGCGGTGATCCCAGTAGGGAGTGAGGGCACCGGTCCAGTAGGGCAGTACGAGCAGACCCTCGGCACCCGGTGGCAGCTGGGACGCCGCGGTCTCCAGAATCGACTCGGCCGATACATCCAGGCCAAGTGCGCGCGGGTCGACGGCGGAGAACCGCTCGACGAACCAGGTGAGGTTGAAGGTGCCACCACCCATGAACGTCTCAAGGCTGTAGCGGCCCGGGGTGGCGGCGAACAGCGTGCGGTATTCACGTCCATAGGCGTACGAGGTGCTCACCGTGCCGGACACGATGCCGCTGCCGAGATTCAGGAACGCGGCACCTGGGCCGGTGATTCCGGTACCAAGCTGGGCGGCCTGTCCGTCACCGGCACCGGTGACCACGAGGGTGTCGCGGGCAAGTCCGAGTTCATCGGCCACCGAGTCGATCAGCGGACCGACGATCTCACCGGGCTGGCGCAGATCGGCCATGCGCTGACGGTCCAGACCACAGGCAGCGAGCAGTCCATCGTCATAGTCACCCGTGGACAGATCCACCAGCCCCAGCGGATCGGCACTCGCCACCGAGGTTGACCACTGACCGGTGAGTCGACGCACGACGAATCCATGCAGATCGACGACCTTGCCAACCCGCTCCATGGTCTCGGGCTCATTGGCAGCCAGCCACAACAGCTTGTACCAGCCCGGTGTCGGGTTCGGCGGCTTACCGGTGATCCGGTGCACGTCCTGGCTTCCGTACTGCTCAACCTCGCGGGTGGCACGACCGTCCAGCCAGAGCATCGCTGGCCTCAGTGGCTGACCGCGATCGTCCAGGCAGACGAACGACTCGCGCTGGTGAGTCACGCAGATGGCACCAACTCGCTTGGCATCGACGGTCTGGACGGCACGTCGCACCGCACCGCAGAACGCCTCCCACCAGTCCTCTGCATTCTGCTCACCCCAGCCGGGACGCGGCTGACTGAGTTCATAGGGCACTCGCGCCGATGAGATGGGCGTTCCATCGGCAGACCACACCACGGCCTTGGCGGCTGTGGTGGAGCAGTCCACTCCAACAATGAGGTCGGCAGTCATCGCACTCCCTCCAACTGAAGTCCGCTGGTGACGGCCTTCTCAGCGCGCCTGAGCACTTCGTGCACATCTGCTGGTTGCCACCAGCCGAGAAGGGTGAGCAGGTCGACCACCGTGAAGCGATCACGCATCAGCGCACATGACCCCACTGCCCACAGCGCGGTTTCTTCATCCACGTCGAGGTCACTCAACCGGGCGGGTGCACCTGCGCGGATCAGGCCCGAGGCGATCGAACTCGATGACCGCAGAAGATTCGCCAGTTGATCACTCACCTGTGCCCAGTTGGTGAGGGTTGTGACGATCGTCGGCATTGCATCAGCAACCCGCTCAAGCTTGCGTCCATAGTCGCGCCAGCATTCGTCGGCGATGCGCGGGTTGAGGGGCTCGAAGGCCTCACGTACTCGCAGCTCGGCAGCACCGGGATGCAGCAGTCCGGAATGGATGTGCGCCGAGGGATCGGCTGCGAGCCGTTCGAACAGCAGCTCCCATGCAGCTGCGGCAATCACCGAACCAACGCCGACCTGCTCACCATGGAGCCCAGTGGGCAGATGCAGTTGGGCCGCCCGCACATCGAGCATGTGACTGACCAGGTGCTCCACTCCCGACAGGCATGCGGTAGTTCCGGCCACGCCCGTTGCGATCCCGCGCAGGGCCAGTGCCCAGGTGAGTTCCTGTACGGCCTGCGGTTCACCAGTTGCCACTCCACCGGCGCACGCATCGAGTCGTGGGCCGAGGGCCTCCAGCAGTGCGACGGGTCCGCGGTGGTACGTCGGATCGATGCCCAGCAGTGCGGCCAGTCGCCAGTCGGCAGGTGCCACGTACATCGAGGTCATCTCACCGTAGCCGGCACGGTTCATTCGCGAGGGTGCCTCAGCCACCGTTTCGGCATCGGCAAGAACCACATCCGGCCAGCAGGATGGAATTGTGCGCTTGACTCCATCGCGCAGGATCACCGACACGTTATCGGTGTATCCGTCGACGGAGGCTGCGGTCATCACCGTGACAATGCGAAGGCCCGGGCGCTCGGCAACCACGAGCTTTCCGATATCGCTGATGGTGCCACCACCGAGGGCAACCACCACATCGGCGCCCTCGGACCCGTCGAGGGCTGCCTGGACGACGGGCTCGGACACATGCAGCTCAGGGTGGCCGTCCGACAGCACAACGGTGGTGAGATCGAATGAGTTCGACAGATCGGCTGCCACCACAGCCTTCACATCGGAGCCTTCGCGATGGATCACGGTCTCATCCACCAGAAGCACCACATGGGCCCGGCGACCCTCCGGGGCAAGGGCGGCCACACAGGAGGTCAGCTGAGTGAGTGCATTCGGGCCGACGACCAACTGGCCGAGCTCACATGGAACGAGCTGGCCCGTTGGGTCTTCCGCAGCGATCAGGGCTCGGACATCGTCCAGCCCGATCAAGGATGTGCTCATCGGTCGTCCTCCGCTACCACTTACGCCCAGCGACACCGGTGCCGACGAGTGTGGCATGTGCACGACCTGCACATCCATAGGCAGTCATCTTTGCTGCTGCTGCCTCGGCCATGTATTCGCGGCCGCGGCTCAGGGCCGTCTCGAGCTGTTGATCACCGTGCGACCACACCTCCTCGATTCCCCGACGGAAGGCAAGGCGCAGATCGGTGTCGGCATTCACCTTGTGGACCCCAGCGGCGATCGACTCGCGCACGGCCTCATCGGGAATTCCTGAGGCGCCATGAAGAACGAGTGGAATCCCAGTGACATCGCGGATCTTCTCCGCAAGTCCGATCGCCAGTGGCTGCGGCTCACCCGCAGCAACTCCGTGCACAACTCCGATCGAGATCGCAAGCAGGTCAACACCTGTTTCGGCGACGAATCGCTCCGCCTCCTCTACATCGGTGAGGTAGGACTCCCAATCGACACGAGCACCAGCCTCGGGAATACGTCCGAGCTCGGCCTCGACCAGGACCCCGAAATCATGTGCGACCGAGACGATCCGTCGCGTGGCGCGAATGTTCTCCTCGAACGGCAGCCGAGAGCCATCGAACATCACTGAGTCGAAGCCAAGCCGGATCGCTTCCAGCGCCTCGTCCTCGGTGCCGTGGTCAAGATGGATAGCGCGCACGGCGCCGGACTGCTCCGCCTGACGCAGAGTCATCTCGTACGCGCCCTCGAGTCCAAGGTGCGGCAGCAATGCACCACCCAGCTGCAGAATCACCGGGGCACCTGCACGCTCAGCTGCAATGAGCAGGGCTTGGGCTGTCTCAGGGTTGTGGACGTTGAAGGCACCGATCGCGTATCCGCCCTCGCGAGCTTCATTGACGAGTCGTCCGGTCTCACTCATGACGTACTCCCTTCCAGCGTGTGTGTACTCACCGAAAGTGTTCGAGCCAGGGCTGCGTTCCAGCCGGCGTAGAGGGTGTCGCGGCGGTCCAGCGTGATCAGTGGCTCGAACGCGGCATCGGCCGACCAGGCCGCGCTGACTTCGTCCAGATCCGCGATCAGGCCCAGGGCCGTCCCAGCGATCAACGCTGCCCCGAGGGAGGTGCGCTCCAGTTCATGTGATCGGTCGACGTGGACGCGCGCGAGATCAGCCACTAGCTGGCAGAGCAGATTGCTGGCCGCTCCACCACCATCGACCTTCATCTGCTCCACTGTCAGGCCCGATCGACGCAGTTCCTCGACGATGTCGACGACCTGGAACGCCATCGACTCCACTGCGGCGCGGACGAGGTGCTGGAGGGTGGTTTCCAATGTGATACCGGTGACCGAGGCGGATGCGCTGCGGTCCCACCAGGGCGCAGCCATGCCACCGAATGCGGGTACCAGGTAGACGCCACCACTATCGGGTACGGCCCAGGCCAGAGCATCAACATCAGCGGGTGCGACGGGCAACTGCCACTTCTCTCGCATCAGCGAAAGTGTCTGGCCGCTGTGGAACACCACGCCCTCAGCCTGAAACACCGTGTTGCCACGCACATTCCACGCCACACTCGAGGTGAGTCCGTCGTAGAGGCGCGGTTGAGCGCCCGTCGTGACGGTGAGCACGCCAGCAGTGCCGAACGTGTGCTTGACAGCGCCTTCGGCAAAACAAGCCTGACCGAACATGCTCGACTGCTGATCTGCAACAACGGCACGGATCGGTGGGCGGTGGGCAAGTAAGTCGGCGCGAACCTGGCCGAAGTCACCGTCACTGGGTCGAACCTCAGGCAGCACAGACAGCGGAATGCCAAGAATGGCGCAGAGCTCGTGGTCCCATGCCTGCTGCTCGAGATTGAACAGATTGGTTCGTGAGGCACAGGACGGATCCGTTGCGTGCACCTCACCACCGGTGAGATTCCACAGGAGCCAGCAGTCGGGGGTGCCGATGGCAAGTTCACCGCGCTCTGCGCGCGCACGTGCTCCTGGCACGTTGTCCAAGAGCCAGACGACCTTTGCAGCGGAAAAGTACGAGTCGTTGCGCAGTCCGGTGCGTGGACGGAACTGAGCACCGATCCCGCTGGACTCCCAGCCCTCGACAATGGAGTCGGTCTGCTTGGAGATCCACACCACGGCGTCATGTACGGGTTCACCGGTAGCGCGATCCCACATCACGACGGTCTCGCGATGTGAGGTGATACCAACGCCGGCAATTGCGGCCGGATCGACGCCAGCTGAATTCAGGGCACCGACGATGGTCTGTGCGGTGGCTCGCCACAGGGCACTCGGGTCGAGCTCGGCCCAACCGGGATTGGGATGCTTCCACGGCACGGTGTCTCGGGCGTCACCGATGATGCGGTCGGGGAGTTCGACGACCGTGGTTCGCAGGCTGCTGGAGCCTGCGTCGATGGCGAGAATGAGTGGAGTGGTCATCGCACGGCCTCCACATCTGCATTGGTCGGGCCAGCGCCGAAGGAGGATGAGCGGGGGCCATTCGGATCGGGGATGGCCAGATGTGACAGCCAGGACTGGTAGCCGGCAATCTCCTCGACACGTCGGTCGTGGGACCAACCGAGCTGATCGCCGACGACTGCGACGATCTCGTCTACGGAGTTGAGTCCGTGACCAGGTTCGAAGGCAGTGAGCGTGCGACGGGCAAGGACGTCAGCGAGGGTCTCCGCACGCTCCTCCTTTACTGCATACACGAGTTCGGCCGCAGTGAGCGCACTGGGATTGTGCACGACGCTCTGCAGTCTCGGATCGGACTCGGCCAGAGTCCACACTGCGCGGGCACGCGACCCGTAGAAGCGAACCAGGCGTGCGGCCACATCGGAGGGGGCACCGCGGCTGATCAGCTCCTGTCGCAGTGACCGCTCGTCCAAGCCACGGGCACCGGGGAGAAGCCGGTCTCGGGTAGCGCAGCCGGGATCACGACGGCCAAGGCGACGGAACACATCGTTCACCGCATCCTCGGCAAGCTGGCGGTAGGTGGTGAGTTTTCCGCCAACCACGGTGACCAGGCCAGGTAGTCCACTGGGTGCGTGATCATGCAGGACGTGCGTGCGCGTGATGGATGACTCTGCAACCCCGGGCTCATAGGGCAGTGGCCGTACCCCGCTGAGGGTGTAGAGCACATCGTCCATGGTGAGCCCGGCCTCGGGAACCAGAGCGTTGACCTCGTTGAGCAGGTACTCGGCCTCACCGATATCGCAGCGGGCAAGATCGGGATCCTCGTCGAAGCGAACATCGGTGGTGCCGATCATCACTCGGCCCATCCACGGGATCACCAGGACGAGTCGCCCATCGCGCCGCGACTCGTAGTAGACGACATCGTCGGGAGCCCCGGGGAACCGCTCGACAATCAGGTGACTGCCCTTCGTCCCACCGTTCAGTCGCGGCTGTTCGGGGGTGGAGTCCTCGTCGAATACGCGATCGATCCATGGGCCGGCCACGTTGTAGACGACGGGGGCATGAAGCTCGAGAGTCTCACCAGTTCGCTGGCGGGTTGCTCGAACACCGACCACTCGACCATCGGTGACAATGGGCGCCGTGACTCGAGTGTGCAGCATGAGCTCGGCACCATTTGCCACAGCATCAAGAGCGATCTCAACACAGAGCCGCTCAGCCAGTTCGACCTGTCCGTCGTAGAACAGGGCAGAGCCCTTCAGCCCGTCAGAGGAGATCCCTGGGAATCGACGCAGGACGGAATCGCGGCGCAGATAGCGATGTGCAGGCGGAGTCTTGCCGAAGGAGAGGGTGTCGTAGAGCACCATGCCGAGCTCAATCAGCCAGCCGGGCCGACGGTTGTGGGAGAAGGTTGGCATCAGCAGGGGAACTGGGCGCACAAGATGTGGTGCATGTTGGAACAGGCGCTCCCGCTCGACGAGCGACTCACGGACCAGACCGAAATCACGATGTTCGAGGTAGCGCAGACCACCGTGGACGAGGCGGCCGGACCAGGCCGAAACGCCGCTGCAGATATCGTCCTGCTCGACCAGAACAACCCGAAGGCCGCGCAGCGCTGCGTCAAGGGCAATCCCGACACCGTTGATACCAGCACCCACGACGATCACGTCGTAGCTGGTGTACTCATCGGAAGTCACGGTTTGTCCTTTCGGGCGGTCTGGTAGGGGATTGCTAGTGCGGTGGCTGTTTGGGAGCTGCTGCCCTGGCTCCCACATGTGCAGGAGCCAGGGCGCAGTTCGACTCAGCCGAGGCGGCTGACGACCTCGCGAACCAGTGGCCAGGTCTTGGCCACGGACACGTAGCTCACCGACTCCCGAGGCGAGTGCAGATCGTGCAGCTCAGTGCCAATGGAGATGGTGTCGAGTCCGGGAACCTTCTGGCTGAACATGCCGAGCTCGAGGCTGCACTGGGAGACGTGCACATCGGGCTCTGAGTTGTTGAGATCGCGGTACGCCTGAACTGCCACTGCCAGTAGTGGGGAGTCAGGACGGTAGGGGAACTCGGGTGCATCAAGGCCGTATTCCTCGACCGTCACTCCGCCACCGGCGAGGGCGACGAGTGCGCGAACGCGGTTGAGAACGTCATGCTTGCGCGAGGTCACGGCTGAGGTGATCGTCGACGCGATGCGCACACCATCCTCGGTGGGCCGGATGGTGCCGATGTTGTTGGAGGTCTCCACGATGCCCGGGACGATCAGGCTCCAGCTGATCACACCATTGGGGATGAGCGAGATGATGCTGGCAAGGCGAGCACTTGCTGCTGCGGAGAAGACGCGCTCCGGGGCAGCTGCCTCAGCCAGTTCCAACCGAACACCCGCATCTGCGGTGCGGTACTCGTTGGAGAGCTGTGCGCCGATCTCAGCGATGATGTCGGCAACTCCCTTGACGTCCTCTGGACGGATCGACAGGACTGCCTCGGCATCCATCGGAATGGCGTTGTTCTGGGCGCCACCGAACGGGCTGCTGATGCGGACGTCGAACTCGTTGCTCACTGCGGTCAGCACGCGGGTAAGCACCTGCAGTGCGTTGGCGCGCTCGAGCTGGATATCGAACTCGCAGTGGCCACCGTTGAGGCCGCGCACGCGCAGGATGCGGGTTTCGGTCAGTTCGGCAGGAACTGGCTCCCACTCTGCCGGGACATCAACGACGAACGTGATGTCACCACTGCAGCCGGCGAGGATCTCGTTATCGGTAATCCAGTTGAAGTCGATCATTCGACGACCCTTGAGGCGGCTGGTGTCGAACTCGGCCGCACCTGCCTTGCCCTTCTCCTCCATCGCGGTGAGCACAGCCTCCAGTGGCGGATGCGGGATGTCTGTGGAGTCAAGCAGGGCCAGGATGTAGGAAACCCCGATGCCGTTATCGGCACCAAGTGAGGTTCCATCGGCGGTGATGTAGTTGCCGTCGATCACCAGGCGGATGGGATCCTTCTCGAAGTCGTGGACGACGCCCTCATCCTTCTCACACACCATGTCGAGGTGGCCGTGCAGTACCAGCGGTGCTGCGTTCTCAAGGCCGAGCTGGCCGGGCTTGCGCACCAAGACGCAGTGCAGATCATCCTTCTCCGCCTCGAGGCCGCGCTCTTGGGCAAACTTCACGACCCACTCGGCAGCCTCCTTCTCATTGGTTGAGCCACGCGGAATATCGGACAGGATCTGGAAGAAACTGAAGACCTCCTGGGGCTCCAGCGAGGACAGAACGCTCATGAGGACTCTCCTAGAAATGGGTGCGGAACTATGCGTTGGTTGTGGGAATTACTTGACGACCTGGTTGGCGCTGCGACGAATGGTGAGCGCGACGGCCACGATGATCACCAGGCCGTAGACGAGGCTCTGGGCCGTGGGCGGTACGCCGAGCGCCGTTGAGGCGATCGGGATCATGGCCACGGTGAGAGCGCCGAAGATGACGAGCAGGGGGTTGGTGGTTCCACCGGTGATGGCGGTGCCGCCGACGATTGCTGCAGCGATACCCGGCAGGAGCAGATCACTTCCGAGGCCGAAGGTTGATGCCGCACCACCCTGGGCAATGATCATCACGCCCGTGACGCCGGCGAAGAAGCCAGAAAGCGTGAAGGCCAGGATCTTGACTCGGCGGTTGCCGATCCCTGAGAAGATCGCACCGGTCTCGCTGAGGCCAACAGCCTTCATTGCCTCGCCCGCGCGGGTGAAGCGCATGAAGGCCCACAGCACTACGGCAAGGACGATCGCAATCCAGAAGGCCACGGGGAGCTTGGCGAAGAACGTCGAGAAGAGAGGGTCAAGCAGTGCTCCACCACCCTTCACATAGACGGTAGAGGCGTTGCTGTAGACCAGTGCGGCTGCCTGCAGGATGCCCAGGGTGCCAAGGGTCAGAGCAAAGGACGGCACCTGGGTGTATGCGATCAGCAGCCCGTTGATGAGCCCCAAGAGCACGGCTATGCCGATCGACAGCACTACAGCGGCTGGACCCAGATTCCCAAGGGTGGTGGCAAGAATCATGGCTGAGAACACGGCCATGGCTGCATTCGACAGATCGATACTGCCCACGTTCAGCACACAGGACTGACCCAGGGCGACCAGCAGGATGAAGGTGGCCTGAAGGGCCAGAATTCCCGGTCCGCCACCGCCGAAGAAGGCGCGGTTGAGGATGAAGACCAGGGCGATGATCGACAGGCACACCACGACCGGGCCGAAGGTCTGCCACATATCGAGGATGGAGAATCGTCGCTGCGGAGCAGACTCCGGAGTTGCCTCTGCTGAGTTGCTGGCATCCACGGTGACGGACTCCGCGCTGAGGGTCTCTGCGCTCATGGCCTCACACCATCCCTTCAAGGAGATCGAGCGATGTAGTTGATTCGATCGAAAGGTCGTAGCTGGCGGTTACTTCGCCATCTCGCATGACGACGATGATGTGTGCCATCTCAAGTGCCTCTTCGATCGTGTCGGCGATCAGAAGGACGCCAACCTTGCGAGCACAGGCATCCTGAACCTGTGCGTTCACGGTCTCTGAGGCACCGACGTCCAGACCACGCAGTGGGTGATCAAGGACGAGCAGGGAGAGGTTGTCCGCGCTGAGCCACTTGCCCATCACGACCTTCTGCTGGTTACCACCGGAGAACCGCTCGAGGCGCATCTTCGGATCGCGTGGACGGACGTCGAGCCGTTCGAACCACTCCTTAGCCAGCCGCAGTCGCGCCCGGGGACGCAGGAATGGCCCGACTGCTGCCGGTCCGGGGTGGGCGAGGGTGAGGTTCTCAGCAGCCGACAGACCACCGACCATGCCCTCAACCTTGCGCTCAGCTGGAACGTAGGCAATACCGTTGCGAACGGCTTTGCGCATCGACCAGCGCTGGATATCGCGACCCTGGATCAGGATCTGGCCCTCGTCGTACGTGGCTGCACCGAAGACCGCTCGGCACAGTTCCTCGCGGCCGGAGCCGAGGGTGCCGACGATGGCCACACACTGACCTGGATACACGGACAGTGATACGTCCCGGTAGGCACCGCGGGTAGAGAGGTTACGGATCTCCAGGACCGGAGTACCCGTCTCAAGTTCGGCAGCACTCGCCCGCTGGGGTGCGCGGGACTCATGGCCGATCATCAGGAGGAAGAGGTCATCCTCGGTGACGTCCGCGGTCTTGCGGTCTGCCACCAGATGGCCATCACGCATCACCAGGATGCGATCGCAGATGCGCATGACCTCATCAAGTCGGTGTGACACGAAGATGACGGAGCCAAGTTCCTTCAGGGAGCGAATCTCACGCTCGAGGGTCTCGGTCTCATCGCGCTCGAGAACCGCGGTTGGCTCATCGAGAATAAGAAGTGGTGCGGTGTCGGTTGACTCACCGGCGCGAAGGGCGCGCGCAATCTCAACCATCTGCCTGTCGACGAAGGGAAGATCACCGACGATGGCGCGCGGGTCGATCGTTCCGCCTACTCGCTCCAGGACGCTTTCGGCATCGCGGTAGAGCTGACCCCAGCGGTACAGGCCGAACTTGGTTCCGGCGCTCTTGCCGGCAGCACCGCCCATGGCGATGTTCTCGGCCACAGTGAGGTTGGTGAGCAGTGACTGCTCCTGATGGACCACGCCGATACCAGCGGCCACCGAATCCTGGGGGCGACGGAACTTCACGATCTTCCCGTTTGCCTCGATTGTGCCTGCATCCGGCTGGTAGATGCCGGTCAGGATCTTCAGCAGGGTGGACTTACCGGCCCCGTTCTCGCCGATGAGGCCCACGACCTCATTGCGCTGGATCTCCAGGGATACATCGGTGACGGCCTGAAGCTTGCCGAAGGACTTGGAGATGCCGGTGAGCCGAAGAGCCGGAGTTTCGTCGCTTGGTGCGACACCTTCTATATGCGTGGTCTGTGTCATTTCACGATCCTTAGACGGCTGCGGTAAGGCCAGGCGGCAACCACGATGGCCACGATGAGGATCACACCGGAAACCGCGGTGCGAATGTTGACGCTTACACCCGAGATCAGGAGTCCGTTGTTGAGCACGCTGAGCATCAGGACGCCCACCGCAGTGCGCAGGACTCCGCCCTTTCCACCACCGAGTGAGGTTCCACCGATTACAACAGCGGCGATGGTGAGGAACAGGACGCCGGCACCGATCTGGGCCGGGGAGGAGCCCAGCTGCATCGTGGTGAGGACACCGCCGAGGCCACTGCAGGCACCGGCGATCGTGAAGACGATCGTCTTGTAGCGGTTCACTGGAACGCCGTTGTCACGTGCGATCTGCTCGTTGTTGCCAATTGCATAGGTGTAGCGACCCAGGCGGGTGTAGCGCCCAACCAGAGCGCCGATCACGACTACGACGGCTGCGAGCCAGAAGGAGTACGGCAGGTTCAGGAACTGCTGGGCGGGCCACTCCTTGATGCCACCTTCATCGAGCATCGGGAGGGAGTCGGTGCCGTAGATAACCGAGGAGAGTCCGAATCCGACAAAGCCCATGCCCAGGGTGACGATGAACGAGGGAACGCGAAGAAGAGTGTGAATGAGGCCGTTGGCCAGGCCAAGTGCTGCGCCGAGCGCCACTCCGACCACGACGGCCCAGAAGCCCAGATCCATCGTCATTCGGCTGTTGGCGGAGAGCAGGGCGAAAGTGACGCCACATGCGCTCATCAGGCCCTCGACGGACAGGTCGATACAGCCAAGCAGGATCACGAAGGTTGCGCCCACACCGATGATCAGCGGGACAGAGGCCTGGTCGAGGATCGCCTGCAGATTGACCAGCGTTGGGAAGGTATCGCGGTTCAGGAGGCTGAACACCAGGATCAGAAGAATGAGTGCCAGAACCTCGACGCTACGTCGCAGCTCCCAGCGCCGACCGGTTCGAGTGGAACGCACGGGTGCGGTCGCAGCGGTCTCAGGCTGCGGGGCGATGGCTGTTGTTGTGTTGCTCATGTCTCCACCTCGATTTGGAGTGGGACCGTCTGGTCGCACACCAGGTGGCATGCGACCAGACGGGTTTACCGCTAGGGATTAGTTGGCGAGCTGCTCGGGTCCGCCACGGTCGAGCGTGAACGGCGCGGTGTTCCACGGGCCATTTGCGATCATCTGATCGACCCAGGCGCTTGGATCCTTGTCGAGCTGGGTCGCCTGAGACAGGGTCTCGGGCGTGATGCAGTTGATCTTGAAGATCGAGTCACGCTTCTCGTGCGGAAGGGTTGACGGATCGATCTGACCGGTTGCTGCCAGGTAGGCGGTGTAGAGACCGATTGCCGATGCTGCCCAGCCACGGTGGAAGGTCTCGCCCACGATGGGGTTGCCGGCCTTCTGCATGATGTCGATGGTGGGCGGGTAGAGGCCGTCGGACACGAACTTGACCTTGCCCTTGAGCGGCGACTTGTCTACCGCCTCGATTGCGCCGAGCTGCATGCCGTCATCGGCGGTCCAGATACCCTTGATCTTGTCGCCGTACTTGGCGATGAGCGCCTGGGTCTTGGCGAAGGCCTTCTGCGGATCCCAGTCGGCGTAGTCCGTCTCGAGCAGCTTCACATTGGGGTGGTTCTTGAGCTCAGAGTTCAGACCCGAGATACGGGTAAGGCTCGTGGTGCTGTCCTGAACACCACCGAGGGCGATCATGCCGCCGGAACCGATGCTGTCGGACAGTGCCTTGGCGGTGCAGGAACCGCTGTCGACACCACCATGCTTCTGGAAGGCGACGAAGTTGTTGCCCTGATCCCATGGCTCGTAGTCATCTGGCTTGTTCCACCAGATGGTGCAGTAGGCATCAGCCTGCTTGCAGGCGCTGATGATCGGGGGCACATCAGAGCTGGACACGGTGTTGACGAAGAGGACGACCTTCTTGCCGGAGGCAAGGATTGCTTGGATCTTCGAGATCTCGGTCTGCGAGCTACCCTGTGAGTCGATGACCTCAACGGGCAGGCCGAGCTTCTTGCCGAGGATCTGTCCGCCCTGGATGTTGGCGGCGAAGTACGGGTTGGTGGTGTTGATCACCGAGACCACCAGCTCCATGTTGTCGGTCGAGCCGGGAGCCGGCTTGCCGCCGACACCGTTCGCATCGGCCAGAACAGCACCGGTGGCGGCACCGGTTGCAGCACCGGTGGCGCCACCTCCGGAGTTGGTGGAAGAGCTGGAACAGCCCGCGACGAGCGTCAGGGCGCTGGCCAGCGCTACGGCGACGGCTACCCGTCGACGCAGGGGATTGCGTGTGGTCATTGCAGACTCCTTATCGTGTGTCTGTCGTGTTGGACTGGATGAATATTCAGCCCGTGCATTGACATTTAGTAGAGAGTGGCGGCTCTCTGTGCCGCTGTCAAGCCTTTCAGGTAAAGATTTGGTAACGGCATCGATATTCAGTTGACGGGTGCTGAGAGTCGCCACTCTCGTGGTGCAGGCTCAGCGGAACTGGCGGAAGAACGTCGCTACGTCGTCGACGTAGATGTCAGGCACTTCGAGCGGGGCGAAGTGGCCGCCATCGTTGTGAACCCGGTACTGCTGGAGATTGAAGTACTTCTCCGTCCAGGTCATCGGTGGCTTGTAGATCTCACCGGGGTAGATGCTGACGGCCGTTGGCGCACCAACAACCGGGAAGCGGTCATGTGACGGGCTCCACGGATTTCCACGGCACTCCCAGTAGTAGCGGGACGAGGTACCTCCGGTGTTGGTGAGGAAGTAGACAGCCGCGGTGGTGATCAAATCTTCCTTCGGCCATACCTTCTCGAATGCGTCCGTACCCTCACCGCGCTCGGCCAGACCCCAGAAGTAGCGCTTCTCGGTGATCCAGGCGAGCTGACCTGCCGGTGAGTCGGCGAACAGTGCAGCCAGAGTCTGCGGCTTAGTGAGCTGGATCTCGCCGTATCCACTCTCGGACTGGACGAACAGCTTGCCGCGCTCGAACCAGCCGGCCTCATCAGCGCTGTACTCACTTTCGGCTGGAAGGCCAAGGAGCGGATCGAACAGCACACCCTCGGGTGCGTCCGGATGGGCCGGGAGGTAGTGGCTCATCTGAGCTGGGAAGTGGGTGTAGACACCGATCAGATCGTCTTCGTACTTGTGCCCATGCTGCTGTGCGATGAGTGCGCCCCAGTCGCCACCGGCCGTGGCGTACTTCTCGTAGCCGAGGACATCCTTCATCAGTGTGTTCTCAAGGTCGGCAGTGTGCCACCAGTTCCAGCCGGTCTCCTTGAGCGGCGACGAAAAGCCATATCCTGGAAGGGAAATCAGCACCACGTCGAATGAATCGTTGGGGTCGCCACCGTAGCTCGCCGGGTCGGTCAGCGGACCGATCACCTTGCGAACATCCCAGAAGGTCCACGGCCAGCCGTGGTGCAGCAGCAGCGGCATGGGATTCGGGCCCTTGCCCTTGACGTGGATGAAGTGCAGCGGGACGCCCATCAGGTCGACCTTGAAGTGGGGCAGCTCATTCATCCGGCGCTCCACATCGCGCCAGTCGTACTCGTTGATCCAGTAATCGACGAGCTTGCGGTGGTAGGCGGTGTTGTAGCCGTAGCGCCAGTCGTCGTTGCCGAAATCCTCGGGGAATCGGGTGCGACGCAGTCGCTCAAGCATGTCCTGCAGGTCGGACTCGGGGATCGAGATCTCGAACTTCGTTACGTTGTAGTCAGCCTCTGGCATGACCTGTCACCTTTCTTCCGGCCCGCTGCGGTTGTGTGCCGAATCGGGCGAGTGGGTGTTGACAAATGGATATTCATGGAGCAAATTGCTATCTAGCGCATATTTAGGCAGGTGCCTACCCCCGTCGTCAAGAGGGTGGGCGTGAATGTGACACGATCAGCACGCCGGGTACCGGCGCGACAGGAGGACTTGTGGAGACCAGAGGCGTCCCGGCTGCACGGCTTGGGAGCACGTCAGCACCCGGGGGCACAACCGACTCCGAGGCATTGCGCCTGATAACGCGGGTGGCATGGCTTTACCACGTGCGCGGATTCAAGCAGAGCCAGGTCGCCGATCAGCTTGGACTGTCTCAGTCACGAGTCTCCCGCCTGCTCGATGAGGCGGCAACCCTCGGCATCGTTCGCACGGTGGTCCGCGTCCCATCCGGAATTCAGCTTGAACTCGAGCAGGCGCTCCAGGATGCGTACGGACTCGCGGAGGCGCGTGTCTTCGAGGTCCCTGACGGTGCCGACGCAAGTCTGCGGCACGACCTCGGCCGAGCTCTTGGCCTGTATCTGGCTGAGAACCCGCTGGAAGGTGATGTCATCGGCCTGACGTCATGGAGCCGCACCCTGCGCGAGGCGATCCGCGATCTGGAGCCATCTGCTGC
The DNA here is from genome assembly GCA_963978055.1 of uncultured bacterium. Classification (GTDB taxonomy): domain Bacteria; phylum Actinomycetota; class Actinomycetes; order S36-B12; family CAIYMF01; genus Longivirga. The sequence goes on from CAXBQZ010000009.1 coordinate 20,958, forward strand.
ACGGGGTTCGCGCTACGTCGTCGAGATGCTCGGTGACGTGGGGGCACCTGACGCACAGCACGAAGCGGCTCTGGTCACGCAGCAGCTTGCTCGACTCGCCGGTGCGGAACCTCGCTTCCTTCGCGTTCCCGGAGTGGTCAACTCCGTGGAGGTACGCAAGACGCTGCTCGAACACGATGCGCATGCACGGGAGGCACTCGACCTGCTCAACCGCGTGGACGAGGCGCTGGTGGGTATCGGCTCGTGCCAGATCGATCCACCGTTGCGGGCCGGTGACAACTTCTTCACCGAGGAGCAGTTCGAGCGTGCGAAGGCGCTGGGCGCTGTGGGTCAGCTGAATCTGCGGTTCATCGATGCCGAAGGCAATGCGGTGATCAGTGAACTGGATGACATTGTCATCGGCATCACTTTGGAGCAACTGCGCAACTGCCGTCGCAGCATTGTTGTTGGCGGAGGTGCCAGCAAGTACGACGCCATTCGCGCAGCCTTGCTGGGCCGGTGGATCAACACTCTGGTGACGGACGTGAGCACCGCCAAGCAGCTCATCGAGGCAGCTTCCTAAAGGGGCCCGCAGATGGGTCACGGACCCATCTGCAGATCTCGAGGTCCCTGAATATCGAATCTCCGCCGTGGGAATCTGGTAGAACCGGGATTGTGAGGCTCTCGGTACTTGAGCAGGCGAGGATTCCCAGCGGTTCCTCGTCAAGGACCGCCATGTCGAATGTCACGAAGCTCGCGATGAAGGTAGAGCGAGCCGGCTACACCAGAATTTGGTTCACTGAGCACCACTCCGGAGTTGATATTTCCTGTGCAGTCCCCGCGATGCTTATACAGATGGTGGCGAGCGCAACAACCCAACTGCGGGTAGGCGCCGGCGGCGTGATGCTCGGGAATCACTCGCCCATCGCCGTAGCGGAGGTGTACAGAGCCCTCGCATCCCTGCACCCCGACCGCATCGACCTCGGTCTCGGCCGGGCTTCCGGTGCGGGTCTAAGGCTAACGAGTATCTTGCGCGATGGGGCGACCGTGCTGAATCACACTGAGTTTCTAGCATCGGTGCGGCAGATTCAGAATCTCACCGGTGAACGAACAGATCTACCTGATATCCCGGTCATAGTCCCGGTGGATGCTCCGGCACCTCAGTCATGGGTCCTCACCAATTCCGTCGATGGTGCACGATCGGCGGGAACCTTCGGTGCGCGAATTGCCTTTGCCCGAAACTGGGCTCCCGATGCGGTCGAAGAGGCTCTGACGGCCTACCGTGAAGAAATAGCCAAGCTCGATGGTCGACGTGCCCGGGTCATCCTGGGTGTATCCGTCATCAGTGCTGCAACGTCCGCTGAGGCGCAAGAGTTGTCACGCAATCTCGGCCATGACCCTGAGGATGCGGCCGTCGCCCGTTGTTTGTTCATAGGGGAGCATTCCCTCGTTGCTGAGCAGATTAGTGACCTGTACTCACGCTTCGAGCCTGAGGAAGTGATGGTGAGTTCGGACGTTACGGATCCAGGCCACCGGCTCGAGATATTCGAGGCACTTGCCGATCATCTTCTTGAAATGGGTACGTGAGTAGGCGGGGTTCCTAAGACTGAGGTAACTGGACAGCTGTGCTCCGCTCTGGCTCAGAAGACCTCTTGAACCCCTGTGGGTGCGCAGGCCAACGCCCTAGACTTCCTCCATGAACGACATGGTTGTCGACGCAGATGCCGTCCTAGGTTGTCGCTCTCACGCCGTAGCCTTCTCTGTGCTTGACCTGGAAGTTCTCTGGCGGGATGTTCTGTTCCGTTTAACGGAGGAACCGCGCTGGCCCGGCTTGATTCAGAGTTTCCTCGAGACTTATCGGACAGCCACCCTGCTCCCGGCCGAGACAGCGGTGTCAATGTCAACGCAGGTCAAGCGTCTCGAGGTGGACTTCCGAAAAGCGCGACGCCTTAGTACGGCTGACGACTATGTCGGTTGGCTTAGGACCTGGGAGATCCCCGTGCCCGAGTTTCGTCGCGAGTTTCTACGATCTCTGTGCTTGCCGTCTGCGGGTACAGCCCTTCTGGGCCATTCCTCACGCGGTTCCTATCCAGTGGCCCTGCGCGCCCACCTTCTCGCCTCGGGTTTGCTGTTCTCAATGCGTGACGCGATGGCGACAGATGCAGCCCTCGCTGCTCCAACTGTCATGCCACCAGATTGGGTTGAGATCCAAGAGCGCGCGGTCGTAGTCCGGTCCCTCCAGACGGACGACTCAGCACTGAGTCTCGCTACGACGTCGCACTCCCTTAATTGGACTCGACTGGAGTATGACGCTGTGAACTGTTCAAGTAATGATGTTGCTCTGGAGGTGCTTGCCTCAGTTCGACACGATCATGCTGACCTCGAGGGGATCGCAATTGAGGCGGGACTTGAGTTCACCGAGTGTTCAGAGTTGATTGAAGACATCGAGGGGGCAATATCCGCAAGGCTGTCTTCCGCTGCTCCTGGTGATTTGCTCGGCCCGATCACAACTGATCGTGGAACATACGTGCTACAGGTTCGGGACAGGGTGCCGCCGGTGCTGGCGGATCCCAGGATTCGTCACCGAGCACAAGATTTTGTCGCTCATCAGCTGGAACTGGGAGCCATGTCCTCGAAGGTCGTATTTGCAGATGATTGATTCTTACGAAGATAGCCCGTTGAGCCTTCTGCCAACCTTCTCCCTGCTCCCAGAGGATGTTCGTCACTTCGTGGAAGCGAGTCTTGAATACCGAACCTACGATTTCGGCGACGTCATTGTGAGGGAGGGTGACCCCGCCGAAGAGTTTTGCATGATGCTCGACGGTAGAGCGCGCGTCACGAAGCAGGTGGACTCGGGCGGTGAAGTGACTCTCCGCTCTATGTCGCGGGGGGATGCGTTTGGTGAGGCAGCGCTTCTCTCTGACACGGTTCGTTCAGCGACCGTTCGGGCAAGCAGTTCGGTACGAATCGCAGCGATCCACAAGGCCGTTTTCCGCGCAATCGCCACGCGGCACCCGGAAGTTCGCACCTCATTTGAGAGTTTGACTCGGCTCCGTGAACTTTGGGACTTCTTTCGCACCAATGATCAGTTCACGGAGTTAAGCGCAGAAGGACTTGCCGCGCTGGTCCAAGGGCTCGAGGTTGTGGAGTTTGCGGCAGGTGACCTGGTGGTTAATGAGGGTGACCCGCCAGGACCGATGTACGTCGTGCGAGAGGGTCGGTTGAGAGTCAGCACCGCGGATTTGGGCGATGTTGGGTTCTTGCGGGCCGGTGACTCCTTCGGCGAGGCGTCATTGTTTGCCGAACAGCCGAGGAACGCGACTGTTTCTGCCGTTTCCGAAGTCCTGCTCTTTCGTCTACCGGTCGAGCTCTACCGTTTCCTTTTGGGTGGTGAGCCGAGGTTTGCGGAGTCCATGCGGCAACGCCAGGCCCAGTACTCCTATAGGCGGCGGGCGAATATTCCTTTGGACTTCGTCGACGAGTTGCTTCCAGCTGACGTGAGAGACCTGACACCAAAGCCAGTTGAGCCAGTCGCACTGGGAACGGATCCGGATGCCGCCGACTCGCTTGGGCCAGCCATGGGGAATTCCCGCGGGGCGGCGCGGAGAGTTCCTCTCGTGTACCAGCTCGATGAGATGGATTGTGGAGCCGCCTGTCTTGCGATGATCGTGCGCGCCTATGGGAGAAATGTGGCGATCGCCCACATTCGAGATCTCGCTGGTACGGCCGTTCAGGGCACGACGCTCGCAGCACTTGAACGCGCTGGACGATCCCTCGGGTTCGATGCGAGGGCCGTGAAGGTCTCGGTGTCCCGACTAGACCAGATCCCGCTTCCAGCCATTGTTCACTGGGATGGAAACCACTGGATCGTCCTTGAATCCGTGAACGACCGAAAGGTCAGGGTCGTGGATCCTGGGGGAGGCAGACGTACCTACGAACGAAGTGACTTCTTGGCGAGGTGGTCGGGGTTTACAGCATTGTTTGGCTGGACCTCTGCAGTTGACGACACCCCTGAAGAACGTACCGATACCCGATGGATAGCCCCCTTCATCCAGCCTCATCGATGGAAGATCGCCGGGGCTGTACTTCTCGCGGTAGTCGCTGCTGCACTTGAACTTGTGCTACCCGTGATAACGGCATTCGTGGTTGATGATGTCGCAAGAGCGGGGAACCTCCCAGATCTATGGCGCGTAATCCCCGCACTCGTGGTCGCTATGCTGGGTTTGCTCGCTTCTACTGGCCTCGAGAGATTCCTTCTGAGCAAAGTCGCCGTCTCGTTCGACATAGCGACCTTGGATTTTCTCACCGGAAGACTCTTGGATCTCCCGGCCACGTATTTCGCAGTTCGAAGAACAGGAGACATCGAACGCAGGCTGGGTGGCGCTCAGCAAGTGCGCCGCTTCTTTGTTGACAGCTCGATACAAGTGCTCACCGCCGTCGCGACTTTGGCAACTTGCCTGGTTCTGATGGTCATCTACAGTCCGGTATTAACCGCGCTGTTCCTCATCACCGCATCGGCGTATCTGCTTCTGATGCGATACTCCTCTCGACGTCTTGCGCCGATGTATCAGAATCTTGAGGAGTCCTACGGTCGCTACGCTTCCAGCCAGATCGATGCAATCCGGGGTATCGAGACGGTTAAGTCTTTGGCTGCTGAAGAGCAATTACGCGGTCTGATGATGAGACGATTCCAGAGTCTCTCCGAGCGAGTCTTCAAGTCTCAGTTCCTCGTACTGGCTTACGACTCGGGTCTGCAGTTGGTTACCTTTGCGATTTACGTGGTCTTTCTGGTGGTCGGTGCGATCCAGGTGGTTCAGGGATCGCTAAGCCTGGGAGAGTTTGTCGCGTTCAATTCTCTCATCGCCCTGGCTACGGCACCCTTGCTTGTGATGCTCGGCCTCTGGGACCAGTTTCAGTTGATGCGCGTCCTGCTGCAGAGACTTGATGACGTCTTGCAGCGGCAACCCGAGCAGGGGAGCGACAGATCTAAGTTGATACCAGTTCCGAGTTTGGAGGGGCGGATAAGTCTCAGCAGCGTGAGCTTTCGCTACGGTGACGGCCCACCAATAATCGATGATGTGTCGCTTGACATTCATCCCGGTGAGCGGGTGGCACTGGTGGGGAGAAGCGGTTCTGGCAAGACCACCCTGATCAAGCTTCTTGCAGCGCTGGTTGAGGTTACTGAAGGGGTAATCACCTTCGATGGAGTCGATCTGAGCTCACTTGACTATCGCAGCCTGCGTAGGAACGTGGGGGTCGTGCTGCAGGAGACGTACCTGTTCGATGACACAATCGCGGCCAATATCGCCTTCGGGGTCGTAAACCCTGAGATCGAGAATCTGCGGTGGGCTGCTCGTGCTGCTGCGGCTCTCGAATTCATTGAGAGGCTGCCGCTGGGCTTTGAGACCAAGATTGGAGAATCCGGCCTGGCGCTCTCTGGTGGCCAAAAGCAACGGATAGCCATTGCCCGGGCTCTCTATCAGCGCCCCCCAGTGCTTCTATTTGATGAGGCCACGAGCGCTCTAGACACCGAGTCCGAACGCGCGGTCAAGGAGAATCTCGACTCGCTTCTCGAGGGGAGAACATCTGTAGTGATTGCGCACAGGTTGTCGACCATTCGCAACGCAGATCGGATCGTGGTTCTCGACCGGGGTCGCGTGGTGGAGATGGGGACTCATGATCAGCTAATACTCCGACAGGGCCTCTATTTCCACTTGGCGAGTCAGCAACTCGACCAATAGCTCACCCTTTGCCCCTTCATGTTCCTGCTAGGCGTCCAAGGTGGCAACGAACGTCCGAGCAGCTACTTGGAGACAGCGAACGCCGGATTGGAAATCAGGAACGCCGAATCCCAGGCTGGTTCCACATCCGTGCACCCAGCGAGAAGTGCGAGCATCACACCCGTGCTTCCATCCAAGAACGGTGTTGTTCCGTCGATCGATCCGTTGGCGGCGTGGAGGTACCAGTATCGCGCTGATGCTTCGAATTCGGGATCCCCGGTAGCCTGCCAGAATCTGTGGGATATGAGAGCGTTTCCAGTTGAGCCGTGACATATTGAGGTCGAACTGACATGTAAGTCCTCCTCGGGAACTCTCGTAGAAGCGCGAACGATACTGCACGCGAGTTCCGTCCAGTCCTCATGATGGGCCGCATTCCCTGCTCGGAGCAGGGCGAGCGCAATACCTGCATCCCCTCGGCACCAGGAATACCGACCCCACCACGACTCCTCATCGGCATAGAAGGGAAAGGAGGGAGTCCCGGTCCCTCGCCGAACCTGGATGAGCCAAGCAACTGCACACTTCAGCATGGCAAGAGCCAACTCACACTCTATCCCGACCTCAAGTGCGTAACTCAGCAATAGAACTACTCCGGACGTTCCGTGAGCAACGCCAGTGTCCTGGATCCCGCCCAGCTTGAGTGACCAAGGGGTGGACCAATACCCAGTGTCTCCCTGACGGATCATGGTTTTTTCGAGCCTGCGCAAGACGCGGCTGACGATCGCGCGGCCCGTCTCATCTTCGTATCTGGTGAGCATTGCGGCTGCAATGCCGAGGTCGCCTGTGAGCAAATCGGGTAATGAAAAGTCATCGGATGAACCGACTGCGCGCAGGAGCACGGGATCGGCAATCATAGATTTGCCCACCGGGATTCCAAGCAGGCCCGAGGCCCAGAGGACCCCGGCAGTTCCATCGAACAAACCGAGATGCCCTGCGCGAATTCCGTGAAGTCTTCTCGCGTTTCGGATGAGAGCCGCAGGGGATAGCCGTGTCTCGCGCTTGCCCGCCCTGGCCCAGGCCGCCAGCAGCGCGAGCGAGACATCCCCGTCGGAAAGGCGAAACTCCACCTCATCATCGGTCTGGGCATACCGTCGCACCTCTGCCGTGCGCAAGAGTTCATCCACCATGGATAGAGCCGTCTCAGCATCGTCCCCGGTTAAGACCCGATTCCACACTGGGCGTCCTCACCACTCAAGTCGATCAACTGGCCCAAGAGTTCCATAGGAAACCAAGTTCACGTCGAGTGCGCAGTTGATTATGGAATCCGTGACGTTTGCCTACCTGTCTACTCTACGTGGCGGGGCTATGTTGATGGAAGAAATATCTTTACCCGCTGGACAACCGTTGATACCTTGATATTACGGGGTTTCAACCAACCGGAGGACCACATGTCTATTGACGATGAACTGGGCGAAGAGTCCGTCGAGGATCTCAGCATAAGTGACGAGACCGCTGAAAATGCTGCTGGCGGAAAGCCTCTCGGCGGCGGTGCTGGGTATTCCGGAGGGTTACCTGGTCAAACAACCTGTGGCACCGGCTGCTCAGTCAAAGACCACCCAACTTGCGCATAAGTTGGCATTGAGTCCCCCAGAACGCGTGACTGCGGAGGCAGGGATTTCTTCATCAACCACTGGATCCATCGCTTCTTCGGCGACCTCGGCTGGTGTCAGCGAGCAGGTGTTGAATCTGGAGTTTGATTCTTCGTGAGTTCACGAGGTTCCGCTCCGCTTTTTGAGGTTGCTGGTTTTGGGGTCATCCGTTTTCCGGCGCTTTCTGTTGAGATGTTTCCTGATTCGGACTCCGCGAATGCTGGTGGCAGGCTTTCTGGGGATTTCGGGTTCGAGGTCCCAGAAGCTATTGTCCCCGCGCTCAGGCACGCAACCCCGGACTTGGTTCGTGAGTTTGGGCCAGACAACTACGTCGACGGCGCCGCAGCCCGCAGTGTGTACAAGTACCTCTCACGGGCGACGTGGCGCTCGACTCCTTTCGGTCTCGTCGCTGGATATGCGAATGCCATCCGGGCGTCGGTAACAGAACTGACTCTGGTTGAAGGAGCGGTTGCACCGAGGTTCACCCTGGATCCGGGCATGGCGTTGGAACTATCCATGCGCATCGCGCCTCAGTTGGCGAGGGCTGGTGTTGTGCACCTCGTCGCGAATCCAACCGTGCATCTCATTGATGGCCGTTGGCGCTATCACCGAGCAACAGAAGATGTGGGTCGTCTCGTCTCATTCAGGGATGGTGCGCGAGTACGAGCCGTGATCGAAACAGCCCGTGTTCCGGTTCCTTGGCCACTCCTCGCTAAGACTCTCTCCAAGTTAACCGTTGACGGAGTTTCGAACGATGACTTCCTCACCGGTCTTGTTCAACGGCAGATCCTTTTGCCGGTGGGTGCTGCCCACCTCGTGGGTGATGTTCCTTTCGTTGGTCTACAGAGCGCTGTTGCGGGACTGTTACCGCTGCAGTTGGGTGTTGACACTGCCCCCGCCGTTTTAGAGGTCGTGAAGGCAGTTGACAGAGGTCCTGATGCTGATGCCGATGAACTCTGGCGCTTGCTGGAGGGCTTAGAGGTAAAGCGCTCACCTCGCCCACCGCTTCATGCCGTCCTTCACTGCGCTGAGCTGATGACTATAGGTGACGAGGCTGCACATGCAGTTGAGCGTGCGATGGCGCTCATTCATCGGATCCGGGAGCCGCGACCCCAGCATTGGCTTAGACCTGTGCTGGCAGAGTTTGAACAGAAGTTTGGATCGGAGGAAATCCCATTTCCCATTGCCGCTGACCCTGACTTCGGCCTCGACCTGCGGGCGCTACTTTCTCAGGACGACACTCCCCCTTGGACGCGGCGAGATTCGATGCTCTCCCAATGGGCTGAAGATGCAGTTCGACTCGGGGTTCCGCTTGAACTTGATAGGGATCGAGTCGCCAAGCTGACGCCTCCCGAGAATGATTGGCTGCCAAGTCATTTTGTCGTTCTCGGAAGTCTCATGCCTCGTGCCACGGGCGACGTTAGTCATCCCTATTCCATGGTGCTGGACTATGCCATCGGCCCAGGACTGGGACTGCTAGGGCGCTTTACCTCAGGTGATGACGTTTTAGCGTCTCACGTTCACGACTTCACATCGTCAGTCGATGCCGAAGAACCGTCTGTTGAGTACGTTGAGGTCGTAGCGGCTCCGAACGCCGTTGATGCTGTCTTCCTCGCACGGGCAGCCACAAGCCGCCGCCAACTTGCCTACAACGTTGCGTCTTCCCTGGACTCAGACAGGGTAATCCGGATTGCGGATACCACGCTGTCGGTGAGACGGGGTGAGTTGGTGCTCCGCGAAGCCAGTAGTGGTCGTCGGCTGATGCCGGTTACTACCTCAGCGTATGCAATCATGCGCCCGCACATGCCTACTGCGTTACGGTTACTGGAAATGGTCACCCCCGTGCAGGTACTTGCCTGGGATTGGGGCAGTGTTGACTATCGGAATCACCTCCCACGGGTGACAAGCGGTGATCTGGTTCTGGCCCGGGAGCGCTGGACTCTTCGGAGGCCTGACTGGGCACAACCAAAGGTTGCCATGAGTGACCAGCTCGTAGGTCTTCGCAGCTGGTGTGAGAGTAAACGGGTTCCTCGCTGGGTGAAGCTTGTGGAAGGTGACAACCAGCTGACTCTGGACCTCAATGATCCGTTGGCCGAAGACATCTTGCTACGCAATATTCGCGCGCACGAGATCACGGAGATATCCGAGCTGCTTCCAGCCCACGATGACTTGGTTGTTCAAGCGTGGGACGGAGCCCGCGCCCACGAGTTTGTACTCCCGGTGAGGGTAACCTCCGGCGCCAGGGAATTCGGTGCGTCCAAAACTCCGAGCAATGGGAGGGGCACCGGCGTCGAGTCGCGATTCGACATCGCGAGTGATTGGCTCTTCCTCAAGTGTTACGTGAACGAGCCCGCTTTGGAAGATGTTCTGGTTCGCGAGATTCCTTCGCTCTTGGCAACCCTGGAACGCGACCTCGATGTAAGTGAGTGGTTCTTTATCCGATACGCAGATCCCTCCCCTCATATTCGGCTTCGGCTACGGCTACCTCCTGAACGGCATGGGTCCGCGCTCATCTGTGTGAGGGATGCACTGCTCGGCCCCCCAGGTACTCGGCGGGTCAATCGTGTGGCACTTGACAGCTACGTCAGAGAGATCGGCCGCTACGGTGGTTCCTTCGCGATTGAGGCCGCTGAGCGTGTCTTTGCAGCTGATTCGCGAGCGGTTCTGGCCGGACTCACGTTGGAGCGAGACCAGAACGAAAGAGTGCTATTGGCAGCTCTCGGCGTAGAGACGCTCCTATCCGCAGTTGGTCTGACGCTTGATCAGAAGCTACAGATCGTTCGATCCAGTCGAGATTTTCGATCGGGATCGCTGGATCCCAATCGGCCCGCGCGGCACATGTTCAGTTCCCTTTACCGTCGTGATCGTCCCCGACTTGACGAACTACTTGAATCTCAAAACTCACCCGCGTGGCCCGCTCTTGCCGAAGCCGCCGCTGATTACACGACATTTGGTCTGCTGCTTGATGAACTCGCAGAAGGGGAACTCCTGGAGGCGTCGAAGATGGAGATCGCTGAAGCTCTTGCTCACATGCACATAAATCGTGCTCTTCGGGGCGGTGGAGGATGGCCGGAGGTGCAGGTACTGGATTACCTAGCACGGACCTACCAGTCTCAACTGGCCCGGAGTGCGCAACAAGTCGCGCCCGAATCCGAGCCATCTGGATAGGTGCGCGAGCGGATCCCTACCCGCTGCCGCCTGTCTACGAGTCAGAAGCTTCCGCCGCCCCCACCGGTGAAGCCGCCGCCCCCACCGAAGTCACCTCCACCAAAGCCGCCTCCGCCACCGCCCATCCAACCAACGGCGGGTGCTGTGTGCACCACTGTCGGATGAGCGAGCATGGTGCCAAACATCATGCCCGGCAGCATCCCGCCCCAGGCTGAGTAGTAACCACCGGCATAAGGCCCGTACATGGGCCCGGCCATCCAGTAGGGCATGCGCTGCTGTCCCGCGCCGACGAGAACTTCGCGAGCGGCTGGGGCGCGACCATCAGCCACGGCAACTACACAGGCCTGGCACGCGGGTACTGCGCGCTCGGAACCACCCGTCGGCGCCCACATCACGTCCTGAACGCTTGGTCCGTGCCGTGGATCGAAGAAGCACGGTGGTCGACGCTCGGGCAGAGCGGTTCCGTTCAGTCGGGCCTGGACGCACGCCAGCGCATAACGTCCGTCCTGCAGGGCATTGGTGACGACCGTGGCACCTTCCGCACTGAGAATGGACATGGCTGACTTCTTGGCCTTGTCGTAGGAGTTGAGGGCAGTGACGAGGTCTGCGCGTCCCGCATCGTCAAGCCGGGGATCCTGGGCGTCAACCTTGGTGGCCTCCTCACCGAACTCCGTGACGTCCTCATCGATCGTCGCCTTAAGTGCGGCCAGTTGCTCAGGGGTCAATCGCGCGGCTCGGCCCATTGAAGAGAAGGCCTTGATGAAAATTCCACCCGCGGCAACAACGATCGCGCCGAACACCACAATCCAGATCATGCCTATGGCACCTGCGGCGCCCATCATTCCGCTGCCCATGCCAGTGGAGTTGTCGAGAATCGATGGGTCGAGCACGCCACCGGAGTTCGTGCCGTCCGGCACTGTGCCGCCGGTTCCGTTGTCTACCGGCACCGGGTCCGGTGCGGGATTGGCGAGTGCGCCGACACCGGTGATGAACGCGTCAAGGATCGCATTCGCTCCACCGGATTTGTTCTCTGCCAGTGACTGATCGGCGAGTGTGCCGACGGAGTACACCTCGGAGTCGGCATAGAAGTTGCGCCCGGCCACGACGGCGTATGTTGCCTTCACTCCAACGGCAGCGCCCAGTTCATGGGTGTATTCGGAAATCGTGCGCCCATCCAGAGACGATGCCTGGATCACGGCGACGTAAAGCGGTGTGCCGGCTGCGTTCACCTCGCTGGTGAGGCGCTCGGCGTCCATCTTGCTGACGTCGGCCTCGTTGCCGGCCTCGACGTAGACGGGTGACTTCTGCAGGGCTGCGGCCACATTGGAAAGCGTGGCTGCATTGGCGGCCGGTGCGGCCATGAAGATCGCGAAGAACCCAACCACTGCGGCAAGGGACAGTCGGGCTGCCCGCCGAGTGGAGCCGCTGGAATGCATCATGTCGCCATGATTACCCACAGTTAGCCGATTTAACCCAACCAAGATCACAATCGTTATAACGCGGGATCGCGTCAGAATCGACGGTCGCGTCCGATGTGGATACATGAGGGTTGATCACCGAGTTGCGGCCTACCCAGTGACGATCTGAGCCCCTGCCTGCTGCAGATCCGCGATCCCACCTGCGAGGTTATACACGTGAGTGAATCCGGCCGCTCCCATTGCGTCCGTCGCCTGGCGCGATCGGTTGCCGGAGTGACAGTAAACGACGTACGTGCCGTCTTTGGCGAGTTTGCCGATCTGTTGCGCGAAGTCGGAGGCACGGAAGTCGACGTCGATCGCCCCTTGCACATGCCCGGCGGCATACTCGGCCGGGGTGCGAACATCGACGATAGTGACGCCCGAGGTTTTGGCTTGGTTGAGCCAATCCTGCGGGCTCACCGTCTGCACCCCTCCCGATGAGCCGCACGCGGCCAACGACAGTGACGACACCACTGCAGCCAAGATCGCCGCGACTGTCAGACCGATGCGTGCCACCGACGTGAGTCCACGCGACGAAGCTCCTGTTACTGAGCCGACTCTCCCGATCATCGAACTGAACCTCTCCATGTCATTGGCGAGATTTATCACGCCAATTTGGGCCATTCCCTGTCTTGAGAAATATACCCCTGGGGGTATATGTTTGCAACCAGTGAAGGTCCAGCCGGATCGTCATCTGTCAACCGAAGTGGAGTACGTGATGTGTCGTCCAGCCGTTTGCCCCTCATGCAAGAAGACCACCTGGGACGGATGCGGTCAGCATGTTGCCAATGTCATGGCGAATGTTCCCCCGACCCAGCGATGCACCTGCAAGTGATTTCAGGAACGTGACTTCATGACTTCAACGCATACCCAAATCGACAATCTGAACGTCGAGGTGCTCGACACCCCAAACCTTGGTGATCGTTCGTACATCGTGCATCGCAAGGGGTCTGCCGTCGTTGTCGATCCGCAACGCGACATCGATCGTGTTCAACGAATTCTCGATCGTGAGGGATTGACCGTCACGCACGTCGTCGAAACCCACATACACAACGACTATGTCTCGGGTGGTCTGGAACTCGCTCGAGTGACAGGCGCAACCTACGTCGTCCCAGCCGGCTACGTGCTGTCATACAGCGCAACGCAGTTGGCCGATGGAGATACATTCGTCAGCGGTGACGTCCAGTGGCGGGCCGTGCACACGCCTGGCCACACTCCCCAGCACCTTTCGTACGTAGCAAGCGTGGACGGGCGTGATGAGGCTGCTTTCACCGGTGGCTCAATGCTGTTCGGAAGTGTCGGACGGCCGGATCTGATCGGGCCAGATCACACACAGGAGTTGGCCCACGCGCAGTGGATGAGTGTTCGTCGCCTCACCGATGAGGTAGACCAAGATGCGTCGGTGTTTCCTACGCACGGATTCGGCTCGTTCTGCAGTGCCACAGCGACCGTCGGTCGTGAGTCAACCATCGGCGAGCAGAGGATCGGCAACCCTGCCTGCTTGAAGTCGGAGGATGAGTTTGTCGAGGAGCTCATCAACGGTCTTGATGTGTACCCGGCTTACTACACCCACATGGCGCCGGCGAACCAGTCTGGCCCTGGTGCAATTGACCTTTCGCTGCCCGAACGCGCCAACGCTGCTGAGTTGCGTCGGCGCATTGACGCCGGTGAGTGGGTGGTGGACTTGCGTTCGCGCAAGTTGTTCGCTGAGGGCCATTTGCGGGGCACCTTGTCCTTTGACGGGGCCGGCAACGTGGTCACGTACCTCGGCTGGATCATTCCGTGGGGTACCTCATTGACACTCCTTGCTGAAACGCAGGAGGAAATCACCAATGCTCAGCGTGAACTGGTTCGAATAGGCATTGAGCGGCCGGCCGGGTTCAACGACGGCGGACTTGATCGTTGGGTCAGCGACAGTGACGACGTCTCGTCATACTCTCGGGTCGCGTTCGCCGAACTGGACGATGCGCTCGATCGTGACCCAGATCTTCTCGTCGTGGATGCCCGTAGAAAGACGGAATGGCAGGACGGGCATGTGCGTGGAGCACGGTGGGTTCCCTTGCACGAGTTTCTTGGCAGGTTGGAAGAGTTGGCAACCTTGTCGAAGGCGGCCGGGCATGCAGGTCGAGATGCGACGATCTGGGTCTACTGTGGTTCAGGTTTCCGGGCTTCCGTGGCCTCGTCACTACTGGACGGAATCGATGTCCCGGTTGTGCATGTCGACGCTGACGTGGCGACAGCTCGATCCATGCGGAACTGGGTGCCGGCTGAGGAAACCGATGCAAGGATCGGGTCGACCTATGCTGACTGAGGAGGACTGATGGGCGAGGTAACAATCCCTGAAGTCGATGTGTACCAAGCCCTGCAACTCGTTGATGCCGGCGCCGTGCTCATGGACGTGCGTGAGGACGACGAATGGCTTGCCGGGCACGCCCCGACGGCTGTCCACGTACCACTTGGGTCATTGTCGTCACTCGATCTAGCTGCCATTGAAGGACGACGCGTCGTTTTGGTGTGCCGGAGTGGAAACCGTTCCAGGGGAGCCACGGAGTTCCTGCTTGGCCGCGGAGTTGATGCGGTGAACCTCATCGGAGGAATGAAGGCTTGGAAACTGGCGGGGGCGCCCGTGATTACGGCGTCTGATGCTGACGGCGAGATCATCTAGCAGTTGAAATCTGATTCGTGAATCTCTTTCTGACACTGTTCGCGGGGCTGGCTCTTGGCACCGTCATGGGGCTGCTCGGGGGCGGTGGCGGCATTCTTGCAGTTCCGTTGCTGCTGGCTCTGGGGCTTCCTTATGCGTCCGCCACCACAACATCCCTTGTTGTCGTGGGCATCGGAGCGCTCGCCGGGCTGAGCACCCATGCCCGAGCGGGTCGCGTTGATTGGAAGATCGGCGGTGCCTTTGGGCTCCTGGGCTCCGCGGGCGCGATCCTTGGCAGCAGGGCCTCCACGGTTGTTGATTTGCGGCTCCAGATGGCCGGCTTCATTCTGCTTCTGCTGGCAGCTGCCTGGGGCATGCTCCGTCGACGGCCCGCCGCATCCGGCGAAGGATCAGAGGGCGACCGTGAACGTCGATGGCTGCGCATCTTCTTGGTTGCCTCAGTAGTTGGCTTCATCACTGGCTTTTTCGGAGTGGGCGGTGGATTCATAGCCGTTCCTGCGTTGGTCTTGGCGGTGAAAATGCCGATGAAGCGGGCAAGCGCTACTGCACTTCTCGTGATAGCCATCAATACGGCCGTGGCCTTCGCGGCGCATGGGGTGTCACATCTTGACCATCAAGTCACGGTAGCAATTGGTCTAGCGACTGCAGTGGGAGCTGTAGTTGGAGCGGTGCTGCAACCTCGTGTCAACGCAGTCAACTTGCAGCGTGCCTTCGGAATCCTGCTCCTTCTCGTAGCGGCATACGAGACCGTCCAATTGCTTCGCTGATCCACAACCTGCCCGATTGGGCATCGCCACCAACCGAACCATGAACTGGAGTGATCGATGAGTAGTCAACAGGAGTGGAACGAGCGGTACTCGTCCAGTGATCTGGTGTGGTCAGTGGGGCCGAACGTCTTCGTTGAGGAACTGACGACCGACATGACTCCCGCGCGCGTTCTCGATGTTGCGGGTGGTGAGGGGCGCAACGCCCTGTGGCTGGCAGACCGAGGATGGGACGCAACACTTGTGGACTTCTCAGCTGTCGCACTGGAGCGAGCCCAAACCCTTTGGGCTCAACGTACTGCCCCGCGAGGTGCCGGCTCGTTGGCGATTCAGCAGAGTGACGTGGTAGCCGACTCCCTTGGGGATCAGGAGTTCGATCTTGTCCTGGTGTGCTATCTCCAGATCCCACCGCTGAGCAGGCGGGTTGCTCTGCAATCAAGTGCACGAGCGGTAGCAGAAGGCGGAACTCTCATCGTCATCGCCCATCACAGCGATAATCTCCATGGCGGCGTTGGTGGTCCTCAGAACCCTGAACTTCTGTACAGCGAGCAGGATGTACTTGATGATCTCGCCGAGTCGGACTGGATGATTGTGCGCGCAGAGCGAGCAACAAGAGCGGTCGTCGTCAATGGGGATGAGCGGATCGCACTAGACACCGTGGTCGTATTGCGCCGCCCCAAACCTGAACGTTAGCCCCGACTTTCTTACAGGGTGGCCCACGTACTTCTCCATCTAGCGGCCTCGAAAATGACTTCAACCTCCGAAGGTGTGAGGATTCCTGTCAGTTTGCGAATGGGCTTGTAGGCCTTCGCAGCTCGATAGATCAACAGGTCGTCCGGCATCTCCTTCACAGTCAACTGTCTGTCACCCAATCTGAAGATCAAGCATCCGATCACTGCAACGTTGAGCCCCGTTCGTGCTGACAGGAGCCTGGACGCCCTCGTGGCCTCGAATGGTGAGTTTCGCAGGTAGGGGACGGAGTGGTTGTTGACTCGGGTCTGCTTGGACACGATCCAAACGCGCCCACCGGAATCGAATGCAGAACTCTCCATCCGTGCTCGCGCAACTTGTCCAGCTCAGCGCCAACGCTCTCCTCCGCGTTTGCCCCGATACGCCATGCGCGTTCATCAGTGTGGACATCCAGCGTCTTCCCCACCCAAGCCCGAAGTCGACCTGAATCCCTCTGTCGGGCCGCATATTCCTGTTGAGCTCGCCTGCGTGCAGCTTCGCCAGGCTGGTTGGTACTTAGGTCGATGTCCTGTGCTATGGCCTGCGTTGGGAGTTCGGTTGCCCGATCGGGATGGGCGTACTGCGCGAGCGGGCCGCGTTCGGGGGAAGGCATCGGCCAGAGCTCGGCATTTGTCGCGCCGAACCAGTCGACTTCGTCAGTCATGATCAAATTCTTGCGGACAGCCCGAAGATACACGCTCGCAGACACGCGGGCTATCGACACCCACCCTCAGCCGGCGTAGATTGGTCAAGATAGGTTTCTGCGGCTGTAGGGGGCTGGCAACGTGGACTGGATTACTTCACATGGAACCCTGCTGATCGCCTTGTTCATGGCGGCGGCATTCGGCTACATCCTCTGGTCGGTGCTCAGCGATAGCGCTCCGATGTCGAACGGCACGACCCGCAATCGCGGCATTTCTGGAGAGCGCGGAGACGAGTACGTCTCCCGCGACGCCCTCTAGACGTAGTGCTGCCGACGACGCACACCGAAGGCACGCGCACGTTTCTGTCAGCTACTCCGGTACTTCGCGATCCCGAAGTGCCAGGACGATACTTGGCATGCACATTGATGCGGCAATCACCACCCACACCCAACCAAACAGTGTCTCCCAGGTGAGTGACAGGGTGAGAACGCCGTTGGTACTGCGGAACATAAACAGCAGCAGCAACGCACTGACCATCACTACGACGAGTCCGGCAAACCATAGGAATGCAGCGCGGTAGGCGTCGTCACGAATGCTCACCTGGCGTTCGTCGAGGTATTCGTCGGGTAGGTCCGCGATTGAGCGAACGGCCAGACGCAGCAGCAGGTACATCCCGAAGGTTGCCAGAATCGCCAGTAGTCCGACGACGGAGTTGACTGCGTAGGCGGCTGGCACCAGCGCGACGACGATGATCGTTGCGATTGCCAGAAGGACGCGGTTGCGGGATGTGCGCAGCCAGTCGAAGCGACGATCAGTCAGTGCCTTCTCCGCAGCGGCGGCCACCGACTCCTGTTTGTTCTTGTTCATGTCGTCGCTCCTCTATTCGAAGGGTGTGAGTGAGAAGAGGCTCTCGACGGATACATCGAGAGCTGCCGCAACGCGGAGTGCGAGCGCGAGACTTGGGTGGTATTCGCCGCGCTCCAGGTAGCCGATCGTCTGGTAGTGAACACCGGTGATCTCAGCGAGTTCAGCTCTGCTGATGCCCGCAGCGATGCGCGCCTCCTCGAGCCGCTGGTGGACCGGCTGTTCTTCACCCTTTGGTCGACGTCCCATGAATGTAGTATTACTGCTATGTAGTAATAATGCAACATTGGCCGATTCATTCCAGCGTGCGGAGCGGGCGTGCTGCTGGGAAAGTTCACGTTATGACTGACGAACTCCTGCTCGGATTTGGCCTGCCGGTATCAGGTTCGTGGGCCACTGCGTCCAACATGCTGCACATCGCTGGCATGGCTGAGCGCCTCGGCTACGACTCGCTATGGACCTTCCAGCGCATGCTGCGTCCGGTGTCCGGGAGTGTTGGCCCGGAGTTCGAGGCCGTGAACAATCCGGCCGCGGGCAGTATCGAGGATGCTCCGTACCACTCCGTCCACGATCCACTGCTGCCGCTGGCATTTGTCGCATCTGCCACCTCGCGCATCCGGATTGGAACGGCGACGATCTGTGCCCCATTCATCGCGCCGTCGCTGCTAGCCAAGTCGGTGGCCACGATCGACGTCCTCAGCGCGGGGCGTTTCAACCTCGGTATCGGAATCGGTTGGCTGCCAACGGAATACGCGGCCGCCGGGATTCCGTACGACCGTCGCGGTGAGCGGATGGAGGAGTATCTGCAGTGCCTCGAGGCCGTGTGGACGCAGGACCCGGTGTCATTCGCGGGCGAGTTCTACCGGGTGCCACCATCACATGTCGGCATCGAGACTGTGCAGCGGCCACATCCACCGGTGCTCGTGGGTGGTGCGGCGCCAGCCGCGCTGCGTCGGGCCGGTCGGCTTGCCCAGGGCTGGATCTCGGGGACGGGCCAAGATCTGCGCGCGCTCGGCGAGAAGGTTGATCACGTTCGTGCGGGTGCCATTCTCGGCGGTAAGGACCCAGATTCGGTACGCATCGTCGTACGCGGGGTAGTGGATCTGACGACGGAGGATCCGGGTGTGCGTCGTCGTCCGCTACAGGGAACGGCCGAGCAGATCCGCGAGGATCTGCGCACGTTGCACGGTCAGGGTGTCACCGAGGTGTTCTTCGATCTCAACTTCTCCCCGCGGGCCGTGGCCGAAAACGTAACCGCCGGGGAAGCGGTCGAATATGCCGAGCAGGTGCTCAACACTTTCGCCCCGACTTCCCCGGCGGTTTAGGTCGTAATCAGGCCGAGAGAACGTTCGGCATGATCTCTTCCTTGAGCTGGCGAAGGTCTTCCAGCGTCTTTGAAACGGGCACATCACGGAATGGTGGCCACAGCAGAGGCATGGTCAGGCCAGCCTTCTTGTAGGTGATCAGCATTTCGGTGATCTGGTCTGCGGTGCCAACAAGGATGTTCGAACCCTTGCCGTTGTCGGTCTGATCAGTTGGCTCATCGGTGATGGTGAACCAGATCATGCTGCAGACGTCGATATCGTCGATCGACTTGCCAAGGGCGGCGAGCTCCTCAGCGATCGGGCCACGCCACTCAGCGAGCTCACGTGGGGTGTCCTGAATGCCGATCCAGCCGGCCAGACCGTACTTGGAGATGCGGTTCGCTGAACGCTTGGGATCCTTCAGGCCGGAGAAGTAGATCGGCGGACCCGGCTTCTGAACGGGCTCCCAGCCAAAGCCACAGGGCTGGAAGTCGGCGAACTCGCCGTGGTACTCGAACATCTCGTTGTTGGCCATCGCCTGCCACATACCCGTTGCGATCTCAATGGTCTCGCGGACGTGACCATGGCGACGTGGGAACAGGTGTGCAGCACTTGCGGCTGCGAACTCCTCGGGCATCCAGCCGGCGCCGACGCCGACGTTGAGACGACCACCGGACAGCTGGTCGATGGTGGCGCACTCGGCGGCGAAGAGCGCTGGTGAGCGGTACGGGGTGTCCGTGATGCTCATACCGAAACGGATCTTGGTGGTCTTGGCAGCCAGCCAGGGCAGGATCGGGAAGCCCTGGAACCACTTGCCACGTGCGATGACGGGAAGTGAGGTCGGGAAGGCATCCATCATGCCGAAGGGGTACTGCAGTTCGCCGCTGTCGGACGTCTCGGGGACGACGAGACGATCGAGGGTCCACACTGAGTCGAAGTCGAGTTCCTCCGCCAGAGCGGTGAGGTCCTCAAGTTCTTGGACCGTGACATGGTCACGGAAGGTTGGCAGGTACAACGCCAGTTTCATAGCAACTCCTTGTCATGGGTGCACTGTGGTTAACACCAATGCTGGTGAGAACCGGCAGCCGTGTCGGCACTGACAGGCTGTGGTCTTGCGGGTCGTGACGAACGTGCTGACTGATGTGTGCGGAAACTCGCGCACTAACTCGCGGAGTCGGCTACGAGCTGTGCTCTCAACTCCCGCTTGAGTACCTTTCCGTAGTTATTCGTTGGTAGTGAATCAACGAATCGGTACTCCTTTGGCCGCTTGTATCGAGCGATCCGCTCTAGACAGGCGTTGTCGAGACTTTCAGTGGATGGACGATCAGGGCCTGCGACGATGAAGGCCACCACTGACTCTCCCCACTCGGGATCGGGTCTGCCCACCACGGCCACCGCTGTGACCCCGGGCTGGGTGAGCAGAACCTCCTCTACCTCGCGTGGGTAAATGTTCATTCCACCGCTGATAATGAGGTCTTTGGAGCGGTCGTGCAATGTGAGATAGCCCTCATTGTCAAACGCCCCGATATCCCCGGTGTGCAGCCAGCCGCCACGCAGTGTTTCCGCGGTCGCGTCCGGTTGATTCCAGTAGCCGGCCATCACCACATCACCTCGGACCAGCACCTCGCCGAGCTCACCGGCCGGCAGCGGATTGTCCTGCTCGTCCACCACCCGAACCTCGACGTCCGTGCGCGGAAAGCCCACGCTGGCCATGTGCTCGCGCCATCTGGGGTGGTTGCGATCAGCGTGCTCTGCCTTCGACAGAGCAGTGATCGTCATCGGGGTTTCACCCTGACCGTAGATCTGCATCAGCCGCGGGCCGAAAACCTCGAGGGCCTCCTCCAGATCCGCCAGATACATCGGTGCACCGCCGTAGACGATGCCCTTGAGGTTGGTCAGGTCGCCAGCGCGGATTGCCGGATCGTTGGCCAGCCGCTTGACCATCGTCGGAGCAGCGAACATCGTGACGCCGGTCCAGCGCTGCAGCAGGCTGGCAAGTTCGGCTCCGTCCACTCCACCGGAGGCCGGAGTGACGCTGACAGCACCGCGGGCGATATGTGGAAGCCCGTAAAGCCCTGAGCCGTGCGAGATCGGGGCCGCGTGGATGATCGTGTCTGTCTGCGAGATGTAGTCCAGATCAGCAAAGTAGCTGAGTGATGCCATCAGCAGATTGCGATGGGTGAGGGTGGCACCCTTGGGACGTCCGGTGGTTCCACTTGTGTAGAAGAGCCAGGCTGCATCGGTTGATGCACGCTCCTGCACAGCGATTGGCGCGTGTGAGGTGAGAGCCGCGAACTCTGGTCCCGGCGCAAGGCAGGCGACCCGAAGATCTCCTACCGTGCCAACCATGGGCAGAACATCGTCCGCATGCTCCTCATCGATGAAGACGAGCGCGGTGCCGCTATGTTCCAGAACGTATGCAATCTCCTCAGGGTGAAGGCGGGCATTCACCGGCACGGCAACCATGCCGGCATGCCAGATGCCAAACATCGCCTCGAGGTACTCGGGGCGGTTGCGCATAATTATCGCCACGCGATCACCGGGCACGAGCCCGTGAATGCCCTGAAGGCCGCCGGCGATCGCGGCACTTCGAGCAGCAAACTCTGCCCAGGTGGCGTGGATGCGATCACCCTCGGCCAGCGCAGGGAGCTCGGGCAGTTTCGCGCCGTTGCGCTCAACCCAGGTAGCGAGATTCATACGTCATTCCTTGGATGTGGCCTGTGTCTATCGTCACGCCGGTAGCCGATCGTACTCATCGGCTTCCGCGGGCGCATTGGTGAGGACTGCAGTACTTTCAACTGCAGGAAACGTATAGACACTGTGAATCAGAAAGTAGCCGAAATCAATGAGACTTAGTTCACTCGAAGCGCGAGAGCGGCTCGCCAGTCAGGTTCACGGTGTTGTGTGCACTCTGCATCCCGATCGTGGTCCTGATCCGCAACCCTGCGTTTACGCGGTGAGCGAGGACGGACACGTTGGTGTGCCGATTGATTCGGTGAAGCCAAAGGCCTCTACGCGCCTGCGTCGCGAAGACAACCTCGAGGCTGATCCGCGCGGTGCCCTGCTCATTGAGAATTGGGACGCGCAGGACTGGACGCGCCTGTGGTGGGTGCGCGCAGATCTCGAGCATGTGTCCGATCCCTCCCAGGAACTCCTCGATGAGCTTTCCGACAAGCTCGCGACAACGGTGCCCCAGTACGCTGACAAGCCCTTCTATCGGGTGCTGGTGTGCAAGATCACCGATATCACCGGCTGGTCGGCCAGCGAGGAATAGCCAGCTTCGCCGTGGACGCCTCGCTCCCAACTCCCACGGCTGGGGCCGAAACGGCCTGGGTTGCAGAGCATCTGGCCGATCTGGTTATCGGCCCTATTGCTGCCAGCCCTTCCATACGCGGTGGCCAGACCGCTGCTGATCGCGCCGTTGAGGCCTTTGACGTAACGGGTTACGCGAACCGTCGCAATGAGGTCTACCCTCGCTCCCGTCGCGGTGCGTCGGGGCTGTCGCCCTACATTCGCTATGGCCTCGTAAGCCTGCCGCACATGTGGAAGGCCGTGGCAGTTGGGCCACACGCCGATGTGGCCAAGTTCCGCGATGAACTGCTCTGGCAGGAATATGCGCGGCATCTCTATGCACGGACAGATGGTGCGTCTACGTCCCTTCGTCATTACGTACCGGAGCGCACCACCGCCCCCGCCGCCGACTGGGTGGGTGAGATGGCCTGCCTCAAACTGGTTCTGGATGAACTGACCGACGATGGCTGGCTGGTGAACCAGACTCGGATGTGGTTCGCCTCGCACTGGTCGGTGCGGATGGGCCTTGGGTGGCGGGACGGAGAGGACCTGTTCTTCACTCATCTGCTGGATGGATCGCGCGCCGCCAATCGGTTGGGTTGGCAGTGGACGGTTGGTGCTGGAACCGGTCGACCCTACGGCTTTGCGCATGGCCAGGTGGAGAAGCGTGCGCCTGGCGTATGTGGTGGCTGCCCCCTGCGTCAGCAGTGCCCGATCCAGTCGTATCCATCCGAGGCACCGCTGCCCTCCATCGATCCCATGCCAGGCCTGAGATCGGATCCTGCACCTGAGATAACGGCTGGACCATCGGCAGCACAGGTGTATTCGACGCCGGACGCAGTGTGGCTCACCGCCGAATCCCTCGGTGATGACGACCCGGCCCTGGCTGCACATCCAGAGCTTCCTGCCGTGTTCATCTTTGATGAGGCGTTACTCGCGCGGCTGCACCTGTCTGCCAAGCGACTCATCTTCATCGCCGAGTGCCTGGCCGACTTGGCTGAACGACGTGAGGTGCAGGTGTGGCGTGGGGACCCGACGTCCGTCCTCGCATCGGCAAACATCGCCACCACCTTTGCACCGGTGCCTGGATGGAAGAGGCGCAGTGCCATCATCGCGCCGGTAGAGATCCACCCTTGGCCATGGCTGGTACGTCCCCAGGGAGGGTCGGCAACCTCGTTCACCGCGTGGCGGAAATCGAGTGGCCGCTGATCACCCTGGTACGAACCAGCTCTGACCTCGCGCGAAGTGAAGGACGTACGAGCACTCGCGACAGATCAGAAGTTGCATACGAAAAGTCGTGAATCCCATCTGGCTGTCCTCGCGCGAGATCTGCTGGTCGAATGAGTGACCATCGCAGATCGGGCAGGTGAGCCGACTCAACCGCTCCCGGATCTCAGCCTTACGCGCATCAACGGCGGCGGCCGCCTGTTGGCGCCGCTCGACTTCGTGGCCTGCGGCAATTTCAGCCTGCTCGATGAGCTGGCGTGCTTCGTGGACCGGAACGCGTTTATCGTTCACCGATGCACCGTCAACCGTGTAGCTCACGACCGCTTCGGTCGCCTCGGAAAGCGGAACCTTCTTGTCGCGTCCGAACATGCCAGCGCCCGGCTGAACAAACTGAACGGTGAGGTTGGAGATCTCCCCTGGCCCACGACCACCGTTGATGAAGAAGTCGTCCTTAGATTCGTCAATCATGTTGCCTCCACAGGTGCGATGACCACATTCTTCCCGAGCATGATCACTCTAAACCGCAAATGGCTCCCCGAATCTGGCCTGGGCCTAGGCTTGGTTCATGACGATCCGAGCAGTTGTGTTTGATGCGTATGGCACGTTGTTCGATGTTCACAGCGTCACCAACCTAGCGGAAGAGCTGTTTCCCGGACAGGGTGCGGCGATCTCCACGATGTGGCGCGATAAGCAGCTGGAGTACACGCGAATCATCACCATGAGCGGGCAACCGTCTGGCCAGGGGGTGCCGTACTACCGGCCGTTCTGGGACGTGACACGTGCGGCGCTGACGTACACCGCGGCAAGGCTCGGCCTGGATTGGAACTCAGCTGTCGAGGATCGTCTGATGGGCGAGTATCTCCGCCTCACGCCATTCCCGGAATGTGCGGGTGTCCTCCAGCACCTCGCGCAGGACGGAGTTCCAGCGACGATCCTGAGCAACGGGGATCCCGAGATGCTTGCCGCGGTCATAGAGAACGCCGGATTCTCAGACCTGTTCACCAGTGTCATGAGCGTGGCATCCGTGCGTCGATTCAAGACCAATGACCAGGCTTATGCCCTCGGCCCCACAACTCTCGGCATCCCTGTGGGCGAACTCCTGTTCGTGAGTGCCAATTGCTGGGATGCGATTGCCGCCACCTGGTTTGGCTACACCACCATGTGGATCAATCGTGGTGGCCATCCGCTGGACCCCATCGGGGTTGCGCCGACGTACACGGGGACGTCGCTTGAATCAGTCTTGGACGTGCTCGCCCAAGACTGAGTCGGTCAATGAACTGATTCCATAGGTAATAGGTGATGACAAATCATTTGCCCGGGAGTAGGTTGCGTGGTCTGGGCCATCGCCTCCGGTGGTCGTTGATCGTCATAAGGGAGCGGTGTGGTCGACAGTCTGCGAGCCACGGCCCGCACCGCAGTGTTCACTCCGCTCACAGCGGGTGGCCGTACTGAAGCAGTAGTTCAGCGGATCACTGAATCGATTGCCCTCGGCCTGCTCGCAGATGGTGAGCAGTTGCCGAGTGAGATCGAACTCTCGGCCCAGCTTGGTGTTTCCACCGTGACCCTGCGCGAGGCACTCGCCCTCTTGCGCGACGAAGGAGTCGTGGTGACCAAGCGGGGACGAAATGGGGGTTCATTCATCTGTGCCCCAGGTGATCCCACCGCCAGCGTTATGCGGGCCAGACTTTCGACGTTGTCAATCAGCGACCTGCGTGATGCGGGGGATCAGTTGGCTGCGGTTTCCGGTGCTGCTGCGCGGCTCGCGTCATCTCGGGCATCCACCGACAACATTCGCCGACTCCTCGTTCTCGCTGATCGGGTTGCCGGATCGACGGGGGTGGGTGACCGAACTCGTGCCGACAGTCGCTTCCACATCGAGGTGGCAGTGGCCGCAGCATCAGAGCGGCTCGTGCGCGCCGAGGTTGAACTTCAGGCCGAATTGGGGGTTCTGCTCTGGCCGCCAGGAACTTCGCAGACCCGCGCGCGTCAGGCAGGTGACGAGCATCGAGCTATCGCCACGGCGATCGCGGACGAGGATGCAGACCTCGCTGGACGATTGGCGCAGGAGCATGTTGAGCGAAACACCCATCAACTGATTGAAGCGCGGATCGAGCTGCATGGGGGTGCAACCCATGGCACGCGCTAGACCACATGCACGAGAACTTCAGCAGGTTGCCCAGGAACTCGCGCAGCCCATTGAGCGGGTGTTTGCTGAGATCCACATTCTGGCTACCGTCACAGCCGATGTGTTGACTACTGCTCTAGCGGCCGGCGGGCAGGCCACCTCGGCTGATCTGGCCATGCTGGCCTCCGTTGCTGACGGAACCATCGGCCGCTATTCACTCCTCGGCGGGGCGGGGGTGGTGGTAAATCCGGGGCTCCTGGCTGATGTGCAGGCACACCTCGAGTGGAGACAGTTGGGACGGGACGGACGTCCGCGATCTCTCGTCCTCGACGTAGATCCCAACAGCGCAGATCCATACGACTACTGGGAGATGGAGTGGTTTCGGGTGCCACGCGATGAGCATCGCCGGATGGTGGGTGGCCCCTACTTCGACTACCGAGGCGCCGATCGGTTTGGGCTTACGTTCGCCGTCCCCGTTGATGTGAACGATGAGTTTGTCGCCATAGCTGGCGCGGACGTACCACTGGCACAGCTGGAGCCTGAGCTGCTGCCGATTCTTCATCGCCTCCCGCGTCGGGCGGCACTGATCAATCACGAGAACAGAGTGATCACGTCCAACTCCCCGCACTATGCGATCAGTGCTCGCGTTCGAGCCGATTCCAACTCAAGTTTGAGTGCTCCAGTCGTGCCTGATCTGGGTTGGACACTGATCGTCAATCCCGACAGGTGAAACTCAGTACCTCCGGGGTCTTGACATTAATACATATGAAGTCAATTCTTTTCTTCCATGACCGCTATCGCAGCTGAAGACTTCCCGCCACTGTCATGGGATGACCTGCCGTACCTATCCGTCTCAGACCCCACCTTCTCGATCCAGGGTGATGACGTACGTGCGGCTCGTGACGCAGGTTGGTGTGCCCGCACTCCATACGGGCTGGCGATCCTTCGCTACGAGGAGACCAGTGCTCTGATCAAGGACCGCCGACTTCGTCAGGGCAGCCATGCCTGGCCCGCGCACAACGGAGTAACCGGACGGTTCGCGGACTGGTGGGCCGGCTGGGTGCTCAACATGGAAGGTGATGACCATGCCCGTCTGCGTCGCCTTCTCAATCCAGCGTTTTCCGCCAAGACGATTGCTGCCATGCAGGATGACTTCATTGCGTTGGCTAATGAGCTGATCGACGAGTTTGCGTCAACCGGTTCGTGTGAGTTTGTCTCCCAGTTCTCTGAGCCCTATGCGGCTCGAGTGGTGGCTAAACTGTTGGGCATCCCCGAGGATGAGTGGCCGGTGATTGCCGAACTCTCCGCCGTCATTGGTCTATCGCTGGGCATCACCTTCAAGGAGGATCTGCCCCAGATTGAGGCCGCGCTGGATCAGCTCTACGCGTACTGCGATGCGATCATCGCTGATCGCACAGCGAATCCCCGTGACGACTTCTCCACTGCACTCGTGCTTGCACAGAGTGAGGGGGAGAAGCTCTCACACCGCGAACTGCGCGATTCGATGGCCCTGTTGGTGTTCGGCGGATATGACACCACGCGCAACCAGCTGGGCCTGGCCATCAAGTCATTTGCCGAGCAGCTCGATCAGTGGCAGATCCTTGCGGAGAATCCCGACCTGGGCCGAGCCGCCGTTGAAGAGGTGATGCGGGTCAACCCAACCACCACCTGGGTGACGCGTGAGGCCATCGACGATGTGGAATTCCGCGGACTCACGATCCCCGCTGGCACCACCATTCATCTCTACGCCGAGTCATCGGGAACCGATCCCAGTGTCTTTGAGAATCCGCGGATCGATGTCACGCTCACCGATCGCAAGCCGCACTTTGCCTTTGGTGGTGGAGCTCACCATTGCCTTGGCCACTTCGTCGCTCGACTCGATATGGCCGTAGCGCTGCCGATCCTGGCCAAGCGGATGCCAGACATGCGTATCGCCGATGGCTCAGAGTGGCTGCCCCTGTCTGGCAACACCGGTCCCATCAAGCTCCCACTCGAATTCACCCCCACCCCCAAGTAGTCATTTCGTTTGCCTGACGGAGAGGAAGCCATGTCCACCACCCCCTTGGATCAGCACCGCGAGGCCAACACGTCCGAAGGTGCGGCAGACGAGATTGCCAAGACAATCGAGTCCTCTGGCGTCGAATTCATCTACTACACCGGTGTCAGTGTCACAGGCCGCGTGTTCGGAAAGGTGGTACCTGCCAAGCATCTGCGTCGCAATCTTGAGCGTGGAGTCAATCTGCACCGCACGGCGATCTCCGATCTGCAGACTGATCGCGCTGGCAACCTGATCGGCGGTGGTGTGCAGGCACCGGAGTTCACCGCCATGGCAGATCTCGATACCTTCGCGGTGCTGCCTTGGGACACCTCTGTCGCGCGATTCTTCACCCAGATCTACGAGCCCGAGCACCTGCCCGAGGTGGGTGGCCTGCCACTTGGTACTGACAGCCGAGGAATCCTCAAGCGGGTCCATGCAGAGTTCACCGCGAAGACAGGGCTTGAGCTGCGCTCAGGCTGTGAGCCGGAGATGACGTGGAAGGGTCCGGGCACTGCGGTGCGCTTTGCTGCGGGGGCATCGCCGGCGTACCACATCGACAATCTGGAACTGATGCGCCCGGTTTACCAGCGGGTGATTCGCTACGCCCAGGCGCTGGGCTTCAACATGATCGAGGGCGACTACGAGGATCCCGGCCAGCTTGAGTTGAACTGGATGTTCGACAAGGCCGATCTGACGGCGGACCGCCTCATCACCTACCGCCAGATCTGTCGACAGGTGGCACGCGAACTCGACCTGGTCGCCAGCTTCATGCCGAAGCCAGCCACCGGAATGATGGGCAATGGCTGCCATCACAACATCAGCTTCTGGCGTGGGGATCACAATGTGCTCGCCGAGCCTGGTCGACGTGAGCTGCACCTCACCCAGGAGGGTCAGCATCTTCTCGGTGGAATCCTCAGTCACACTCCTGGCTCAATGCTCATCAACGGATCCACCGTCAACTCCTACAAGCGCTACTGGGATGCCGGCCAGTTCGCCCCCTCGCAGATCAACTGGGGAATGGACAACCGCTCGTGCACTGTGCGACTTTCGGCAAATGGTCGCCTCGAGTGCCGCCTTCCCGATGCGAGCGTCAATCCGTATCTGTCACATGCGCTGATCATCGGTGCGGCTGCCGACGGTCTGGCCAATTCGATCGATCCCGGCCCGGCCCACATGGGTGACTCGGATCTTGGTGCGGCGGGCCTCTTCGAGCCACTGCCACTCACCCTCGCCGCCGCCATCGAGGCATTCAAGAAGGACGAGGTTGTCCGCACCACCCTCGGTGATCAGATGTCGCAGATGCTCATCGACTACAAGACTGACGAGTGGGCGCGCTTCTGCTCTGTGGTCACCGACTGGGAGCAGACTCGCTACGAGGTGGCCATTCCATGAGTAAGGTCCTTCGACTGGCCTGCCTCGACGCAGAGGCACCGCCGCTGTTCAACCAGAGTGTCGATGGTGTCAACCGGGTGGGGTATGAACCCTCAGCCGCGGCTTTGGTGGCTGAGCAGATGGGCCGCACGGTTGAGTGGGTGATGGTGCCGTGGGTGGACATGATTCCCACGGTTCAGCGTCATGAGGCCGATGCCGTGTGGTGCGGTCAGAGCATCATCCCGTCACGTCAGGAGCAGGTTGACTTCACTCGCCCCTACGCGATCTTCAACGAGTCGCTCCTGGTGCGCAAGGGATCGGGACTCACCGCTCCGGATCAGTTGGCGGGCTTGCGTATCGGGGCCATTGCGGGCAGTACGAATATGGCGTTGGCCGAGACGTTTCCAGACGTGATCACCGTTGCCTTCGGTGGTGAGACCGATGACGTATTCGGTGACATGCTGGCCGCGCTCGCTGCCGGTGAGGTGGATGGTGTGGTTGACGATGACGTCGTCTTCGTGCCCCTTGACGCCGATCCGCGATTCGAGCTTGCGTTCACCATTGCCACCGGCAATCGCTGGGGAATCGGCGTGGCCAAGGATCGCCCAGAGCTTCGAGATGAGATCGACGCGGCGTTGGCGGCCGTGATTGCCGACGGACGTCTTGAGCAGGTGTGGCGTCAGTGGATGCCGACGCTGTCGTTCCCGTTCCCCGAGGCGTGATCTGACTAGGCCATAAACGCGGTGCTCGGCAGATCGCGTTCGTCCTGGGTGATCGCATCGATCACGCGGGCCACAACGGCCTGCGGCTCAAGGCCCTGAGGCAACCTGGGTGGTTCGCCGGCCAGGGGTCGGTTGGCCAGACCCGTCTCGGTGTGTGGTGGGCGTGCATCGATCAGGCGGATTCCACTGCGCCGGAGTTCACGTGATGCGGCCGTGTCGAAGGATGTGAGGGCGGCCTTGGATGCGGAGTAGGACGCCATGCCTGCTGTTGGCTGCTCTGCTACAACAGCACTGAGGTTCACGACGAATGGATTGGCACCGTCCTTGGCCGAGGCCTCCAGGTAGGGCAGTGCTGACCGGACGATCCGGATCGGTGCCAGGGTATTGATGGCGAACAGATCGACCAGGACGTCATCGGACAATTGCGAGATCATCCCGAAGGCAACGACGCCACTGGCGATGACAACACCATCGAGTCGTCCATAGGCACTCACCGCTGCGTCGACACATGTCTGGGCAGTGTCAGCATCGCGGAGATCACCGCAGACGTATGCAGCATCCAGACCGAGGGCGCGCAGTCGGTCCTCATCACGTCCATGGAGTGTGAGGCGGGCACCGAGGCCGTTGAGCTGCTGGCAGATGTGCGAGCCCAATCCACCACTGGCGCCGATCACAAGAACACTGAGGCCATCAACGGACGTCACGTCGTGAGTGTCTCAGCGATGGCCATCATGCGCTCGCGGAGATAGTTGACGGCTCAACTAATCTCCACTAGCCTGTGGTTGAAACGTTAATTACTTCAAGGAGAGACATGAACGCCGTATTTATCATCGCGCGACTGCTGTTCACGCTGCTGTTCCTGGGCTCGGCTTTCGGCCACATTGCCAAGGCGGATGCAATGGCCGGCTACGCCGCATACAAGGGTGCCCCAGGTGGCAAGGCGGGTGTGATTCTCTCTGGTGTTGCCCTCGGCGTTGGTGCCCTCTCCGTTCTCCTTGGTATCTACGGAGACCTCGGCGCACTTCTGCTCGCAGTGACCCTGATTCCGATCACGTTCTTCATGCACGCCTACTGGAAGGAAACAGATCCGCAGGCCAAGCAGACCGAGCAGATCACGTTCAACAAGAACATGGCCCTCATCGGTGGAGCACTTGCGTTCTTCCTTCTCTACGCAGTGTCGTCACCCCTTGGTGGTGCGATCACCGGATCGTTCTTCCACCTGAGCTAGACCTTCTTCGCCAGTGCTGCACCAAGCCGACTGAGGCCTGCGCTTCGGGCGTGCTTGGGCAGCACTGCGCGGATGATGATCAGATCATCCGTGGCAATGGCGGTGCTGAGCGCATCATCGAGTTCAATCTCGGTCCGCGCCAGAAAGCCGAGTCCACGTCCGAACACCTTCACGAGTTCCTCCGCGGCCAAACTCGGGATGTCGTTGTAGATGCCGTCCAGAATCGGTCGCTGGGTGCCATAGCCCTCGTTGTCGAGCACGATCACAACCGGATTCACCCCGTGGAAGGCGCAGGCAGCAGCCTCCAGGCCGGTCATGGCAAAGGCTCCGTCTCCGACCAGGACGATGGGCCTGTGTGCGGGGTCGGCCTTACCTGTACCCAGTGCGGCAGGGACCGCGTAACCCATGGTGGCGTAGTACGCGCTGCCATGTGCCCACGCCGGAACCCGTAGATCGACGGAGGCAAACAACGCCTCGCCCGGATCGAGCAGCAGCCCGTGACGTTCATCGAGATGATGACCGATCGC
Organism: uncultured bacterium; assembly: GCA_963978055.1. Taxonomy (GTDB): domain Bacteria; phylum Actinomycetota; class Actinomycetes; order S36-B12; family CAIYMF01; genus Longivirga. The sequence goes on from CAXBQZ010000009.1 coordinate 52,427, forward strand.
ATGAACTGCTCGTTCAACGGTCAGGGGTTGATCGGTGGGCACAAACGCTGGTTCATCTGCCACGGGATGGGCAGGGAACGAGAGTTCCGCATCAGCCACTGCGGCCGCCAGCGCTGGGAGAAAGGCCCACAGCGGAACCTTGCGGTACGTGCGTCGATGAACTGTCACTTCCTCATCTGCCAGAAGGATGTGCCGTCGCGGATCGACGTGGGCAGTGAACGCTCCAAGGGTGAGGTCGGTCTGCAGCACTCCGATGCTGAGCAGTAGATCCACATCCTCGATTCGTCGCACCACCGATGCTGGGCTTACCGCACCCATGTAGATGCCGAGGCCAAGTTCATGTCGCTCGGGGAAGATCCCACGGCCGAGGGAACTGGACGCAACGGGGAGGTGTGCTGCCGTTGCGAGATTGAAAACGGCTTCACCGCGATCGCGACGGTTGGCCATCGCTCCAACATGGATAGCTGCGGTCTTGGCGGCGCGCAGTTCAGTCATGACATCCTCGAGTGCATCCTCGAGGGCGCCTGTGTCTACCGTCGGCAACTCGGGAGTCACGTCGTAATCGGGAGCATCAATGGGATGTCCGATCAGATCGCGTGGAACCTCGATGTATCCCGGTCGCTGCTCCTGAATCATTGTGCGGATGACGCGATCGATCTCATCGGCGGCTGTGTGCTCATTGGTGAGAACCGCCTGGGCGCAGGTGAGATCCTGAAACACTCTCAGTTGCGTGTCGAAGTCCTTCACCTTGTGATGAAGCATTGGATCACCTGCGCGTTCTGCGACTCCCGGTGATCCACTCAGAATGAGGAGGGGTACCTGTTCGGCCCAGGCATTGGCCGCGGCGTTGGCAACCTTGAGCGCCCCAGCGCCGTACGTCACCGCGACCACGCCAAAGCCGCGGACTCGCGCATAGGCATCCGCGGCAAATCCAGCGCCCTGTTCATCGGTTGTCACCAGGACGGGTAGGCCTTCGTCACCGAGTGAAGAGAACAGGCGCAGTGCGAAGTCGCCCACGATCCCGAAGGCTTCGTCAACGCCAACGGACTTGAGCCGCTGGGCGAGGTGACTGGTGATGGTCAGATGTTCCGAGGTGGACACGGCAATACCTTTCAGGCGTGAAGATCTGGCAGATTCAGGAGGAGGGCGAGCTTGGCGTAGATGGCTGGGATATGTGGGGCGTTCTCACCGTTCACCGTGACAAGGTCGTGCTTGATCTGCTCAGCTGATGGGAACTCGTAGACATCGAGTTGCTTCGTGACCGGCTGCATCACCTGTTCATACCCGAGCAGTGGCGCATTGCTCACGGCACCGTCGTTCGCATTGGTGATGACGAGCAGTCGTTGCAGTGGAACTGTTCTGGTCACGCTGTTCTGAGCGTTCCGTCCAAGGGCCAGGAATGCGCCAAGCGCATGAAGTGAATAGCGCGGATAGGCATACGGAGGGGTGGCAAGGGCCTCCTTCTTGTCACCATCCCACCACAGATAGAAGTCCGGAATATGTCCAGCAATTCGGGCAACCGGTCCGACTGCGAACTCAGGCAGCACCTTGGGAAGCATCAGCGGCGCAATCACGTCAGCCTCAGCGACGTCATTGCGATGTGCACCTGCCCATGCCGCGAGTGAGCCACCTGCGGACAGGCCGACGACGGTGACGCGGTCGCCCAGTTGGGCAGCCAGATCGATTGCCTGATCAGTTGCTGCTGCCAACTGCTGTGGAGTGACGTCACTCGGCGCAGTTGTAAGGCGATCGCTGTATCCATGGCCGGGAAGCCGGGGAACTACGACGTTGTATCCGGCGGCGGCATATGCCTGTGCAACAGTGGCCCACTGGGCGGGACAACTCGTGAACCCATGTAGCAGAACCACTGACCGAGCTTCCTTG
>CAXBQZ010000010.1:0-47636 GCA_963978055.1 uncultured bacterium
CGCTGATGCGTCTGCGACTCCGACAGTAGCCGGTGGGACCTCAGGCACGGGGCCTATTGGCGGGTCGATAGCGACAGTCTCCGAAACTGGGACGGCCGGTGGCTGAACGGGTGGTGCGGCGGGAGCCGCAGCCTCAGCAGCAGGCGCATCCCCCATCGCGAGTTTGATCTGCTCACGGGTGAGCGGCCCGCGCAGGTAGCTCATCGCCCAGCGAGAGGTGATCACCTCCGGCACATCCTTGCCCGCACGACGCAGCAGGAACTGGCGCTTGCCCAGGTTGCTGATGGTGTTGCTCACCGCAGCAACGTCAACATTGCCGGCGGCACTCGTCAGACCATCGACGAGACGCTTCTTGTCCTGTTCGGTCTGCAGACGTCCAACCATCCAGGTGCCGGTATTGGACAGCGCCTTGTAGTCAAGATCCACCGGGTTCTGGGTTGAGAGCACAACACCAAGGCCGAAGGCACGGGCCTGTTTCAACAGCAGCATCATCGGCTTCTTTGTCGGTGGATTGGCCGTCGGTGGCAGGTAGCCAGCCACCTCATCCATGTAGAGCAGAGCCCGAAGATCACTAGTACCACTCTGACGACGCATCCAGGTGACCAACTTCGAGAGCACCAGCGAGGTGACCGACTGCCGTTGATCGTCGTTCAGATGTGCGGTGGTGACGATGGCACAGCGCGGCTTACCTTCTGCGGTGAACAGCATTGACTGAATGTCGATGGGATCGCCGGTCAACCACGCGGCGAATGACGGAGATGCCAGCAATCCGTTGAGCTTCATGGCAAATGCGAGGCGGTCATTCGGTGGGAAGAACACATCAAGTTCGAGAACACCGAGCTTGCGAATGGGTGGCTGCTGCACCTGCGCAAGCAGAGTCGGAAGATCGAGACTCTGTCCCTGAGACCATGCGTTCTGAATAAGGTTCGCCAGAAGGATGTGCTCCCGAGAAGACAGCGGATCACCGTTGATTCCGATCATTCCCAGGACGCTGGTGACGTAGCCATCGATCTCATCGCTCATCACCTCTGGGTCGGTATCCAGTGGTGGTGCCTCAAGGGAGCCGACGATGTTGATCGGACGTCCGGCTGATGAGCCAGGTGTGTAGATCGTGAAGTCAACCCTTGACTTCAGCTCGGTCATTCGTTCGGGGGTGATACCCCAGCCGGCAAGGCCGTCGCGCCATGCATTGGCCTGCTGCTCGGCAAACTCATCCAGTCCCAGGCCTGCCTTCTCCGCGTCACCATCGTTGATCCATGGACGGAAATCGCTGCCGCGAAGCTCCGGGAAGATCAGGGTGAGGTTGGTGAGGTCTCCCTTCGGGTCGATAAGGAGAGCGGGGACCCCACTGTTGAGCACCTCCTCAATCAAGACCACGCCGAGGCCGGTCTTGCCCGAACCCGTCATACCGATAATCACCCCGTGGGTCGTGAGATCACCGGTCGGAAGGATGGAGTTGTCTGAGGTGCGGTCACCGGTCGCGGGGTCAATCTTCCCGCCGAGAAGTAGGTCAGCCATGGCTGCAGCCTAGAGCCCCCACACCACACGCCGCCCCGTGTTCGAGTGGACGGAGAAGAACCCTGCGGGTTGTCACGCGCACACAGGAATAGTCGACGCAGCAGTAGTCTTATCTACACCGTTGACTTAGGAGGGCAAATGGCGGATGAACCACGACAGTGGTCCAAGCAGGGCCCCGAGTCGTACTTTCCGTCGATTGAGAAGAAGTACGGACGCACAATCAGCGAGTGGCAGGACATCATCGCCGGGTGTGAACTTGAAAAGCACATGCAAATCGTGAACTACCTGAAGTCTGAGTACGGCATGGGCCACGGTCACGCCAATGCCCTGGTGGGGTGGACCCTCGCCGGAAATCGCGCCTGACTCTCAGTCGCGCGAACATCTAGTCCGCACCTCGAGACCGGCACATACGGCACGACAGTGAACAAGGGGCGATCTGATGAGCCGACGCCCGGCGGGAACCGTCACTGCCCTCGTCCGCAATGCCGCTGACCCCATAGAAATGAGTCTGGGACACCCCAACGGGCGTCCCAGACTCGCGGCGGTGGCGGTGGGATTTGAACCCACGGAGGGCGATTAACCCTCACACGCTTTCGAGGCGTGCTCCTTTGGCCGCTCGGACACGCCACCGTGGACGAGGGTACAAGGTGAGCAGGTGCGGACAGAAATCGAGTCACTGCAATGGGGGTCGCCCCTCAGCGGAGCTGGGAGAAGAAGTCGGCGAGCAGCTCGGCACACTCGGCCTCACGCACTCCCCCGATCACCTGGGGTCGGTGGTTGAGTCGCCCGTCCCGAAGCACATCCCACAGAGATCCTGCTGCACCGTACTCAGGGTTCCACGCCCCGAAAACCACCCGGTCAACGCGCGATAGCCAGGCCGCACCCGCACACATCGGACATGGCTCCAGGGTCACCGCAAGGGTCAGCCCCGACAGACGCCACTGACCGATCCGCCCAGCGGCCTCGCGCAGAGCGAGCATCTCGGCATGTGCGGTTGGGTCGTGGTCTGCCTCGCGACGGTTGCGTCCGACTCCCACGACCTGTCCGTCGGCATCGATCACCACTGCCCCGATCGGAACCTCGCCATCGACCAGTGCGATCCGGGCCTGCTCGAGTGCGGCTGCAACCGCGCGGTCGTCAGCGGGTCGAATGTGCAACGTTCAGCTCGTCAGCTTCTCGACGATGCGCGTGAACTGATCGCCGAAGCCGACGCGCGTGGTAATCGTTGCAAGAAGTTCGTCAGGCCATGCCTCGGGATCATCGAGAATGAACTCGAGCTCATCCATGCGCAGGCCGAGATCCTCCAAGATCCGCAGATCACCGGCCGGAAGGATCTCGTCATCATCCTCATCGTCCGGAGCCGGGACCGCCAGGCGATCCAACGCCTCAATACCGAGGTCGTAATCCTCAGCGGCAAACAGATCGTTGACGAGCAGGCGAACCTCTTCACCGCGCATCCGAATGAGGATGAAGAACTCTTCTGCAACAGAGACCAGGCCGAGAGTGCCAACCTCACCGGGATGCGCCCGAAGTGCGGCTATCAACGTGTCGAGGGAGTCATGTGTGCGCGGTGGCAGGGCCTCGCACAGCCACCGTCCGTCCTCACGCCATGCAGAGATCGCGAAGTCAACAGCATCATCAGCCACGATCCACCTCCGCATCCACCACCGTTGCACCATCGTCGCAGATCAACGGCGCTTCAGACCCAATCCTGACTAAGACTGTCACGATCAGGTGCAGTTCGCATCGAGTTTAGGAACTGGGTGCGTTGACCAAGCCGGTGCGGAGGCTTGGTGTTCTGGGATCAGCGGGCCGGGCTGGTGAGTTCCGCGAGCATCTCCGCGTTCATCTGCTCGAAGGCTTCCTCAATCGCGATAAAGGGACCTTCGGCCGGACGCCAGGCCGAAACCCCAACGTACGGAAGCAGTTTCAACTCCTTCAGCTGCCTTACCAATTGCTCTGCAACTTGCAGCGACTCCATTTCAGAGACATTGCGAAGCAGGATGCCGAAATGTGCTCCGAGCCTGGCTGCCACCACATCCTTTGGAAGGACATCGCGCATCGCGCTCGCAGCACGCCTGGCAACATCATCGACTTGGGTCGGCGTCTGCGGATCAGCCTTCACCGTCACGAAGATGACGGACGTCGGATCGGCCAGCCGACCGAAGCGGAGAAACTCCTGATTCACCGCGGCATCCCAGGTGCGTGGCCCGGCAAGCCCGGTGAGCGGGTCTCGATCGGATTGGGCCAGTCGCTCCAGTTCCAGATTCTCCAGCTCTGCCAGCAGCCGTTCACCGCGAAGTACATCGGTGAGCAAGCCGGCGAGAAGATCAACCAGCGGCTGATCCTCCAATCCCGGTCCCTGCTTCACCTCCGGACTGATGCCACAGATCACTCCGAAGAGCGACCCGTCGACGTCCATGATTGGTGAGCCGCAGTAGGCGTTGATGGGCACTGCCTGCCGCACGGGTGCATCAGCGTAGGCCGGCACCTCATCGACAACCGGGGCGATCCGCGGCCCACCATTTTCGATCATTCGCACACAGATTGAACTTGCCCACGGATGTGAGCCGCCCGGAGGCAGGCCATAGGCGTTCTGTCCCAAGGCCAGATAGGTCTGCCGCCCGTTCTCGATGCGGGTAATAGACCAGAAGCCCATCGGCAGGTGCTCGCGCAGGTATGCGAGCACCCGTTCACCCGCCTGCCGGAAGTTCACAGGCACGGCGGGATCCGGTCGATGAATCGCTGTCGTGGTCATGGAACCCCCTGATGGAATGAAATCATCCGAGTGGCCGCCGTTGCGAGGTGAAAGCAGGGAGACGTCCTGTCGGCTCTCCGCTGCACTTGCCGAACCCTGTCATCCATGGGATAGTTGAATACTGAACTACTTGGAGGTCCCGATGCCCGCTGTCACCGTTGACGACATCACAGTCCTGCCACATATCCGTCGCCCGGATCCTGGGCTGGTCCGACCACGCCCGGTCGTCAGCGTGACAACCGCGCCCAAAGGCTTTGAGGGTGAGGGATTTCCGGTGAGCCGTGCCTTCGCCGGAGTTGATGCCGCAGCCCTCGATCCCTTCATCATGATGGATCAGATGGGTGAGGTTGAGTACGCGGCCGGCGAGCCCAAGGGCACTCCATGGCATCCACACCGCGGCTTCGAAACTGTCACGTACATCATCGATGGCACGTTCATCCACCAGGACTCACATGGTGGTGGTGGAGTCATCACCAACGGTGATACGCAGTGGATGACGGCGGGATCCGGTCTTCTGCACATCGAGACTCCTCCCGAGTCACTTGTGATGTCCGGTGGCCTCTTCCACGGTCTGCAGCTATGGGTGAATCTTCCGAGCAGCGCGAAGATGAACGCGCCCAGGTATCAGGACGTACGCGCCTCGGACGTCCTGCTGCTGTCCTCTGATGATGGTGGCGCACTGCTGCGCGTGATCGCCGGTGATGTGGCCGGCCATGTTGGCCCCGGCTCCACCTACACGCCGATCACGATGGTTCACGCCACCCTGCAGCCCGGTGCATCCATGACCCTCCCGTGGCGTCAGGACTTCAATGCACTGGTCTACGGCCTGTCTGGCCGAGGAAGTGTTGGCGAGGAGCGACGTCCGCTCAACACCGGCCAGTTGGCTGTGTTCGGCAACGGCGGATCGCTCACGATCTCTGCCGATCAGGCACAGGACAGTCGCACTCCGGCCTTCGACGTCGTGATCCTTGGCGGCTCACCACTGCGTGAGCCGATCGCGTGGATGGGTCCGTTCGTCATGAACACCCAGCGCGAGCTGATGCAGGCCTTCGAGGATTTCCAGGCTGGTCGACTCGGCCAGATACCCGCAGATGGGATTCAGCCCTTCCGGATGTAGCCGACACGGTTGAATGGCCTCATGACAGGCACATCAGCTGACCGGGAACACATCATTCGCTGGGGAGTTCTGGGTGCAGGTGGCATCGCCACCTCCTTCTGCTCAGATCTTGCCCTCCTGCCCGACCATCAGGTGGTCGCTGTTGGCGCGCGACGACCCGGCACCAACACTGAGTTTGCCGATCGTTTCAACATCACGAACAGGTACGACTCGTATGCGGGGGTGGTCAACGACCCCGAGGTTGATGTGGTTTATGTAGCCACACCCCATCCACATCACTTCGACGCCGCAATGCTGGCGATCGAAGCCGGTAAGGCTGTCCTCGTCGAGAAGCCATTCACGATGAACGCCGCTGACTCCCGCCTGCTCGCCGAGGCCGCACGTGTGCGCGGCACCTTTTTGATGGAGGCAATGTGGACGTGGTTCCTACCGCACATTGTTGCCATCCGCGAACTCGTCGATGCAGGACGTATCGGCGAAATCGTTACTGTCACAGCCGAATTCGGCGCCAAGTTCGGTGAGGACAGTCCACGAGCATTCGTCCTGGAGGAGGGTGGTGGTGCCCTTCTCGACATCGGCATCTACCCGGTCTCGTTCGCAACGATGCTCCTGGGTCAACCACAGCAGATCATCGCGACCGCCGACCTCGGAGGTAACGGAGTGGACGTCACAACCTCGATGATTCTGCGTTACAGCTCCGGTGCACATGCGGTTCTCAACACCACGATGCTGGCTGATACGCCCAATGGCGCCTGCATCACAGGTTCCTTTGCGCGCATCGAGATCGAGCCGGAGTTCTTCCGCCCCAGCAGTTTCAGCATCGTTGACGGTGACAACACTCACCGCGAGAGAGTGGCCGTTCCCCATGAAGGCAACGGCCTGCGCCACCAAGCTGCAGAGGTTGGGCGATGCCTTCGTATCGGACTACTTGAATCGCCGATATTGCCTGTGGCACAGACGATTTCGATTATGGAGACTCTCGATGAGATTGGCCGTCAGATCGGCTTGAACTATCCACCGCGGCATTCCTAGTTCTCGCTCCGCGTGTCGCGCGACATGACTCATGACGCACCTCTACCGTCGTCCCATGTTCCAAAGTCCCGGCCAATGTCCCGCTTGTGAGAGTGCAGATCTCGTCCGCAAAGGCGGGAAAGATCAATGCCCCCAATGCTTTTACCTGCAACCGTGCTGTGATGGCGGAGATCTCTGTGGTCCAGGCTGGTCGGATCCAACATCGGCGTAGACACCCTGTGCACAAAGCTGGGGATAACTTGGGGATCAGTCGTACCCCTCAGAGGAAAACCTGTGCACAGCCTGTGCACGGAAAAAATACCTGGCAATTTTCAAAAAAACTTTTGCCAAACCCCTTGTGCCCGTGGAGCAAACAGCGTTAGAAATCTCCCACGCCAAGAACGAGCGGCGGGGCGACGGAGACACTCCAGCCGACGGAGAGCCAGGCAACTGGGGATCTGACGGAAGGACTTCGAAGGCCCGCTGGGAGTTCTGGCGGACGCCGAGAACGATGGCAATCACGGGTTGAGGCCACCCTCAACGAGTGACGGATCGGGCAACCGAGACGACGCGAGTGATAGCCGACGAGCCGGCACCGCGATCGGTACGGCCGGGGGCAACCCCAGCGAATGGGAACGGGAAACCCAGAACACTCGCAGCGCCAACCGAGAGCAGCACCGACAGGACTGCGCGGCGGAGGTAACTCCACCAAGATTTCGGGCAACCGAGGGATTGGATCGAGCAGGAATCCGGTGCAGCACGACAGGCAGTCAGACTGGGGCAACCTGGACCGACAGCGTGAAGTGCACGAAGGCCCCTCCGTTTCATACACGGAGGGGCCTTCAACTATTTAAGGATGCCCTACGGATCCATCTGAACGGTGGCACGACACAGTGAAACAACTCACGAGGTGCTGCGTGCGTCACCTATCGTTGGGTGCCATGACCGATCCGATTCCCGAGCGTGGTGGCGCCTACGACTTCGTCGGCCAGATCACTCCCGACTACGCACCCCACCGCGACGGCGACCCAGATCCCGGCGAGGTGGTCTGGGCCTGGGTGCCATTCGAGGAGGACCACACCCAGGGCAAGGATCGGCCCCTGATCGTCATTGGGCGCTCTGTGGAGGATCCGCGGATCCTCATAGCCCTCATGCTGTCGAGCAAAGATCATGACGATGACCGCAACTGGTTCTCCGTCGGTACTGGTAATTGGGATTCCGAGCATCGTGAGAGCTGGGCGCGAATTGATCGCCCGTTGGCACTTCCCGAGCACTCCATGCGTCGCGAGGGCGGAGTGCTAGACAAGCATGTCTTCCTATCTCTGGTTGAACATGCCGTGCATACTCAAGGGCGCAAGCCCGCGACCGTTCCCGCCGGTGCTGCACCGAAGCCACCTGAGCCTGCCGCGAGTGTGTCGTCCGGATCCTGGTTGGGCAGCCTATGGAGCCGAGTGCGTGGCCGGGGGTGAGGGTTGAGTTGTGAGTCAATCCCCTGACTCGTGGCGGGCTCAGTTGGCCCAGATTCGACACTACGAAAACAGCGTCACCCGCGGCCCGCTCACGCTTGCGGCCCGCCAACTCGGTCGCACCCGCGGCTTCGCAGCCGTCTACCGTAGGATTGGTCCGGTGTTGGACCCCAAACTCGCTCCACTGGCGAACGGCAGGGTGCTGGCAAAAATTTACGGATTCCCGATGCTGATGCTTCACACCACTGGGGCAAAGTCCGGTGAGCCACGAACATCACCACTTCTGTACGTCCGCGATGGTGATGACGTACTCGTACTGGGCACGAATTTCGGCCAGCCCAAGCATCCGGCGTGGACGGCCAATCTGCGAAAGCATCCTGGGGCCAGTATCGAGATCGGGCCGTACCGTCTGGATGTCACTGCCTCGGAGATCCGGCAGCCTGAGTGGGATGTTCACTTCCCTGACTTCGTGGCCGTTTACCCCGGCTATGCCAACTATCTGGAACGCCGTGGCGACCTAGTCCCACTGATGTTTCGACTGACGCCCACGAAAATTCCTCCGCGCTAGAGACCTGCACGCAGGGACGTAGCCCCAAAAACCTGATTCACTCATCCTCCGAGAGCAGTTATTCCAGAGCAGATCCCGTCTGATGACACGAACGACCAGCAAGGAGTGACCTATGATTGCCGGCTTCTTCAACCTTGTGTGGATTCTCATCGGAGGCACCTTCATCGGCATCATCGCTCGGCTGCTCGTTCCTGGACGTCAGGTCCTTCCGGCTTGGGCAACCATCGGATCAGGCATTGTCGGCATGCTCATCGGAAACTGGCTTGCAAGCCTGCTGGGGGTCCGTGACACCGGTGGGGTCGACTGGATCCGTCACGCACTTCAGTTCCTCGTGGCAGCCCTCGCTGTGGCCGGCACATCCGCCTACTACAAGCAGCGTGCTGCCAGCCGCCTGCGAAACCAGTTGGAGCAGTTCAACGTTGCACGGGGCGGTAGTGGCGCTATCGCCAATCCCGGGAGCAATGTCAACCCAATCCCACCGAACGGTCCGCAGCCGGTTTTCCCACCGGAGAACTTCACTCCGCCGAGTGAGTAGAGAAGTCTCGCTACGCTTCCTCTATGACCTCCTGGGCTCCACGCGGAACTGGTGATCCGGTCGTTGACGGCTGGGTTGCCGTCCATCAGGCGCAGGAGTGGACTGCCGAGCGGCTCGATCAGCCGACGTGGGACTACGTCCGCAGTGGCGCTGGCGATGAGGCCACCCTGCGCGACAATGAGCTGGCCTGGTCACGGCATCGCCTGCTCCCACATGTAATGACGGACGTAACTGGCCTGGACACCAGCATTGAACTGTTCGGCCAACGGCGTAGCCACCCCATCATCACGGCCCCGACCGCGACCCACCTGCGCTATCACCCAGATGGCGAGAAGGCCACACTCTCGGGAGCAGCCGCCGGTGATGCAATCACAACCATCAGCACCCTGGCCTCACTTTCGGTAGACGAGGTTGGCCGAGTGGCCACCGAGCATGGGGCGGACTGGTGGTTGCAGGTCTACGTCCAACACGACCGCGAATTCACCTGGGAGTTCTGTACTCGAGCGGTGGCGGCTGGCGCACGAGCACTCGTCGTCACAGTCGATACCCCATCGCTCGGGGCTCGCGACCTGGACAAGCGATCAGCATCCGGAGCGGCCAGCGGGGTCACGTTCCCCAACCTTCCCGCCCAGTCACATCAAGACGAATCCACCCCTGCGCACAGACGCATCTGGAATCCCCATCTTGCCAACAACCTCACCACCGCCGACCTCACGGTCCTGCGCGAGCAGGTGGACGTACCGATCCTCGCCAAGGGGATTCTGCGTCCCGATGACGCAGGTCGAGCGATCGATGCCGGAGCGCAGGGGATCATCGTGAGCAACCACGGCGGCCGAAATCTCGACACGGTGCCGGCCACCGCAGATGTTCTCGGATCCATCGTCCAGGCGGCACACAAGGCCGACCCGACGGTCCCCGTTCTGGTCGATGGAGGGATCAGGCGGGGCACCGATATCGCGGTCGCTCTTTCACTTGGTGCCACTGCCGTGCTGGTGGGTCGGCCGATCATCTGGGGCCTGGCCACCTATGGAGCGAGCGGCGTTCGGCATGTGATCGAGATTCTTCGCACCGAATTGGAGATGGCTATGGCACTCCTCGGTGCCAGCCAGATCTCCCAACTAGGCACAGACCTCATCAACCCTTCGCATCAATGTGATTAAGATCCACCCAAAACCCCCGGCAATGCCTTTAGAGTGCCTTTCACACAGGTGTGCAATGGCGCACACGGCATGATTGCGGAGGTTAGCGTGACGGACCTGAATCTCAATCGTCGTCAATTCCTCGGGGGCACCCTGGGTCTGGCAGCGGGTGCTGGTGCTCTCGCAGCCTGCGGAAGTCCTGACTCGGGCAGCGGCGGATCCTCCACCTCCCCATCCGCCGCCCCGGCCACATCACGGCCCCCTATCGCCTCCGAGCCGGGCAAGATGTCGATCCTCGAGTGGGCAGGATACGAGGCAGCTGGAACGAAGGCCCAGACCGCCGGTATGACGGTCGCTGGAGCCGACTACATCAAGAAGTACGGCCCGGACTCGGTCACCTACACCTACATCGAAAATGATGACCAGGCGCTCCAGAAGGCCACAGCCAGCGGTGGCTTCGACATTATGCATCCGTGCTTCGAGAACTATCAGGACTACGTCGATCGCGGGCTCGTGCAACCTTGGGATCTCAATCTCATCCCAAGTGCCGCCGATCTGGATCCAGGCCTGCTGGGCAAGGGAACCACCGACGGCAAGACCTACATGCTTCCGTGGGACTGGGGCTACGGGAGCCTCACCTACCGGACAGATCACGTCGATGCCGCCGATGCCACTGGCTGGGAACTGGCGTGGAATCCGAAGTACGCCGGACGCATCTCCCTGTGGGGCGGTGCCTCGACGAACTTCGAGATTGCCGCCATCAAGAACGGCATCCAGGATATGGACCACCTGACTGCCGACCAGCTTGAGACGTGCAAACAGGATCTGATCAAGCAGAAGCCGCTTAACAAGTTCTACTGGGACAGCGAGTACGGTCAGATGCAGCCAGCGATCAAGTCCGGCACGGTGTGGATTGCCTACTCGTGGCAGGACACACTGGTCTCGATGAAGTCGGCGGGTGTACCCGTTGCCTACCTTGACCCGAGTCAGGGACGTATCGCCTGGTTCTGTGGATTCATGCTCGGCAAAGACACGCAGAACTACTATCACGCCCACGAATACGTCGAGTCTTACCTCAACAAGGCTGCCTGCGCTCAGATGACGAATGCATACGCCTATGGCACCGCCAATTCAAAGGTCACCTCAGCTGACATCACCGACAAGGCGCTGGCCGAGAGCCTGCACATCGACAATCTGGGCGCCCTTACCGGTCCGACCGTCCATCTGCAGTCGTACAACCCAGACCGCGCCAAATTGCTCGCTGCCTGGCAGCAGGTCAAGGCCTCCTAAACCCTGCTGGCTACGTAGGGATTGCGCTAGGTGGAATGAGCCGATCATCTTCACGACGCCTCGGGGGGCAGGGCCTTTGGGCCTGGCCCCCCGTGGCGTTTGTTCTCGTACTCGTCGTGGTGCCCTTGGTCTACATTGCCCTGTTCAGTGTCGGCCTGCGCAGCAATGTCCCCGGTACCAAGACAGCCTTCGACCTCAGCAACTGGAAGGACTTCCTGTTCGGGGAGAACAACCCGTTCCGAGCCCTGTTCTGGCACTCTCTGCTGATCACAGTGCTGGTGTCGGTCGCCGTGACGATCGCTGCCTACCCGCTGGCCTACTTCCTGTCGTTCGTTGCCAGGAAGAATCGGTACACCCTGCTGCTGCTGGTGCTGGCACCGTTCTTCACCAGCTTCCTGCTTCGGGTGATCGCCTGGCAGATCATTCTCAATGAGAACGGAGTGGTCAACTCATTTCTATGGTGGGCGCACCTGCGCCCACAGGGTGACTCAGTCACCTGGCTCATCTACAGCAACTTCTCGGTGGTGCTCGTTCTGTTCTACTCGTGGATCCCCTTCGTAGCCCTGCCCATGTTCGTCGTGATGGAGAACATGGATCGACGACTTCTCGAAGCTGCTGAGGATCTGGGTGCCAGTCGACTCACTGCCTTCTTGAAAGTGACTCTGCCGCTGAGCATTCCGGGAATCATTGCCGGCTTCGTCTTCGTGCTGATTCCCACGACAGGCGAGTTCATCACGCCCTTGTTGGTCGGCGGCCCAGAGAGTCAGCTCTTCGGTAATCAGATCCAGTCGTTCTTCAGTGACTCACCCGACTGGAACTACGGATCCGTTCTGGCCATGACCCTCATCGTTCTCGTCCTGCTTCTCATGGTGATCTTCGGCCGGTTCTTGTCGGCTGACCTTCGTCGACCAAGTACGGAGAGCGCATGACGAGTCGTCTTGGCAACTCTCTCCTGTGGGTCTATTTCGTACTCATGGTGGTATTCCTCTTCCTACCACTCGCAATTCTGGTTCTGTTTGCATTCAACTCGGGCACCACGCCGACCCTGCCGATTCAGGGCTTCACAACCAAGTGGTTCACCGATGCCTTCAGCAACACTGATCTGACATCGGCTCTGGTGAGAAGTGCTGGCATCGGGGTGATCGCATCCATCCTTGCCACCGTGATGGGCATCATGGCGGCGATCGGACTCAACGCCAAGCGCGTCCCAGGTGAATCAGTCGCGATCGGAGCCCTCCTACTTCCACTTGTTGTTCCCTACATCTCACTCGCCGTCGGCATGCTGATCCTGCTACAGGCGTTGAAGCTCAAGAATGCGCTCTGGGAGATTGCACTCGGTCACTCCGTGATCGCCCTGCCATTTGCCCTCCTTGTGATCCTTCCCCGACTCCGATCACTTGATGGCTCACTTAACGAGGCCGCCCGCGATCTGGGGGCCAGTGACTTCGCCGCCTTCCGGCTGATCACGTTCCCACTTCTACTTCCGGCGCTGCTTTCAAGTTTCATCATCTGCTTCAGCACCAGTTTTGACGAGTTCGCGATTGCGTCCTTCCTCTACCCATCCGGACAGCCAACGTATCCAGTCTTCCTCTATGGCGGAGCACGAAGTCCGGCGATCCTCCCGCAATTGATCGCCGTCGGAACCCTCGTGATCGCCGTATCCCTTCTCATAGTCGGTCTTTCTGAACTTGGCCGTCGATGGGCAGAGCGTCGCATTGAAGGTCGCACGTCCGCCTCCGTCGAGGCGTCCAACGCCGATAACCTCGCAACCATCTAGGAGTCATCGTGTCCAACGGCGAGGTCCAACTCGTCTCTCTCGTGAAGAAGTTCGACAACTTCACGGCGGTCGACGGTATTGACCTGCTCATTCCAGCTGGTGAGTTCTTCTCCCTGCTCGGACCTTCAGGCTGCGGCAAGACCACCACCCTGCGGATGATCGCCGGCTTTGAGCAGCCCACCTCTGGTGAGGTCCGACTCGACGGGTCGGATATGGCTGGCACTCCCGCAAGCAAGCGCAATGTGCATACCGTGTTCCAGAGCTACGCCCTGTTTCCTCACATGAAGGTCGAGGAGAATGTCGCGTTCGGACTCAAGCGGGCCAAGGTTGCGAAGGAGCAGATCCGTCAGCGGGTTGGCGAGGCGCTCGAACTCGTGCAGATGCAGTCGATGGCACATCGCAAGCCAGCGCAGTTATCCGGTGGTCAGCAGCAGCGCGTGGCCCTTGCTCGCGCGCTGGTGATGAAGCCGTCGGTCCTACTGCTCGATGAACCGCTCGGTGCCCTGGATGCCAAGCTTCGACGCCAGCTTCAGGTTGAGTTGAAGGCACTTCAGGAGCAGGTAGGCATCACCTTCGTCTACGTCACTCATGATCAGGAGGAGGCGCTCACAATGAGCGACCGAATCGCTGTCATGAACCACGGGCGGGTGGAACAGGTAGCACCACCCCGTGAAATGTATGACGAGCCGGCCTCTGCCTACGTTGCCGACTTCCTTGGCGTCTCCAACACGATGGATGCGAACGCGGTGAGCGCCGACGGGGACGGGGTTGTGGTCGAGTTTGCCCAAGGGATGAAACTCCGTGCAGCAGCTGGTCAAACGTCATCCCGTGGATCCGTCAAGGTCGTGATCCGACCCGAGCGAATTGGTATCGAAGGCCCCGGGATATCGGGTCCAAACCGCATTTCAGCTCTCGTGCAGCGTTCGGTGTATCACGGCTCCGGCACCCAGGTTTCACTCCTGCTGCACAATGGTCAGACGCTCACGGCACTCGTTCAGAACTCACAGGCCGGTGACGACCCCACCTGGGCAGCCGGCAATGCAGTGTCAGTCCATCTTCCCGACTGGGCGCTTCGCGTCCTGCCAGCGACCACCTGATGTCTTCATCGCGCACTCTGTCCGCCGCGCTCATCGTCCTAACTACGATGAGTCTGGCTGGTTGTGCGCAGGTTGGTACACCAACCAGCCCAGCGGCCGTCAGTGCAGCAGCACTTCCGCTACTCGCCGAATCACCGACTCCTGGACTGATCGCCACGACCGCGGCCGTGACCCCCGTGACAATGCAGGCCGAAGGCACTGTTAGCGGGGTGGCGGCTGAACTGGCTGACGCAGGTTTCATCAGCGGGCGTCAGCGAACCTTCCAAGGTCCATCCAAGGACCTCACCCTGATTCGGGATCGTGAGTTCATGTTCCACTCAGCCTCGGGTGCGCAGAGATATCTGGAATCCGTTCGAAGCAAGGCCGTCGCCTACTTTGGCGAAGCCACCGGAGTCAGCCAATTCACCAGCGGGAGCCGCTCAGGTTACCTCTTCGTTCCACCAGAGTGTGCCTGCCATGGAGCAAATCCAGTGCTGACTGCCATCCTGGCCGATGGACCTCGACTCAGCTGGGTCACCATCAATGGGCCGATGGCCACCAAGCAACGCCTGCAGCAGGTTCTCAGCGCCACCACCCGTCCCTAGCCACCAGAATCCAGGAGAGCCACATGTCGTTTGTCAGCAGGGAGCAGATCTCACTTGCCACCGCACAAAGTCTGGTGAGTGAAGCCATCCAACATGCAGAACAGCTCGGAATCGCGGTATCCGTGGCTGTCACCGATGGAGCGGGAAACATCATCACTTCAGCACGGATGGACGATGCCCCCTTGGGAGCCATGCGGCTGGCAACGGACAAGGCCTACACCGCGAGCCTGTGGCAGATTCCATCCGGAGATCTGCGACTGTCATCTCAGCCGGGTGGCGACGACTGGGGAGTCACCACCACCGAGGGTGGACGAGTCGTCGTCTACGAGGGTGGTTTGCCGATCTTCTCCGCAGTTGGACTGGCTGGTGCGATCGGAATCAGCGGTGGAACCGGGGCGCAGGATGCCGAGTGTGGGCAGACCGCGATCAGCAAGGTGCTCCGCTGACGACTATTTCAGCGAGCCCTCAGTCAGTCCCTGGGCGATGCGACGGTGGAACAGCACGTATACCGCGATCATCGGCATCGTGACGATTGTCAGCGCCGCGAAGAGCAGGTGGTAGTCCGTGATGTACTTCGTCGAGAACGCCAGAAGACCAACGGGAATCGTCTTGAGCGCATCATTCTGAATGTAGAGAAGTGCCAACAGGAATTCGTTCCAAGCGGCCAGCGCGCTGAAGATCGCAACGGTAGCCATCCCCGACCTGATCAGGGGGACCACCACACTCCAGTAGATCCGGAAGTCACCCGCCCCATCAATTCGGGCTGCTTCGAACAGTTCCTTGGGCAGTGAGTCGAGATAGGCCTTGAGCAGCCAAATGGCGAGCGGGAGACCCATCGCCGTATAGGGGATGATCAACGCCCAGCGCGTGTCCTTCAGATGCAGGTACTCGAACAACGAGTTCTGCGCGATGAAGTATGACTGGATGGGCAGAAGCAGTCCCAGAGTGAAGAGGGTGAGCAGTAGTGCGGAGCCCCGAAACTTCATTCGCGAGAACGCAAATGCGGCCATCGAGCCGAGGGCCAGAATCGCAAGGGTTGATACTGCCGTCACGATGAAGCTGTTGATTGCATACTGACCGATGCCGCCATCCGCCCACGCCTGGGCGAACACCGACCAGTCCCAGGACTTTGGCAGTGCGAAGGGAGACTGGAAAATCTCGCCGTTGGTCTTGAAAGCCGACATCGCCATCCACAGAAGTGGCAAGAAGAAAAGCATCGCGTAGAGAGTCATGACCATGTGGAACACGACATCGGACGGTTTGGATGTCCTGCTGCGTGGGCGCGGCCGCGGTGCCGTCGATTCTGAGACCTGCTCGACAGTGGCCATTAGAACTCCACATCCGCGCCGCGGCGGCGCAGCCGTGAGTAGAGCAGGCCAACCAGGGCGATAATGACCGTCAGGATGACTGCCAGTGCTGACCCGTAGCCAACCTCCTGGTCACGGAACACCGTCTTCACCAGATACGTGGTAGGTACCTCAGTGGTGTTGTAGGGACCACCGTTGGTGAGCACGAACACAAGGTCGAACACCTGAATTCCACCGGTGACACACAAGAGCACCGCCACCTCGGTTATACCGCGGACCAGCGGCACCTTCATTCGACGGAAAATCGTCCACTCACCCGCACCGTCAAGGCGCGCACTCTCGATCAGGTCACGGGGAATCCGCGCGAAGCCTGCATAGAAGATGGCCATGTAGAAGCCCGCGAAGATCCACCCCGAGATCACTGAGATCGCCAGCAGCGCAGTGTTCGGATCGCCCAGCCATACCCGTTTCCAACTTCCAAGACCGATCGCTTCGAGGCCAGCATTGAGCAGACCGAAATCCGGATTCAGTACGAAACTCCAGAGGACGGCAATGACCACCAGCGGAAGCATGACGGGAACGAAGAACGCGACCCGGTAGAAAGTTGTGTGCGGCCTCGCCGAGACTGCACCGGCAAGCAGCAAGCCAGCTACGACTTCAAGAAAGATCGTGGCGACGACGTAGATGAGCACATGCCAGTACGACGAGATGTAGACCGAGTCATGGAACGCCCTGATGTAGTTGGCCAGACCCTTGAACTTCAGGGGCCCGCTGCCGTCCCACCGAAAGAAGCTGAGACCAAAGGTGGCAACCACTGGCAGCAGGATCGATACCGCGAACACAGCGAAGGCAGGCAGGACGAACAAGTACGGCGTCCAACCGCGATCCGGTTTCACCTCAGCAACTCCCGTAGCCCGGGGTATGTGCGTCGTCGCACAGGAAGAACGCTACTTCAGCGCATCGATCTTCTGCTGTGCCTGAGTGAGCGCGTCCTGAGACGACATTGCACCACCGAGAACAGCTGACGTGGCAGTGTTGAGGGCATCGGCCACCTTCAGGTTGTAACCGGTATCCGGTGGTGACACGATCTCTGGGGCGGTTTCAATCAGCTGAAGGAGTTTTGCCGACAGCGGATTCAGTCCCGTTGCGGCAGCCGCCTTCGACAGTGATGACGAGCCAGCTTTGACGAATGCCTTCTGAATATCGTCACTTCCCAGGATCGCCAGGAAATCAACAGACTGATCGATCTTGGCGCTCTTCGCATTGACCACAAGTCCGGTCGACACGCCCATCACACTCTGCTGGTTGCCCTTGCCACCATCGATTGCCGGCAGGTTGAACCAGTCCATGTTGAACTTTGGTGACTGATCATTGCGCACATCGACAAGCCAGCTTCCGATCGGCGTCATTGCTGCCTTGCCAGTGAAGAAGAGCGTGT
Source organism: uncultured bacterium (assembly GCA_963978055.1). Classification (GTDB taxonomy): domain Bacteria; phylum Actinomycetota; class Actinomycetes; order S36-B12; family CAIYMF01; genus Longivirga. Next base: position 17,606 of record CAXBQZ010000010.1, read on the forward strand.
AGCCCTCGTTGTCACTGATGCTGTTGACACTGTCGTTGATCCAGGCCGAGTCGTGAATCTGCTTCATCTTGTCCATCGCAGCGACCCAATCGGCACTGTCAAGCGGTGCCTTCATATTCAGAGCATCCGCATATGCCTGCTCGCCGACAATTCGTGACAGGATGTGGGCGTTCCAGTTGCCTGCCGGCCACAAGTCCTTGTTGCCCATGGCATATGGGGTGATTCCAGCCGCCTTCAACTTGGCGTTGAGCGCATCGAATTCCGCCCAGGTGGTCGGCGGAGTGAGCCCCAGCTTTGTGAAGATGTCCTTGTTGTACCAGATGACGTTGGAGACGTCCTTGCCCATCGGCATCATGACCGTCTTGCCGTCTACCGTCGTACCCCCGAATGCACCATCGACGTACTTGTCGGTGACACCCTTGGCCTTGAGCTGATCACCGATGCTGGCGGCGTAACCATCGGCGTAACGCGTCTCAAGGCGGTTGCCACTCCACTCGAAGTAGATATCTGGAGCGTTGCCACCGCTGAGCAGGCTTGGCAGACCAACGGTTGAGTAGATGTCATCGTTCTGGAAGTTGTACTGAACCGTCCATCCGGGGTGAGCCGCTTCAAACTGGCTCTTCACCTGATTCCAGACCGGGACCAGATCCGTGCCCGGCTCGGTCATGGCCACTCGCAAGATCTGATCTGCTGGACTTGCCGATGATCCCGAACCACCCCCGGAGGACGAACCACCACAGCCGGCAAGAAGCAACGTGGCAGCGCCGAGGGCGGCAACAGCGGACACCAGACGGGACATGCGCATGTGGGCTCCTGATCGAACTCAGAGGACTGGTTTAGACCACCCTACTGCGAACTGCGCCGCTGGTCAGGGCATGTGATCAGGTTGTTATGTGATGGTTCGACCAGGTGAGAGGATCCATCTATGACGACACAAGCTCCCCGCGTCCACGATATCGATCGACTCAGCCAGGACTCCTCCCCCTACGTCGATGCCTTGGAGGAATTCGTCAAAATCGATCGGGCCCGGTGGGGTATCCCTGGGCATCAGGCCAGTCCACTCGCCCAGCCAAGGCTTACCGATTACCTCGGGGAAGAGACTCTCAAGCGCGACTTCCAAACCATGATCGATGGCATCGACATCGGCCCCGACAACGCCTTCGACAAGTCCCTCGTGCTGGCTGCCCAGGCCTGGGGAGCCAAGCGCACGTGGTTCCTTACCAATGGCTCCAGTCAGGGGAACGTCACTGCAGGCCTTGCCATTGCAGGCCTTCGGGGGTCACTGGTCGCGCAGCGCAGTGTCCACTCCTCAGTCATTGACGGTCTGGCACTGTCTGGTTTGGAGGCAACGTTCGTCGCTCCTGACGTGGACGTCGAACTTGGCATCTCTCATACGGTGACCCCAGAACGATTGGACGAGGCGCTCACCGCCGCACCACATGCGCGTGCTGCCCTGGTGGTGACCCCCTCCTACTTTGGTGCATGTGCCGATGTGGCAGCCCTCGCCGAGGTGGCACACCGCCATGACGCGGCGCTGATCGTCGATGAGGCGTGGGGTGCCCATCTCGGCTTTGATCCGGGCCTGCCAATGAATGCGGTACGTCTCGGGGCTGATCTGGTGATCGCCTCCATGCACAAGCTTGGTGGTTCCCTCGGGCAGACGGCACTTCTGCACCTTGGCCACGGTCCGATCGCGCAGCGTCTGGAGCCCTACGTCGTTAAGTCGCTGCGTTCAACGGCCTGCACATCCGAGTCCACTCTCCTGCTGGCGTCACTCGATCTGGCCCGTCGCCAGATCGCCGCGCACGGACATGAGCGCATCCCCCTCAGCCTCGCCAGCGCCGCGAGATTGCGTGAGCGCATCACCGCCGATGGCCGTTTCATCGACGCCACTGAGCGAATCCTGTCCTACCCATCGGTGGTTGATATCGATCCACTGCGCATCGTGATCGATACGCGCAGTGGTGGCATCAGCGGTCATGAGGCACGACACCTCCTGTATGCCGAGCATGGCCATCACCTCGAACTCTCCACCGACAGTGTGGTCGTCGGCATCATCGGTGCCGGTGTCGAGATCGATGCCGATGCTCTTGCCGATGCTCTGTTGGCTCTGCCTCGAACAGAATCTGGTCGCGGTCAGGCACTCACGCTCCCACCGGCCGGCCCCCGCCGGATGACCGTGCGCGAGGCCTATTTCGCGGACTCGGAGATCATCGACGCGTCCGCGGCCGTAGGGCGAGTCAGTGCAGACAGCGTCGCGGCCTATCCCCCAGGAATCCCCAACCTGATGCCAGGTGAGGAGATCACCGCGGAAAACCTCGAGTTCCTGCAGAAAACCGCAGCGGCGCCATTTGGCCATGTACGCGGTGCCCTCGAACCTGACATGTCCAAGGTCCGCGTCGTCCTCTAGTCGCCAGTGCGCTCGCGCAGCACCTGCCTGGATCGGGCGAGGCTGCGCTCGCGGGAATCTGCGATTTCCTGCTCGAGGGTGTATTCAGTCTGGTGCGCGGACGGGCGTCCGGTTGCCCACGTCAAGGTGTCGAAGAGATCGAAGACAATTCGGTTCATGACTGCTCCTTGGTTGATGGAACTTCGATAGCTCCACCGTTCCATCAACCTCGACTGCGCTCTGTTCGCCAGATGACACATGAACTGTCGCCCTGCTTACGCAGGACGATTCACCGGCAGGTCAGGGAGCGTCGATCACATCTTGACGCTGCGTTCCAAGCCCTGCGATACCAAGTTCCATCACATCACCTGCGGCAAGGTACGTGGGTGGCTTCATGCCCATACCGACCCCTGGCGGTGTACCGGTGCTGATGAGATCGCCGGGTTCCAGAACCATGAACTGACTCAGGTAGTGAACAAGGAAGAACGGGTCAAAGATCATCGTTGCTGTGGAGCCGGTCTGACGTCGCACCCCGTTGACATCGAGCCACATATCGAGCTCGAGGATATCGCCCAGTTCATCAGCCGTTGCGAGCCACGGGCCACAGGGATTGAAGGTCTCACATGACTTGCCCTTATCCCACTGGCCACCGCGCTCCAACTGAAACTCTCGCTCAGACACGTCATTTGAGATGACGTATCCTGCGATGTAGTCCGGGCTCTCGGTCGGGCTTGCGAGATACCGCGTGGTCTTGCCGATGACAATGCCCAGCTCGACCTCCCAATCGGTCTTCACTGAGGTGCGCGGGATATGCACGGTGTCGTTCGGACCGATGAGAGTATTCGACTTCTTCATGAAGACGATCGGCTCGGCCGGGATCGGCATATTCGACTCTGCAGCATGATCGGCATAGTTCAGGCCGATACATATGATGCTCTGCGGTCGCGGAATGGGAGCGCCTATTCGCAGACCCTCGACATCCATCTCGGGAAGGCCGCCGCCAGCCAATGTCGAGGAGATCCTCGAGATCCCATCGATGCGCACCAATTCCTGCTCATCGAAGCCGGGTATTCCGGACGGATCAAACCAGCGCCCGTCTCCTGTGCCGACGGCCGGACGTTCACTGCCCACTGAACCGAATCGTGCGATGTACACCTGAAATCCTCGCCCTGTCTTTGCTCGAACCCCTGAACTGACCTGACTGCGTAGCCTTACATGCGTGCGGCCATACCTCCGTCGACTGTGACCACCTGCCCTGTGAGATACGTGTTGTCCTCACTGGCCAGCCATGCCACCGCCCGTGCGATCTCATGGGCCTGCGCAGCACGACGCAACGGGATCTCCGCATTGTCGACGTAGACGTTCGTAAACCATGCAGACTCAAGCTCGTTGACTCCGTCGGCAATTGCCATCCGCGTATCAACAAACCCTGGCGCAACTGCGTTCACAAGGACACCGTCATCGGCCAGATCGATCGACGCCACCCTGGTGGCCGCATTCAAGCCACCCTTGGACGTGTCGTAGGCAATACATCCCGGTTCGCTGACGAGGCCGTGAACACTCGTGACATTGACGATCCGCCCATATCGCTGCTGGCTCATCGATGATCCGCACACGCTCATCAGGATGATGGGCGCATGAAGATTGACGTTCATCACGCGGACGTAGCGATCGAGTGCAAATTCTCGCAGGTCGAATGAGTCGGAGATCCCAGCGCAGTTCACCAGCACGTCCACCCCACCGAGCTTGGCGATGGCTTCATGTGCAGCAGCAGGCACCTGATTCAGGTCAGAAAGGTCTACGCGAACACTCGATTCACCGAGCTCTGGCTGCTCAACGTCAAGCACGCATACGCGTGCGCCAAGAGCAGACAGGCGTTCGACGATCGCTGCCCCGATTCCATTGGCTCCGCCCGTCACGATGGCACGCCGCCCCTGGAAGGAGCCTGGAATAGCTGATCCGGTGTTACTACTCACCCTTGATACCTCCAGCCGTCAGACCCTGGATGAAGAATCGCTGCCCGAACAGGTAGGCCAAAACCAAGGGGAGAGTCACGAGAGTCAGTCCAGCCATCACAGTTGGGATATCGAGACTGTACCGCCCGCGGAACCCGGCAATACCTACCATCAGCGTGTGCTTCTCAGGATCCTGCAGGAACACCAGGGCCAGAAGGAGCTCATTCCACGCCCACAGAATGTTGACGACCGCGAGGGTGGCTATCGGTGGCCCTGAAAGTGGCAGAACGATCCGACGGAAGATGGCACCGGTGGATGCCCCATCAATCTGTGCGGCTTCAAGCAACGAGTGAGGAATGGCCGAGAAGAAGTTGGCCAGAAGGTAAATCGAGAACGGCAGCATCAGGCCGATGTAGATCAGAATCAGAATCCGGAAGGTGGAGATCCAGCCAAGCTGAGCACCAAATTGGAACAGCGGGATGAGCAGCACGACGGGCGGGACAACCATGAGGCTGACGATCACCCCCAGCAGAGTCTCGCGTCCCTTGAACTGCCAGTACGCGAATCCCCACGCAGCGAGCGCCGATAGCATCATCACACCGACGACTGATCCGACGGTGACGATGATTGTGTTGACGAACCACCCCGGCAGACCAGCGGCCCACGATGTTGTGAACGCTGTGAAATTCGGGTGCAGTGGCAGAGACCACGGTGAGTTGAGGAACTCGTCCTGCGTCTTCATCGCGCCGGTCACCATGATGTAGCCGGGTAGAAGTGCGCTCAGGGTGCAGGCAGCCAACAGGACGTAGCGGCTGATACTTCCGACCCGGCCCATCGGGCTCGATACCTTGGCCATCACTCACCCACCACGGCGAGCAGGGACTTGCGCTGCAGCCGGAAGAAGATCACCACAAGGAACAGTGTGATAAGGAACAGGATCACCGCAGCTGCCGCCGCAAGTTCGATCTGCTGATCCTGAAATGCCGAGCGATAGATGTAGAGCTCAGTGACCACGGTTGAATCACCGGGACCACCCTGTCCATTGGTCATGATGTAGACGTAGTTGAACACCCAGGAGACCATGACGATTGCCTCGGTGACGGCGTAGAACGCAATGACCCCTGTCATCTGAGGCAGGGTGATCGACCAGTGCTTGCGCCAAAAGCCCGCACCATCGAGGGCTGCAGCCTCGTAGGTTTCCGATGGCAGGCTGAGAATGCGGGCAAGGAACAGGACGATTCCAAAGCCCACCTCCTTCCAGACGATGACACCTCCCATCGTCCAGAGAGCAATATTCGGATCACCCAGCCAGTCCGCGGCAAACCGACCCAGGCCAAGTCCGTTGAGAGCTGCATTCAGCGGGCCGTTGAGTGTCAGCAACTGGCCCAGAACGACACCAACGACGGTTACCGGCAGGATGTAGGGGAAGAAGAGCACGCCACGGAAGAACGAATGACCGCGAACCGTCTCAGACAGGACGACCGCCAGTAGTAGAGCAATCGCGATGAGCACGGGCACGCAGAGAAGCAACTCCATGTTGTGCTTGAGCGCCGTGCGGAACAGCGGATCGGTGATCACGATCCGGAAGTTGTCCCAGCCCGTCCACTTTCCCTGATACTTGAAGGACTGGACGACCAGTTGGTAGATCGCGTAGGCAAAGACAAAGACGATAACTGCCGCGGCCGGTGCGATCCAGGCGAGAGCATGAAGTGGCCCCGGCCGTCGTGACGTGCGGCGTCTGCCCGAGGGCGCAGGCCCCAGAGCAGACGCCGCCGTCACATCGGTCACTGGCCGCTGGCCCAGTTCGTGAAGTTGGTAACCAGTTCACGATCAGTGGTACGCAGCCGCTCCATCTGCGCCTGCATGTCAGCAGCAGCTGCAGCACCGGTCTCCGTACCCTTCAGAACAAGCTGAACGTTCTTGAAGACCGCATCCGTGTCGAGCTGGGCAGGGATGAAGTTCTCCATGTACGGAACATTGTCGGTTCCACCAGCAAAGAGCGACTTCTTGATCGGATCGGTCACCTGCGAGAGGTTGAACCGATCGTCTGCGGGGAGGGAGCCGGTGATGTCGTACCAGGCCTGAAGCTGCTCAGGTGAGTGCAGGAACTTGATGAAGTCTGCGGCCTCAGCCTTGTGCTCACTCCAGGACGGAATACCGAGCGTCTGCGAGGAACTGGCAATCTTGCCGGCTAGCGGACCATCTGACCATGCAGGCATTGCCATGACCACGATCTTGTCGGGGCCACCAGCCTTATTGGCGAAGTTCGGCGCGTCAGGTCCAGCGGTAACCGTCATGGCTGCCTTCTGATCGACGAACATCTGCTGAGCCTGGTAGAGCTCCTGAGAGTTGATATCGCTGTTCCAGCACTTGTGCTTCTGTGACTCCTCCAGTCGAGTCCACCAGTCACCAAGCGCAGGGTCGGTGAACTTGGCGTTGCCGACCACCGCGTCCAGAACCTGCTTCTGACTTGAGACCGACTGAGCACCAAGGATGGAGTACAGCCATCCACCGAACCAGCCATCCTTGACACCACCGGCGATAGTGGTGATTCCCTTGGCCGACAGGCTGTCACAGGTCTTGAGGAAGTCTGCCCACGTCGTTGGAACCGTCAGGCCATTCTTGGAAAGCAGATCCTTGTTGACGAGCACTGGGAAGGAAGGATTGACATACCAGGGGGCCGAAACAATCTTGCCCTGGTAGGAGTCCTCCATCTTGGCGTTCGTGTAATGCGCGAGCTCGTCGGCCGAGAGGAAGTCCGAGATCGCTGCCGTATTGCCCTTCCAGTATGGCTGCTGGGCGTAGATGCCTCCCCAGAAGTACTGAATGTCCAATGGAGTCTTAGCTGCTGCAGCGGCCTCAAAATTGGGGACCAAGCCATCCGTCGTCTCGAGGGTCTCCTTGATCGTGATGTTGGGGTGGGCGGTCTGGTAGGCAGTGATGGCAGCATCGAGCCACTTCTTGGCCCCGGGCGCCTCCTGATCACCCCACCAGTGCATGGTCAGCGTGATGGGCTCCGTCGATGTTGGAGAGGAAATCGCTGAACCACCGGAACTGGGTGATGATGAACCGCCACCACCTCCGGACGAACAGGCGGCGAGGGTGAGCGCGGCAATGCCGAGCAGCGCCGCTGCTTTCATAGACGTGTGCATTCGTGACTCCTTGTTGGTTCTGACGTACTGCCGGATACTTCGCGGACCTTGCAGATCACTTTCCAGATCGTTCGTACTTCTTTGTCAGTGCGTTAGTTCAGGGGTTCGATAGAGCGTCTTACCCGCCACCGTGATGTCGACCTCGACGAGATACGGGCGAACCGCATCCAGATCAAGACTCATTCCCAGTCCGGGTGCCTCGGGTGGACGGATGGTTCCATCGCCGTCCAATTCGATGTGATTGCTCGTAAGGTCAACCGCCAGTGACTTGAGTTCGACTGGGTACTCGCACAGCCAGTCGGAGGACGAACCCGCATATGGCTGCAGTGAGGCACTGAGAGCCAGATGCGAGGTGAATGTGTGGTTGACGTACTGGACACCCCTGGCATGGGCGTACTTCCACACCTCATGGGCCGGACCAATCCCACCGATCCGACCGGTATCAATCTGAACGAACCCAATCCCGCCATGGTCGATCATGTGCTCGGCCATATGGCGAGTGTGCGCCCCCTCACCGCCCGCAAGCTTCACCGCGCCAGATTTCGCAGCCAGATTGGCATATGACTGCAACGCACCTGAGACAAATGGCTCCTCGAGCCAGAGGGCATCCACCTCGTTGAGGGCGGCGATCCGATGCTCTGCGAGGGCCAGATCATCGCCCCACACGGTTCCCGCATCAATCAGCAGGATTCCGTCAGGACCCAGACCCTCACGAGCTGCGTGAACCTGATCAGCATCTGCCTCGACGGACGTCCGTCCATATGGCCCCCAGCCAAACTTCACGGCCCGATAGCCCGCGGCCACCGAACTTCGTGCCTTGGCCAGGGTCTCCTCTGCGGTATCACCGAACAGTGCTGAGGCGTATGGCGTCTTGCCTACCAGTGGTCCCTTCCCCCATGCGCCGAGCAACTCGTAAACAGGTTGCTCAACTGACTTCCCGTACAGGTCCCAGAGGGCAATCTCGATTCCCGAGAGGGTGTGATCTGTCTGGAGTACGTCCAGGCTCCGAGCACGCACCTCGTCAGAAATGCGGGCAATATCTGCAGTCGAGTCAAGCCGCTGCCCAAGCACTGAATCAATCACCGGGTGACACGCACTGTGCGACATCGGCCCGATGAGAGCCGCGATGGTTGGCAGGGGTGAGGATTCACACTCCCCCCAGCCAGTCCAGTCACCGGCACGCACCCGGACCAGCACCATGTCCTGGCTGCCATCACCGATATCGAGCACCTCTGGCATGGCCAGGTAGAACATGTCGACACTGTCGATCCTCATGCCGAACCTCCCGGCCGCAGCAGCACCTTCGCCGCCGGATCTCCGTCAACGAGTCTTTGGTACCACCCCGGGCCCGCGGACAGTGGCGCTACAACCACACCTGACTTCAACCCGAGCCGCCCCGATGCCAACCAGTCCAGTCCATTGCGGAAGTTGGCAACCGAGTAGGCAAAGGCCCCGGTGATCTTGATCTCGGAGCGAACAACCGTGTTGAGGGGCAGCTCAGTCTCATCGGAATGCAGGCCAACAAGGACCAGCGTGCCGCCGACCGTCAGACTCATCAGACATTCGCGACGAGTCGACCCACTCCCCACAGCATCGAAGGCGACATCAACTCCGTCACCACCGGTCTCCCCGCGCAGTACGGCACTGACACTTGAATCCGCGGGATCGATGGGGATACATCCCAGATCAGTTGCCATCTTGAGGCGAGCAGGGTTCTTCTCGGCCACGTATCGAGTCTTGACCCCGAACTCCCCCAGCACTTGGAGTAGGAAGAGGCCAATAGCGCCTGCTCCAATCACGAGAGCAGACGATGTGGGCTTGATCCCGCTCAGCTCTACCGCACGCATCGCAAAGGCGGCCGGCTCGACCATGGATGCATCCGTGATGTCCAAGCCACTCGGAACAGCCAGAACCCCACTTGCGGGGACTCGAACGAACTCGGCGTTACATCCCGGGAGCGAGGCACCGAGCAGCAGCCGCTTCGCGCACAGCTGTTGGCGACCAGTGACGCAGTATGTGCAGTCACCACACGAGACGAGCGGGTTCACCGTGACGGCAGTGCCGATCGCACATGCTCCTACCGGTTCAACCTCTGAGCCCACTGCCTCCACATAGCCAGACACCTCATGGCCAAAGACCAGTGGTGGTCGACGGATGCTGCTCTGTCCGAGGAAGCCGCTCAGCTCCGAACCGCAGATACCCGAGTACGCCACCCTGACGAGAACATCCTTCGGTCCACAGACCGGCACTGCGATTCGATGCATCGTCATAACACTCGGCGCCTCGTAGATGAGGGCATCCATATCGACAACGCCCATGGACGTCGACTCCGGCTGTTCGGTCATCGTCATTGATTCACCGCTCCATCTCCATGGAATTCCGCTCTCAAGGTGCCTGTTGCAGCACCGAACCAGTGACGTGCACTTGCCACTTCATGGATACGCTCAAGCGCCTCGTTGAGGTCGGGAAGGTAGTGCCCGAGTTCATCGACGCTGGCCCGCTGCACTGGCACCGTGATGCTCAGGCCAAGGGGGCCATCCGGACCCATCACAGCGCCGCCGATACAGCACACCCCAGGGGTGGATTCCTCACTCTCCAGCGAGTACCCACGCGACCGGACCTCGGCGAGAACCTCCATGAGCTGCGTACGCGTCGCGACAGTACGCGGGGTCACCCGAGGCAGAACCTCCGGGCACCGTTCAGCAATGTCCGCATCGTCCAGCAGTGCCAACATCGCCTTGCCCAATCCGGTGGCATGTGCCGGTAGTCGCTGACCGATACGCGAGGCAAATCGCAGACCCTCACCGGTATCTCGGCGGTCCAGATAGACCACATCCCCACCCGCCAGCATTCCAAGATGGCAGGCTTCGTGGACCTTGCCCGAGAGCTGATCCAATGCGGGAGCAACCGCATCCCGCAGAGATGCTGGCACCGGCATGGACGTTCCAACCTCGAACGCTCCGATCCCAACCCGGTATCCATCCGTGGTGCGTTCGAGAAACTTGGCCGCCTCAAGACTTGCGAGCAGGGAATGCAGGGTCCCCTTGGGGATTCCGGAGATGCGAACCAGATCGGTAAACCGCACAGGGCCTCGTGACCGTGCCACGATCCTTAACAGATCCAAGGCGCGATCTACGCTGTTGTTGGTTGCCGCCACTTCACTCCGTTCGTATATCCGAACTTTGTTCGCATGTGCGAACGCACACTTGCAGGTGCCACACGCCATGTCAACGACTTTCATCAGATTGGTACCGCAGGACCACCAAACACCGACGTGGACACTCGCGCCATCGGTCGATCACCCGTAGCCTCACGGAGTGAAGTCAGGCTGGCTCGATCGGCTCGCACCGCTCGTGTTCGTTCTGGTGTGGAGCACCGGATTCATCGGTGCTCGAATTGGCACCCGATATGCGGCGCCCTTCACCGTCCTGGCAATTCGGCTTTCCATCGCGTCCGTCGCACTTGCGCTGCTGACGCTCGTCTTCAAATCGGCATGGCCAAATAGCAGCGCCGATTATCGGCGTTCGATGATCATCGGAATCCTTTTGCACGCCGGATATCTCGGCGGCACCTTCGTGGCCGTTGATCTGGGACTACCAGTGAGCGTCTCCGCACTCGTGGTTTCACTTCAACCGGTGCTGGTGGCCGCACTCTCTGGACCATTCCTCGGTGAGCGATTGATCGCTCGTCAGTGGCTAGGTGTGGCACTTGGTCTCTTTGGCGTGATCATCGTTCTGACACCAGGTCTGACCCACCAGGAATCAACCACCTACACCATCGGAGCGGTCGTCGCTGCCGTGGTCTCACTCCTTTCAACAACGACCGCAACTCTGATGCAGAAACGGTACGGCGGTTCCATCCCCATGCTCGCAGGAACATCGGTGCAATATGCAGCCGCCGCACTCGTACTGATACTCGCCGCCGCTCTCTTCGAGAATTTCCACGTGGATTGGACCCCCCAATTCATCGGTATTCTCGGCTGGATGATCGGGGCCCTATCAATCGGCGCTGTGCTGCTGATGTTCTGGCTTCTTCGTCGGGGAACTGCCGCAGGATTCTCGAGCCTGTACTTTCTGGTCCCACCCGTCACTGCCGTGATGGCCTATGTGCTCTTCGGAGAGCACCTTCCACCCGTTGCGCTCATTGGCCTTGCCGTCAGTTCTCTAGGCGTTCTGCTGGTGCGGGAACGGGTGCGCTGACCAGCACCTGTCTGCACCAGCCAGAACCAAATTGGATCAACGGCACGAAACATGGCGGCGAAGTCGGTACCTTGCTTCCATGACACAACCCTTCTCACTGCACGGCCGAACTGCACTGGTGACAGGAACGGGCTCAGAGTCGGGCATCGGATTTGCCACGGCTCGATTCCTCGCACGACAGGGGGCGAGGATCGTCATTTCGGCGACCAGCGAGCGCGTCATCACACGTTCAGAGGAGTTGAACAGGGAAGGATTCGACTCTCTTGCCCTCATCGCCGATCTGACAGATCGCAACCAGGCTCACGCCCTCATCGCGTCAAGCATCGAGCACCTGGGCCGACTCGATATTCTTGTGAACAATGCCGGAATGGTGCAGACGGGCGTCACCCTCACCAGCGGCTACCTGGCAGATCAACCCGCAGATGACTGGGCCCGCCAAGTGGAGCTCACTCTCATGACCGCGGTCAATCTCACTCGCGCGGCTATTCCCGTGATGCGCGCACAGTCGTACGGACGCATCGTGATGATGTCCAGCGTCACCGGGCCCCTCGTATCGGCAGCGGGAAGCAGCGCCTACTCTGCCGCCAAGGGTGCGATGGACGGAATGATGCGTGCGATCGCGATCGAAGAGGCGCCACATGGAATCACCTGTAACTCCGTAGCTCCCGGTTGGATTCATACGGCGTCATCGGAACCCGATGAGCTGATAGCTGGCCGAAACACCCCCGTTGGACGTTCCGCCCGTCCAGAGGAGGTGGCCGCCGTCGTCGGATTCCTCGCCAGCGATGAGGCGTCCTATGTCACGGGCCAGCCATTCGTGGTTGACGGTGGCAACATCATTCAGGAGATCAAGGGCAGCTGATAACTGGTCGGATGGGCATCCACCGGACGTCCGTCACCGGTAACCTGCCACCGTGAAGCAACCAGATCCCACCGTCATAGATCAGCAGACCGTAGACGAGTTCCGGCGTGATGGGGCCGTTGTCATGCGCGGGCTCTTCACTCCCGAAGAAGTCGCGATGATCGAACGAGGGATCGAGCGCAACCTGGCTGAGCCCAGCCCGCTGTTCATCGTCGCCAGCAAGGCTGATGATCCGGGTTCATTCGTCGAGGATTTCTGCAACTGGCAGCGGATCGAGGAGTTTGAGTCTGTCGCCTTCAATTCCAGGGCAGCAGACGTCGCGGCGGCCCTCATGGGTGCACAGACCGTTCGGCTCTACCACGACCATGTTCTGGTGAAGGAGCCCGGAACCCGACAGCCCACCCCGTGGCATCAGGACCAGCCCTACTACAACATCGACGGCTCGCAGAACTGCTCAATGTGGATGCCGGTGGATCCGGTGGCGAAGGAATCCACCCTTGAGTTCCTCGCTGGCTCCCACGTTGAGGGCTGGCGACTGCCCCGCACCTTCCTGGATGCTCAGGCCAGGTGGTTCCCGGAGGGATCCCTGGCGGAACTTCCCGATATCGAGGCAGACCGCGACAACTACACGATCAAGGCGTGGGCGTTGGAGCCAGGTGATGTCGTGTTCTTCCACATGCTCACACTGCATCACGCCTACGGAGTTCCCGGGGCCAATCGGCGTCGAGCATTCTCGCTGCGCTTCATGGGAGATGACGTTGTCCATGCGCCTCGACCGTGGCGGACGTCGCCACCGTTCGAGGGTCTTGCCGATGAGTTGCCGGCCGGGGCGCCAATGGACCACGAGTTATTCCCGGTTCTGCGCGAGCTCTAGAGTTCACCCATGAGCACCTTCAGCAGCCTGTGGGCCGAACTCGAACCGATCGGACGTGAAGGATCCAGCGGCGGCTATCGTCGATACGCGTTCAACTCGGCCGAACTGGCCTGTCGCGAGTGGTTCATCAGCACTGCCGAGCAGCGGGGTCTGGCGGTTGAACTCGACCGAAACACGAACCTGTGGGCCTGGTGGACGCCAGCTGGTATCGACCCGAACGCACAGGCACTCGTGATCGGATCACATCTGGACTCCGTCCCTGATGGTGGTGCCTTCGATGGTCCGTTGGGTGTTGTGTCTGCGTTCGCCGCATTCGATCAACTCAGGGAATCCGGTGTTCAACCAACACGGCCCGTTGCCATCGTTGCCTTTGCCGACGAGGAGGGCGCCCGGTTCGGGATCGCCTGTGCTGGTTCACGACTGATGACCGGCGCCCTCGATCCAGACAAGGCACGCGGTCTGGTCGGTCGTGATGGTGCAACGATGTCCGAGGCGATGACTGCACAGGGATTCGATGCTTCGGCACTTGGGGTTGACCGAGAGCGTCTCGCGCGGATTGGTCAGTTCGTCGAACTACATGTGGAGCAGGGTAAGGGATTGGTTGATCTTGCAGAGCCGGTCGGTGTCGCGGAGTGCATCTGGCCACATGGTCGCTACCGATTCACATTCACCGGACGCGCAGATCATGCCGGTACCACTCGGATGCAGGACCGACAGGATCCGATGATCGCCTACGCCCAGACAGCCCTGAAGGCCTTTGAATTCGCCAGGGATTCTGCTCAGCGAGCAACCTTCGGCCGGATGGAAGTCGAGCCCAACGGCACCAACGCAGTGCCATCAACAGTACGGGCCTGGCTCGATGCACGAGCCGTCGACGAGCGAACCCTCGAGGAGTTGGTGGGCCGAATCAGTGCGGCTGCTGAAGAAGCGGCGCGCAGCGGTGATACGTCCGTCGAGATCACGCCTGAATCGATCACCGGAGTTCTTGAATTCGACACGGACCTTCGCTCGACAGTTGCAAACTCCATCTCGGCAGGTCTGGGCATTGAAAGCGTCCCCGTCCTGCCGACAGCTGCCGGCCATGACGCAGGGATTCTGGCCAGTGCAGGAGTTCCCACAGCCATGATCTTTGTGCGCAACCCAACCGGTGTCTCACATTCCCCCTATGAGCATGCGGAGCAGGCTGACTGCGAGATCGGGGTTGACGCCCTCGCTGCGGCTGTTGCGGGGCTGCTCACATGACCGTCTTTCGGGCAGCGGCCGCATGGATCGATGACAAAATCGTCAAGAGGGTGGACATCTGCGTCGACGCCACCGGAATCATCACAAGCGTTGGCCCCTCCGGAGAGCCGACGACCGATGAGGTCATCGATCTTCCCGGAGTGGTCTATCCCGGGTTCGCCAACGCCCACTCACATGCTTTCCATCGAGCCCTGCGCGGGCGCACCCATGGAGATGGGGGAACCTTCTGGACGTGGCGTCAAGGCATGTATCAGGTGGCGGCCACGCTGAACCCAGACTCGTACTACTCACTGGCCCGAGCGGTCTACGGCGAGATGGTCCTGGCCGGTGTGACGTCCGTGGGCGAGTTTCACTACGTCCATCACCAGCCGAACGGCACTCCATATGCCGACCCGAATGCGATGGGGCTGGCGCTGATCAGCGCGGCTCAGGATGCCGGACTTCGGATCACTCTTCTCGACACGTGTTACCTGTCCGGTGGGCTCGATCCCTCCGGCCACCTGCCTATGCAGCCGGAGCAAGTGCGCTTCAGTGATGGGTCTGCATCGGCTTGGGCGGAGCGCGTGCACCTGATGTCGGACAGCCCCACCACCAGGATCGGCGCTGCCATCCACTCCGTACGTGCCGTACCCCGTGATTCGATCGCAACTGTCGTCGCGGCATCCGACCAGTGGCCACTGCACATCCACGTATCGGAGCAGCCGGCCGAGAACCAGGCGTGTGTAGCGGCGTACGGAATGACGCCGACTGAATTACTCGGTGCAACTGGCGCACTTTCCGGTCGCACAACTGCGGTTCATGCAACCCACCTCACCGAACATGACATCGAGCTTCTGGGCTCTACCCGAACATTCAGTTGCTTCTGCCCAACCACGGAGCGGGATCTGGCAGATGGGATCGGTCCGGCCACTGCACTGGCATCCGCTGGGTCATCCCTGTGCCTCGGGTCTGATCAACATGCGGTGATCGACCTGCTCGAGGAGGCACGGGCACTTGAGATGCATGAGCGCCTGGAGAGCAATCAACGCGGGCGAATCCAACCAGCAGAATTTGTCACAGCACTGACCGTGGCCGGGCACCAGTCTCTCGGGTGGCATGACACTGGACGAATCGCCGTCGGTCAGCGTGCCGATCTCGTCGCAATCCGAACAGATACGGTCCGCACCGCCGGCTCCGATCCTGGCCAGATTGTTCTGTCGGCCTTCGCAGCGGATGTGGACACAGTGGTGGTCGATGGAGAGATTCGCGTATCCGGTGGCAGGCATGCCTCGATCGATGTGGCCGCTGAACTCGTATCGACGATCGACATCCTCTGGTCGCGGCGAGCTGATTGAGCAACTCTATGAACCGGGTTCAGCGCGCACATGAGCACACCGCCATGCCGTGGGCAAATGGCAAGGGTGTCACCTACCAGGTGGCCACCTTTCCCCCGGCCGCGGATCTGAACAGTTTCAGCTGGCGCATCTCCATGGCCGATGTACCCGAGTCCGGACCCTTCTCGGTGTTTACCGGGATCGATCGGATCCTGACAGTGATTGAGCCAAGTGATCTTCGGCTCTACGTCAACGACGTCGCGGTGATGGCCAGGCGCCATGTACCGGTGGCTTTCTCGGGGGACGACGATGTCCGCGCGGAACTCATCGATGGCCCGATCACCGATCTGAATGTGATGACCAGGCGCGGATCATGTACCGCTGAGGTCGATGTTGAACGAGTTGAGGCGGCCTTCATGATTTCCGCAGGGGCTGAGGTAACGCGGGTTGCGGTGGTCCTCGATGGCACCATCACAACTGCTCTCGGTGAACTGCTGAACCCGAGGGACGCACTGTTAATCACCGATGACACGTCCCTCGAGGGACAGGGGACCATCGCCCTCATCACGATCCATCACGGGTGACACATATGGGATCTCGCCAACCCAGATGCATCGTCTTTCTCCACGGCTACACGACCCCACATGAACCGAGTCGCGAAACCCTGAGCCAGGCATTCACAGCAGCTGGCCTCGCGGTGGAGTTGCACACCCCTACAGCTCCTTCGGGTGACCTCCGGGTCGACCCGTTCAATCCGGACGGAGCACCCAGCTGGTTCAGGTATGCCACCGATCTGAGCAGCACCATTCCGCAGCAATTGGATGCGGCCAACCTGTCCGATGTGCACGACGTGATGTATGCGCCCTGGACCGTCGACGTGGACGAGCAGGTGTCACTGTGGAGTCTGCTCACCTCCGTCTGCGCGTTGCACTCGGCCTCGAACGTCGCCCTTGTTGGAGAGTCACAGGGAGGGGTGATGGCTGCACTGCTCGGCATTGAGTGGAACCGGCAGAACCCACGTGATCAACTCGGCTGGATCGGCCTGGTCCGAACCGCTCCCGACACCCATACCTGGCAGCCAAGGCCACGGGCGTCAGTGGGTACCTGGGAGTTGGATCCCATGTGGTCGTCAGTACCGCCCCGGTACGCAACGCACTTCAGCATCATCCTGGGCGCAGAAGATCTCACCTACCGAGTGTCCACATCAGTTGGTGCGCTGGGCCCACTCCTGATCAACAATCCAATCCGTACGGACGGGATCGGCCTCTACCACGCAGTGGATGGAAACGTGGATCTGCGAATCCTTCCGGAGGTTACCCATGACAGCCACGAGCGGGAGGTGTGGGAGGCGTTGGCCAACTCCCTTGCTGGCTACGACGGGCTCAGCCCTTGACTGCCCCAGACACGAGCCCGGCCACTAGGTAACGCTGGAAGGCCAGGGCAATGAGAACCGGTGGGAGCGCGGCGAGAACACCACCCGCCGCCACCAAGCCAAAATCCGTGGAGAACTTGCCGCTGAACTCAGCAACGGCCACGGGAATTGTCTTGGATGCGGTCGTGCTGGTGAAGATGAGCGCGTACAGGAACTCGTCCCAGCAGAGCAGGGTGGCGAACAGGATTGCAGCAAAGATTCCGGGACGAGTCAGTGGGAGCAGCACGCTCCACAGAACTCTCAGTCGACCAGCACCATCGATCGTCGCCGCCTCATCGAGTTCACGCGGCACTCCGTCCATGTAGTTGCTCAGCGACCAGAGGACGAAGGGCGTGACGAAGCTGCTGTAGACGATGATCAGCCCGATTCGAGTATTGAGAAGATGAAGATTGGCCATGATCAGATAGAGCGGGATCACCAGCGCGATCGTGGGAACCATGTAGGTGGCAAGGAACGTGAGCAGAGCCGTGCGCCGTCCACGGAATCGAAGCCGCGAGAAGGCATAAGCGCCGGGGATGCCAACCAGAAGTGAGATCACCACCGTGCCACAGGCAATGATCAGGCTGTTGAGCATCGACACCCGGAATCCACCGGCCGGCGAGTTGACACCCTGGGTGAAGATCGCATGCCATCGCGAAAGGTCAACCTGCTGGGGGAAGAAGCGCAGCGGCTTTTCAAGAAGTGCGTCAGAGGGCGTGATCGATGCGATCGCCAACCACACGATCGGTGCGAGTGCGATCACGATCACCACTGCGGCGATCGCGTAGACCCACCACCGCACACGGTGCATGCTTCGTCGCTTCGTCATGACTGATCCGGTCCCATCGAGCCGCCAAGAGCACGAATGTAGAAGAGGGAGAGGGTAAGGCAGAACAGCACAATCACCAGGGAGATTGCGGAGCCAATCCCGAAGAGCTGGTCACTGAAGGCCGTCTTGTATGCGTAGAGCGCCAGACTGGTTGTGGAACTGGCTGGGCCACCGCGAGTCATCACGTAGATAACGTCAAAGACCTTGAATGCCTCAATGGTTCGAAGGACGAGAACGACTGCCAGTACCGGACGCAACAGAGGCAGGGTGACAGACCAGAAGCGACGCAGAGCACCGGCACCATCGATCTGCGCCGACTCGTAGAGCTCCTTCGGAATCACCTGCAGTCCCGCGAGTACGAAGAAGGCGACCAGAGACGTGTTCTTCCAGACGTCCACGAGGATGACCGAGTTCATAGCGCTCGTGCCACTACCCAGGAATGAGTAGTAGTCCTGTCGGATACGGGTTTGCACGAGTAGTGCATTGAGCGGCCCATAATCGGCGTTCATGTAATAGCGCCACATTGCCGCGTTGACGACCGTCGGGAGTGCCCACGGGAGGATCACTGCCACCCGCAGCAACCAGCGTCCCCGCATGGGCTGGAACATGAGCACTCCAAGACCAACCCCGAGAACCATCTCAAGACCGGTGTTGAAGAACGTGAAGTACAGCGTGTTGCGTACGGCATTCCAGAAGTCGGAGTCACCGAGGATGTAGGCATAGTTGTGCAGGCCGACGAACGGCTTAGGTGCTTTGGGCAATGCTGACTCAACCCGGCGGAACGAGTTGAGGATGGTTGTGATCAGCGGCCAACCAACAACACCGAGTACCACCAGCACGGCGGGCAGGAGCAGGAAGAACGCGGGACGTCCGTCCCGTCGAGCCCGCCGTACTTCGGTAGTTACTTCAACCGCGGCATCGGTCACGCCGAGAGGAGCTTCTGAACCTCGGTGTTGGCGTTATCGAGTGCCTGCTGGACTGGAAGATCGCCAATGAGTGCCTTCTGCACCGCCTCCTGCAACTTGGCAGATACAGCGTTGTAGTTGGCAACCTGCGGACGGTTGACCATCTGGCCAAGCTGAACCTTGGCCGCAGCCACTACATCAGGGGCACTCTTGACGACGTCCGGATTGTCGTAGGACGCCTTCCAGATCGGGAGTGAATCGGTGACGTACTGCTCCTGCAGCTTCTGGCTGGAAAGGAACTGGGCGAACGTCCAGGCAGCATCCGGATTCTGTGCCGATGCGGTGATAGCCATGGCCATCGAGCCGTTGACACTGATCTGACCGGTACCGCCGCTCGGCACAGGTGAGATGGTGATCTGACCGGCAACCTTGGACTGCTTGGGGTCATTGGCCGCGGCGTACATGTAAGTCCAGTTGAGGCCCATAGCCGCATCGCCCGCGCTGATGACCTTGCGGACATCATCTTCAGCCGACTGAGTGGACGACGGATTAGTGATCCCGTCGACGATCGTCTTGCGCATGAACTCGAGTGACTGCACGGCACCGCCGGAGGTGAAGGCCGGCTGACCCTGATCATCAAACAGCTTTCCGCCCATGGACGCAGTGAGTACCGCCCAGTCACAGATGACCGACTCGGTCTGCGGCCACGACCAGATGAGTGGGTACTTGATACCGACCTTGGTCTTGATCGACTGCGCAGCTGCTACGACACCATCCCACGTGCCCAGTGAGGTTGGGTCAACCCCGGCCTTGGAGAGCATGTCCTTGTTTGCGAAGAAGTACTTCGTATCAAGTAGCCACGGGACCGCGTAGTACTTGCCCTGGTACAGACCTGAGTCCAGTGCACCGGCGAGAACATCGTTCGACCAGTTGGCCGGGATGCGATCGGTGATGTCGGTGACAAGACCCTTTGTGGCAAACTCCGCCGGCCAGATGACGTCGATCAGCACGAGGTCGTATGTGCCTGCGGCGGATGCGGCAACGATCTTGTCGTGAAGTGCCTCGTAGGGAACGAACTCGAGGTTGACCGTCACACCGGGATTGGCAGTCTGGAAAGCAGTGGTCATGGCCCGAACATGTTCCTCGGAGTAACCGGCCTGCTTCATGAACAGTGCATTGATGGTGCCGGTGGCACCAGCAGCGGCCGATGACGTCCCGGCAGACGGTGTGGATGAACCTGATGGAGTGGATCCACCTGAACTACATGCAGCCAAAGTGGCACCGGCACCGACGGCAAGGGAACCCGACAGGAACGTGCGTCGCGATAGCGCCGAAGAAAACAAATCAGACACGACATGACCTTCTGCTAGAGGGCTGGGGACTTGATACTCCCACTCAAGTCTGCATCCCGCCACGCATTCGGACACTGGATTATCGATTCGTTATCGCCCACCGCGCTCTGCCGAACGGGCACATGATCGATTCACCTGCTGCCTATTGACGATCCGTTGTCCCAGCCCTCCCCCACTGAACCTGCGCTCTCAGGAAACGCTCAGTTGACCCCAGCCGCGGCGCCATCCACAGTGAAGGGGTGAGATATCGACGCAGAAACCGACAGCAGAGACAACCACTGTCTTGGGCGGTGACGGCGGCCTTGCCCGTCCTTCTCATCGCTGGATGCGGATCAGCATCACAAACCTCCACAGCCCCCACCTCATCTGCCGCATACCCGAGCGAGCCGCAGAGTTCAGTGAGCGGAAGCGGCACCCCGAATCTGGCTCCCACCCCGAACACCACCAGTTCGTCGGCAAGCAGTTCGACTACTTCCTCGTCGAGCGCTGCGGGTCCCGGCACATCACCCCCCTTGGCCCCAACTGCACCAAGTGCACACCCGCCAGCTACTCCCGGTGTCATGTGGCACCCGACGGGAGCCGTGGCTGCTGACGGAACTCAAACAGTGGAGGTTGCACGTGTGAGTGACGGGTCTATCGGCCTGATGTGGATGGACGCACAAGCTCTCACGTTTAGGTACATCCCTGGCTATCAATATCCCGAGGGGAGCCCGCAGCGATCGATCGACCATGAGCCGTCCACGTGGGTGCCCAGTATGGTCGCCGCCTTCAATGGTGGGTTTCACCTTCGCGATGATGTCGGCGGCTATTTCTATGAAGGCCAACTCGTAAAGAGACTTCGCCCTGGGCTGGCTTCACTAGATATCACGACTGCGGGCCGAATCTCCGTAGGGGTCTGGGATCACACGATCAATTCGACCAGTGGCTTTGAGGTCATCAGACAGAACCTGCCACCACTGGTCAGGCATGGCCGCGCACAGGCGTACCCCGGTGAGAGCAACTCTGCGTGGGGTCAGTCCAATGGTGGGATCTCCACGGCGAACCGGACCGCCCTCGGTGAACTGCGAGACGGAACAGTGGTCTTCGCCTACGGCTCGGACGTCCAGGCCTATGAGTTGGCTGATGCCCTTGTCAGGGTCGGTGTACGTACCGCTGTGATGCTCGATATGAATAAGAGTTGGCCCACGGGCTTCTACTACGTTCCCAACGGATCCAGCGCACCACACGGACATCGAATCCTGCCGCTGATCTGGCGTGAACCAACCACGTACTTCCATCAGTTCAAAAAGGACTTCATCGTTGCCGAATCCACTCCCCCGCGGTGAAGGATCAGTTATGAGTCAACCCACGACTGAAGTCCCTGCTCGAACGCCACGGCCAAGCGGCACCAGGTGGCCCATCCTCGTGTCCTTTGCTCTAATGCTTTCCGGATGTAGTTCTGCAGCAGCGATAGATGTTCCGGCAGTTACGTCCTCTCACTCCTCCTCAGCCACGACCTCGCTGACAACGTCCTACACTTCGGCAACAGCGCTCCCGAACGTCGTGAAGCCAGCTCCACTGACGCCACCGTCCGGCCTTGGGTTCAGCCCAACTTCAACAGGTATCTCGACAGCTACCGTGGACGGTGGCGCAGTAACTCTCATGTGGATGGATCCACACAGACTCAGGTTCCGTTTCATCCCGGGCTACAAGTGGCCAGAGCACAGTCCAACAATCAAGGCGGATCACGCCCCATCGACGTGGACGTCAACAATGCTCGCTGCATTCAACGGTGGCTTCAAACTGTCAGACAACGTTGGTGGGTACTACTACCACGGTCACACGGTGGCGAACCTACGCGGCGGTCTCGGTGCCTTCGAGGTTCTCAAGGATGGGACCCTCAAGGTCGGCGTGTGGGGACGGGACCTCATCCTGACCCCGCAGACAGTAGCTGTGCGGGAGAATCTTCCACCGATCGTGGCCAGCGGGAAGTCCCGAACCAGCCCTTCCGACAACGTGGGCACCTGGGGGCTTGCCCTCCATCACCTCTGGCATGTCAATCGCTCGGCTCTGGGTGAGAGATCTGATGGTTCGCTCATCTTTGAATTCGGTCATCACATCACGCCTACCACGATCGCTCATTACCTTGTTGAAGCTGGCGTACGTGATGCGGTGATGCTGGACATGAACGAAACCTGGCCCACCGGCTTCATCTACCGGCACAACTCTTCGGGAATTCACGGTAAGCGGATCAACCCTGCGATCGTGAAAGGTCCAGACCTCTACCTTCAGCGAGCCGACAAGGACTTCGTCGTTGTGTCATCGCGCCAAAAATGATGTGGTGTCGCGCGCTACGCACCGCGTGGATCACGGTCTCTGTCGTAGACAGCGCCGGATAGTTCGAGACAAGCCTGTGGAAATTCGACATCATGTGGTCACCCACGCACTTGGAGGTGACACGGTTGACTGAGGACTTCCTGGCTGACGTCACAGTCGAGGATCTCGACAATGACCCCTACCCGATCTATGCGCGGATGCGCCGTGAAGCGCCTGTTGCCTACGTTCCCTGTGTGGATACCTGGTTCGTCACCACCCATGCGGACGTCACCAAGGTGGCTGAAGACACTGCGAATTTCACTGCCGAGAGCGGGACCTCACCAGTTGAGATCTCATTCGGAACTCCGGCGATCATCGCTGTTGACGGCCCGGTTCACCATGAGTTACGCCGGAGTTTTGACGGCAAGTTTCGCCCTCGTGAAGTTGACGGCTACATCGAGGAGTTGGTCAGGCCGCTGGCAATAGCAGCGCTCGCGAACCTCGCCGGACGTGGTGAGGTCGACCTCATGGCTGAGTATTTCGAACCAATCTCGGTGCTGAGCCTGGGCCAGGTGCTCGGCCTTGGCAATATCGACGCCGACACCCTACGTCGATGGTTCAAGGGCATGAATGCCGGTGCCACGAACTTCGAGCGCGACCCCGTGAAGCAGGAAAT
Organism: uncultured bacterium; assembly: GCA_963978055.1. Taxonomy (GTDB): domain Bacteria; phylum Actinomycetota; class Actinomycetes; order S36-B12; family CAIYMF01; genus Longivirga. Next base: position 41,060 of record CAXBQZ010000010.1, read on the forward strand.
CTGTGATGACGTCATTGCCGAAATCGACGAGATCGTCATCCCGCGAATGGAGTATCTGCTTACCAATCCAGATAACTCAACGATGTCGCACATGCTGCACTCGGGCCGCGAGCCTGGTGATCCCCGCAAGATCGAATTCGTCCTACCTTCATTGAAGGTGGCCATCCTCGGCGGCATGCAGGAGCCAGGACATGGCTGCGGTTCAGTGGTGGTGGGTCTGTTCTCGGCTGACCAGTGGCGGGATGTGGTGAATGACCAAACGCTCATTGGAAAGGCCGTCGACGAGGGAATGCGCTGGGTTGCCCCGATCGGTACTCAATTCAGAGTGACTCGCGGTGAAGTAGAACTCGGAGGTGCCACCCTTCCCGCCGGTGCCCCTGTGTCAGCACTGCTCTCATCTGCGAATCGCGATGAGAGCGTCTTCCCCGATCCCAACAACTTCGACCTGTACCGCGACCTGAACCGGGTACGGGGATCGCAGGCAGCCTTCGGATTCGGCAAGCACTTCTGCTCCGGACACGCGTTTGCTCGCCACCAGATGCGAATTGCCCTTGAGGTGCTCGTCGAGAACTACCCAAACCTCTCACTGGATTCAACTCGCCCGGCGCCGTTCAAAGGCTGGGAGTTCCGCGCACCAACAGAACTCTGGGCGTTCACCAATTCGTCGTGACCATCATGGTGCGACGCAGGAGTAGAACGAGACGTCATCGATCGCCCAGCCGAATTCTCCGCCAGTCTGGTCGGCCGTGATTCGAAAGCGGATTCGAACCTTCTTACCGGCTAGGGATGTGAGGACGATCCGAGAGGATTCATATCCCCTGCTCTGACCGACGAAGGCAGCGCGGGCAGGGTGCTTGGCACTGACAAGCGGGTTCGTTGATGACTTCTTCCCATTGACCCAGTAGTCGATGGTTCCGTTGTATCCGTTGTTGCCAGCACCGGCCATCAGCGAACGGGCGTCCAACCAGGTCTTCCCGCTATCGATCGAGTACTCGACAAGGCCTCCATCAGCATGCAGTACTGAGGTCGAGGTCTGGAATGAGTCGAACCCGAAAGAGTGGTTGAAACGGATGAACGAAGGGACCCCGCGCGGAATCAGAATGTTGATCGACATCGCTTCACGATGGTCGGCGAATTTCTTGGTGGCACCGAAGATGTAGTGCATGACACCGTTGCTGGTGGTGTAGTAATCACCAGGATCCGGGTCATCACCCCACAACTCGTTAACTCCGCTCGTGGAGTATCGACCAATCCACATACCTCCGTAATAGGAGATCGGCTGAGAGCCGTAGTACCAGAGCGCTGGGGTGGAATATCCGCCCACAGTCGACTTGAGCCAGCGCCCCGATGTGGGCCGCTCCATATCGTCATGCCAGAGCACCTTGACCTTGCGCCCAACCGGGCAGATGGTTGCCGCAGCGCGGGCACCTAGAGGTGTGGCATCCATCTTGACGGCCTTGATCGCCGCATCCACTCGTTGGCAGTCCGAGGTAGTTACGACATCACCGTGTGCGGTTGTCTTGCCCACCAGAGCCGCACATGACAGGCGAAGAGCAGCGGCCAGGCTTCGATAGTCAGCTCCGGACGTGAGCAGCTGTTCAGCACCGAAGATGATCGGCGCGGCCTTGCCGATGCCGACCCCCGGACCGAGGGGATTTGACGAGGTCGCATCCGTCAGCAGGAAGGCGAACTTGTTGCCTACTCCGCTGTTGAGATGAACATCTCCGTTGTCGAAGATGCTGTACCCATTGGCATCCTTGTCCCACGGATTGTGATTACCGAACAGCGGACTGATGGTCGAGTCCGGCTGACGTTCCACACCACTGCCCGGGTTCGTCGGATCGGCCATATTGCGCAGCGGACCTGTGAAAGTTGTTCCACTGTCAACCCAGGTGAGGTCCTCCCCCAACTGCCACAGGTTCGATGTTGAATCACCGACAACATCGTGTCCATCCGTCTGATCGATGAACTCCCCAAAGATGTCGCTCAGAGATTCGTTGATGGCCCCACTTTGGTAGTAGTAGAAGAGATCCGCCGTGTTCTGCGTCATTCCATGACTGATCTCGTGACCGACCACATCATCGGCCGAGGCGAATCCGGTACCGAACATCATCTTCTCCCCATCCCAGTATGCGTTCGGGTACGGGCAGGGCGGATTTGACGTATCTGATGCGCACCAGTTCACAATCTCGGTGATCGGCTTTCCGTGGCCATCAATCGAATCACGGCCCAGATAGGCGGAGTAGAAGTCCAGAGTGCTGGCTGTGTTGTCGTACGCCGTATCGACCTCCGCATTTCCGATGGGCCCCGGATTGCTCACGGTACGGACGGGAGCGAGCGTTACGCCTTGATGGGAGAGCTGCCCGCAGCCGATCGTGTATGCGTCGTTCGGCACACTCTGGTTGTCGCACACCGTGATGTTTGCCAACTGCTCATCGTTTGGAATATCGAGAACAATCGACCCGCGGACGGCATCGACCAGCACGGTCCTCGTGCTGGACAGGTTCCGGGAGTCCCGGACCGTCAGCTTCCACACCAGAGTAGATCCAGGGATCCCTGGGGCTCCAAAGATCTGCGGATCATAGATAGACAGTGCTGACGTAACGGCACGCTGCGTGGCTCCCGTGGCACCTCGCTTGGAGGATCGGACATAGGCGGCGAAGGCATCTGCGGCATTCAGGCTGGGGGTCAGGCTTGACGGGGGCGCATCCGGAAGGAACTCACTGACGATGGCCCGCGGCTGGCCAGCCGCCGTCAGATCAACGACAGCCTCCCCGCCCATCACAGGAACTCCTGCGATGGTCTGCTGCACATGAACTCGTTGTCCTCCACCCGTAGCTGGAAGGCTTCGAAGCTGCGACAGTGACCCAACCAGACCGAGCTCACGGGCATGATCCATGACCGTTCGCTGTGCGGTGGTGGTGAATGAGCTCACGGAGGCACTCTGGATCGACTGGGGGCCGTCCACTGCTGCCGGGAAGGTGAGCACCTTCTCCGTGCCCAGATTCAACAACGCAGGGGTGGCCGGTTCGATGGGAATCGCCGCATGTGCTGGAGCAGTCAGAGCGACCCCGGAAAGCGCAACGGCCGCGGCCAACACGCCCGCTAAGCCGGGGATCCCGCAGATCCGACGATGAACCCGAGCCATCAATGTCCCCCTACGCTGAAATCAGCAATCTCGATCTTGACTCAGCCTATAAACACGTGAGGGAAGAATTCCCGCTGAAATCAAAATGGAACATGCCTTCGTTGTCCTGCCGCCGCAACAAACAGTGTGGCCCGGAACGCAATGGTTCCGAGCCACAGTGTCTGACGAGGCAATCTCGTCGAAAGCGTGATGCGATGAAATCAGGCGAGCTTGTCGAGCGTGCCAGTCTCTTCAGCAAGGAGGTAATAGAAGGTGACGCGGTGCTTATTACGCTCACCCTTCATCTTCTCGACGACCTTGGCGATACCGGCATCGGCCTCCTCCGCGGAAAGACCTAGCTTCTTGGCGGCGAAGCCATCGCGAACGGTGGCAATCTCGCTCGGATCGGTGGAGGCCACCAGCGACGAGTCAGCACCCTGAAGTGCAATTCCGCAGTACTTGACGATTTCGGCAACCGCGGCGTCATTTACCCCGCTGGTGTACTTGTTGATGTCCTCTGAGTAGTCGGACATGTTCTCTCCCGTCCTAGACGATGTTTGGCATAGCATTTCGACTCTATCGACGTGATGCCTGCCCTTGCCGCTCGTCCGTCGTGGTCTTGAGGATTCCCTGCGTTTCAGATCAGTAGGGACGAGCTGCACCGGTGAAGTGGTCTGCGTACCAACCCTCGAAGGGGCGACTGACCGTTACACCGACGCTCGGGTTCGCAGCATCAACCATGAAACCCTGTCCGAGATACAGGCCAACGTGATGTGCGCCATTCCGGAAGAAGAAGAGCAGATCCCCGGGGAGCAGTTCATCCTTGGAGATATGACGCGCCTGGCCGTATTGGGTGAAGGAGTACGCCTCCAGGTGCACCCCAACCTGCGCCCACGCCGCTGAGGTGAGCTTGGAGCAGTCCCAGCTGTCTGGTGGATGTGCGTCGAATGAGTATGGCTTGCCAATCTGGCTGAGCGCATAGGCAATCACAACCATCGTGCGATCCTGCCAGTTTGTTGCGGCAACATCGGGAGAACTTGGCGAGAGCAATACCCGACCGGGATCGGTGGTGGCTGACACCTGCTGGGCGGCAAGGGCGGCTGCCTGAATCTGCGCAGCTTTGGCTGCCGCGGCTTTGCGGGCCGCAGCCTTCTTGGCAGCAATGGCCTTCGCCAGATCGAGGCGCTGTTTGGCTTTGAGCGAGGTGAGGAGCTTCTGCTCCTGGGCTACCTTGATCTGCAGTTGATCGCGCAGCGCCGTTGCCTGGCGCACGACGTCAGCCTGCTTGGTCGTGGTGGTGGCCACCTGTGCTGCCAGAAGTGCCAGATCCGCCTGCTTGGTCTTCACCTGCGCCAGCACATGGTTTGTGTTCGACGACAGGGACTGCAGATCGTAAGCCCCGTCAATGAACTGACGGGGGGAGCTGGCGAAGACCAGGCTCATCTCTGTCGAGACCTGCCCGGTCATATATGCGGTGGCTGCAATGGAATTGACCTGCCGTGACGTCTGCTGGCTCGACTCCTGAGCTTGCGTCATCTGCACCTGCAGGTCGGCCAACTGGGCCCCCAACTGATCTTGCAGATGGACGGCAGCAGCCAATGCATCGGCCGCACTTGCCTGCTCATTCTCAAGCGTGTCCAACTGCTGGGCGACGGACGCGATCTGCGTCGCAACATTGTCGTCCGCATGAGCCTGAGATGGGATGAATGCTGCAAGTGCACCCGCCAGGACGAACGCAAGAACGCCCAGGACGCTCGGCTTGCGCAGACCAGTCAAGACGACCCGAAGTGCCGTGCCCACCTCACCGGCGGGTGCATCGGGTCGAATATAGGTCCGGTGATTTGGCTCCATCACGATTCCAGATCGGCCGATGGGCGATCGGTGTGAGTGATTTGCGAGCCCAATTCCCACGTGTTACCGAGTGGCCAGCGCACCTGCCGCGGAACAACAGGATGCGCGCAATCTGACGTCAGTACGCGCGGCGGTACCGCTCCAGAACCTCATCAACCGAGCTTGCGTCGGCCAGTTCGGCTTCCATGCGCTTCACGTCGAGGTATGACGTACGCATCGTGTCGGACATCCATCCCGAGGCGACGGTATCGGCCTGGAACAGCTCGATCGCCTCGGACAGGCTTGACGGGAGCGGCGCAATTCCGAGGGCCGTGCGCTCATCATCAGTGAGCTCGGCCGGATCAGTCGTACAAGGCTGCGGTAATTCCAACCCCGCCCGGATACCCTCAAGGCCGGCCCGCACCAGCGCACCCAGGACCAGATACGGACTCGCCGTTGGATCCGGTGGACGCAACTCGAGGTTGAACCCACGAGCCTGCGCCTGCGGATCACGGGACGTAGACGGACAGATGCGGATTGCAGCCTCGCGATTCTGAATGCCGAAGGATGCGTACCCGCAGCTCCAGTGATGTGGACCAAGTCGGTGGTACGAGACCGGACTCGGTGCCACCAGGGCGCAGATGGCCGGCATATGACGAACAACCCCCGCGATGAACGAACGAGCAAGGTCGCTCGCCCCTGTTTCATGAGTTGGGTCGTACGTCGCATTGGAGCCGTCTGGATTCACGAAACTGAAGTGAACATGTGCGCCGTTGCCCGGCCCATCGAGATGTGGCTTCGGCGAGAAGGTGGCCTTGAGTCCGAGCCTGCGCGCACACTCGCGAATGATTTCCCTGGTGGCAATCGCGTTGTCACCAGCCGCCATTCCCTTTGCCGGTGACACAGTCACCTCGTACTGCGAATAGCCGTACTCCGGCTCAACAGTCTCCGGCGTGAGACCCGCGGCGGAGAGCGCCGCGGAGATATCGCGGGTCAACTGCGCCTGCTCGCGAATGGCGGCCAGGGAGAATGGGGGTGCCACATCACTCACCGGCAGCACCGTGAACTCATGCTCGAACGCGGCCAGCAGTTCAACTCCGGTCTCGGCCCTGAGGTCATCAAGAGCGCGGCTGAGGAACCCTCGAACACAGCAGTCCCAGAGTTCGCCATCGGGCGTGCGGGAGTCGCACATGACGAAATCCAAGGGTGGGGAATCGGGCCAGATGTCTACCGTGACACGGGTTTCGGGCACCGGCACCTGCCGCACCTCAAGCATCGGTCCCCACGGGTTGGGAGCAATCTCTGCGAATGGCGTCAGAGCCTGGCCCGCGACCGCCCAGCCAAGCCCGGTCTCTAGGCGATTCTGGAACTGACTCTCGGGCACGGCACGACATCGAGTGATTCCGACGTAGTCGCTCCACGCCAACATGACGATGTCGTCACCTGCCACCTGAACTGCTCCCTGTTCTCGACCGTACGTCACCAGCACCCGACCAACGGCGGGTATTGAACTTCCTCGGACCTGTCCCTAGCGTGACAGGTGCAGCGCCATCCCGTCATGGGATTGGACGCGCATTTCATGATGAGAGAACGGCCACTTGAAGGAGCGATCATGACAGC
>CAXBQZ010000011.1:0-46792 GCA_963978055.1 uncultured bacterium
GGCAGCCTTTGGTCTCGTGCTCCTTCACCTGCCCTCGCGTCAGTGGCGCGAGGAACTGGGAACCACCCTCGACTCGTAGGGCAAGGTCAGTGACAGTGCTTTGGCTCTGATGGGACAACATCGTTGCCAGGACTCTGCCTGAAGAATCCGACCGGCTTGAGATGGAAGCCAACCCGCTCCACAGGCATCACGGGCCAGTCCTCCGTGCGGGGAATGTGATTGGTGCCGAAGGTGTACCAGAGCACCACGTCGGTGTTCACCAGTGGCCTGTCGGCGGCGGTCCATTCGGGAAGGCCCGCACCACCTGCATGCTGGAACGGATAGTCACCCGCCGGATAACGCTCAGTCGGATTCTCGGGCGTGACCCACAAATGGCTGTACATGAAGCCCGCACGCCTGCCAATGACCGAATCGCGCTGAGCCATCGGATAAGTCGTGTGCCCTGGTACGAGCTTGTAGCCGACAGGCGCGCCTACGTGGTTGAGGCGATTCGGGTTGATCACCTTCCAATACCGGTTGACGAAGGGATCAACCACTCTCTGAGCAACTGATTCCGATTCCAGGACCGTTGTCTGGGTTGTGTACGCAGCTCCGTGCGGGTTGAGCGGGCCGGTCGGCGCAGCTACAGCATCGATCTCCACCACCGAGTTCTCGACACCATCGATATCGAGATCGAGTCGCGCCGAGAAGATGTGCTGATGGTAGGGCGCGAGCAGCCCCGGCTCGATCTCCGTCGAAGAGGGATACTCCGATGCTGGATCGGCAGCCAACGTGAGCACAATGCCCGTCAGCTTCGCCTCAAACTCGATACTCCCGTCCTGGTAGAAGTACCAGAAGTAGCCATATTCATAGTTGTTGACCGTGACAATCGAGGACACGACGAATCGCCGGCCTCGACGCACTTCGACATGTCCGAACTCGTCGGTGTGCTTCCAGAGGATCCCGAAATCCTCCTCATGCATACAGATCGCGTTGGGGATCTCACGGATCGTCCCATCGGCCTCAGCCAGCGCAACATCCAGATACACAATCTCACCAAGGCAGTCACAGCCCAGCGTGAGCGAGTTGGTGTAGTTGCCAAGGCCGAACTCCCCCGTATCGAATGCGTTCTTCCGATACGCGCCGGGGCTGGGATCTCCATATGGAATCACCAACTCGGCTATGGACAGCCGACGAGCGATCCTGCGCTCGGTGCCGTGGTCATCGAATGAAACTTCGTGAATCACCAGGCCCTCGCGCTGACACCACCCCACTCGCAGTGACCAGCGCTCCCACGCGATATGCCATCCGTCAACCGTGAACGACGCACCTTCCGGCTGCGTTATCTCCAGTGGCTTGAGTGCCACACTCGGCCGGATCTCGTCGGCCCGATACGGAGCGGGCGTTGACGGGATCGGGATGTTCGCATCCTCTTCGATTGCGACGACCTCGGATGTGTCGAGATCCACGATCACGCGCAGATCACCAATCGGGTGGGCATAAACATTCGCGCCCGGATGGGGACGGTGCCACATCGGCGTCCAGATCAGCCGACGTCCATCGTCGAGGCCGGCCGGGATCTGGGCGCCGAAGGGCCAAGTCTCCATGTGAATGTCATCCACAGACTCGATACCACGGCGGGCCAACGCCTGGGCCACTCCCGGATGCGCCTTGGCGGCCTCAAGCGCTGCATTGGCCTCGGGCGCCAGAACGGGCGACTGGGCTCCCGGCACGTCGATCCAGCTCAGAAGCTCACCTTCGACACTGACGACCGCCTCGCTGATCAGCGCTTTCTCCCTGTCCCACACGGTGACCAAGGCCGAGCGAACCCAGTCTGAGCCGGGCTGCCACGCGGAGATCACGTCCTTGGTGGGCTCATTAAGTTGCACCATCGAGAGCAGATGCCGGTGGTCCAGGCCCTTCGTCTGGCGCAGACCAGCAACGATCGCGGTCAGTTCTGCGGCACTCAGGGGATCACACGGATGCTGGGTCATAGCGCCACCCTATCGATCGATTTCATTGCAAATCTGCCAACCCCGTTGACACAGCCGTTCAGCCACGGTTTGCTCATCGTTTGTACGACCCGTCCCGTACCCGAGTGCTTAGGGGAGAAATGTCCGTCTCCGAGATCGACGAATCAGATCTGATCACATCCGCGGCCCTGGAAGAGAAGGCCAAACTCAAGCGGCACTTCAGCCGGTTCGACATTTACTTCTTCCTTATCTGCACGATCGTCGGTGTTGACACCCTCGCTCAGGTGGCCACCAACGGTGCACAGGGGTTCCTCTGGCTGATCTTCCTGTGCATCTTCTTCTTCGTGCCCTACGGCCTGCTCGTAGCCGAACTTGGCTCCTCGGTTCCCGAAGAAGGCGGGGCCTACGTGTGGACGCGCATGGCCTGGGGACGTCTGACTGGCGCCCTGAACTCGGTGTTCTACTGGTTCTCCAACCCGGTATGGATCGGGGCGACTCTGGCACTGCTGGCCGTTGCTGCCATCCAGAAGTACTTCTTCAGCTTTGATGATGGAAGTGCGGCCTACTACATCATCGGTCTGGCGTATATCTGGTTCTCCGTATGGTCGGCGATCCTGTCATTCGGTGTCGGAAAGTGGATTCCAACCATTGGCGCATGGTGCCGCATTGCACTGGTGACCCTGTTCTCCATCAGTACGGTCATGTACGCAGCTCAGTTCGGATTGAGCCTTCCCGCAACGAGTGACTGGACTCCCACGTGGGCCGCGTTCATCGCCCTCGTGCCATTGATCTTCTACAACTTGGTCGGCTTCGATCTGCCCAGTGCAGCCGGTGACGAGATGACGAACCCGCAGAAGGATGTTCCAGTCTCCGTCATCCGTGCGATGGTTACGTCGATCCTGCTCTACGGCCTGCCGATCCTGGCGATCATCTGCATCATCCCGCCCAAGGATCTCGAGGGAGTTTCAGGTCTGCTTGATGCCGTCGACAAGGTTTTCCATGTCTGGGGCAGCGCCGAGGGCATCATGATCAAGTTTGCTGTGGTGATGTTCATCATGGCCGTGGTGTCCAGCGCCAGCACCTGGCTGATGGGTGCCGACCGCGCTCAGGCCATTGCGTCGGTAGATGGAGCCGGCCCACGCTGGCTCGGTCGTTTCCACCCAACTCTGGGCACTCCGGTCAACGTCAACCTGATCTCCGGCATCCTTGCCACCTTGGTCTTCCTCGCCGCGTCCACAATGACCTCCGGCGATGCCGCCACAGCGTTCAACGTGACCATCGGAGTGGTGTTGCTCTTCACGACACTCAGCTACATCGTGATCTTCCCTGCAGTCATCAAGCTCCGTCAGAGCCATCCGCACATCAATCGCCCGTACAAGATCCCGGGTGGTATGACCGGTGTATGGATCTGCGGCATTCTCACGACGTTCTGGGCCGCCTTTGCCTCATTGGTGGGAATCTTCCCGGGTCTTGGCGATGGAATGCTGCTGAACGACGCAGATCTGCCAGACGGCACGACCCGTCTGAGCTACACCTCCATGACCTTCGGGGCGATCATCGTCACCCTGATCGTAGGACTCATCTTCTACAAGCTTGGTGAGCCGACCCGCGCCAATCTCGTTGTGGATCCGGAGGCACCGGTCGACGAGGCCGTCTAACAAGGCTCAGTCAGCTGCGGACAGGAGCCGCTTCTGCTCTGCCACGTCATAGGTGGCAGGTGGAAAGCGCGGTTCCATCTCTCGCAGCGCCTCAACGAGTAGGTTCGCGATCACCCAGTCGCGATACCACTTGCGGTCGGCGGGAACGACGTACCAGGGGGCAGCATCGGTGGAGCACTGACTCAATGCCACCTGATACGCCTCCTGGTAGTCGTCCCAGAAACTGCGTTCATGTAGATCACCTGGGTTGTACTTCCAATGCTTGGACGGATCCTCCAGGCGCGACATGAGACGGGCCTTCTGCTCCTCCTTGGAGATATTGAGCATCACCTTGATGATGTGGGTGCCCTCATCGACCACGCGATACTCAAACTCGTTGATGCGGTCATACCGGGTAGACCATTCACTTTCTGGCACGAGGTTGTGAACGCGCACGATCAGCACATCCTCGTACTGGGAGCGGTTGAAGACCCCGATATCGCCACCGGTTGGCAAAGCCCGGTCAATCCGCCAGAGGAAGTCGTGGGCGAGCTCTTCCGGCGTTGGCTTCTTGAACGAGGTGATTCGCACACCAGCCGGATTCAGCCCGCTCATAAGTCGGGTGACAGTGCCATCCTTGCCGGAGGTGTCCATACCCTGCAGGATCAGCAAGACTGCCCGTCGACCGCCTCCCGTACCCTCCGCGTATAGCCGTTCCTGCAGTTCGCCGAGTTCATTCAACAGTGCCTGAGTAGCGGCAGCGGTCGCGTCCCGGTCTCCGGGTGCGGTCGACGTATCACGGGGATCTCGATCGGCCAGCATGTCGCCGGGTTTGAAGGTCACTGCGTCAGCGATTTCCTTGGGAGTCAACTGAGTGGTCTTGGCCATCTGGCCCTCCTATAGGTCAAGATGTCGGTATGACTCCGACTGGTTTCTTCTCCGGCATCATCATTGGCTTGCTCATCGGAGCACTGGCGCGTCTCGTTGTGCGCAATAGTCAACCACTTGGATGCCTTCTAACCCTGATCATTGGCGTTGTTGGCGGCACAATCGGCGCCGCCATCGGCCAGTCCCAGGGTTGGGGTTTCTGGATCACCGTGGCCATTCAGATCCTGATCGCCGCGGTGGTTGTCGCGATTTTCTCGGCCGCCACCCGACCACCACGCTGATCCCCGTGCAGCAGCTACTTCCCCGCTGGACCGCTGAACTGACCGATGCTCAGCTGGATCAGCTCTACGCGTGGCCACCAGATGGCACTGCCTGGCTTCGCGCAAACATGGTTTCCACAATTGACGGTGCCGCGGCATCACCGGATGGTTTGAGTGCAGGAATCTCCTCCCCTGCCGATCGACGAGTGTTCGGCCGTCTTCGCGGTCTCGCCGATGTGATCCTTGTCGGCGCCGGTACCGCGCGCAGTGAGGGATATAGACCAGCCCTCCACAAGCCTGACTTCGCTGATCGTCGCGCCGAGGCAGGTAAGACGGTGGTTCCGGCGATCGCGGTGGTAACCCGCAGCATGGACATCGACCTTTCTTTGCCCCTGTATTCGGAACCACTGGTTACCAGCATCATCATCACCTGTTCAGGTGCGGATGCCGCTCAAATCGAGGCCGCGAGACGAACCTGCGATGTGATCATCAGCGGTGACTCAGAGGTTGACCTCACCGGTGCGATAAGCGAACTGCAGCGACGGGGACTGCAGCATGTCCACAGCGAGGGTGGTCCGCGGTTGCTTGCGGATCTCGTCGCTGCCGATTTGCTGGATGAACTGCTGATCACCCTGTCACCCGCACTTGCTGGTGGTTCCTTTGCCGGGGATGGCGAGATCCTGCGTATCCTGCAGGGAGCGCCGAACCCGAGTGGCCTGCGGACCGCGCGCCTACATCATCTGCTTGAGGACGATTCGACCCTCTTCGCCAGTTATCGATTCCATGATCCCGGGAGTGCTGATCCTGTGGTGGCGACATGACATTTCCACTCACCCCTCCCATCAAGCCCATGCTCGCCAAACCCATCGCCGATGTGCCCGACCCGGATTCGGTGCCTGGAGGACTGGTCTATGAGCCGAAGTGGGATGGCTTTCGATGCATTGTCTTTCGTGACGCAGACGCGATTGAGTTGGGCAGCAGGAATGAGAAACCGCTCACCCGGTACTTCCCCGAGCTCGTCGAGAGTTTGCGACACAACCTTCCCCCACGTTGCGTTGTCGATGGCGAAATCATCATCGTTCGGGACCAGAGACTGGACTTTCAAGCTCTTCAATCCCGGATTCATCCGGCCACCTCTCGTGTCAATCTGCTTGCAGATGAAATACCTGCCTCATTCGTGGCGTTCGATCTGCTGGCCCTGGACGAGGACCTGACTGGGCAGCCGTTCCGTCAGCGGCGTAGGCAGTTGGAGCACGCTCTCCGCGGTGCCAAACCTCCGATCCATCTCACCCGAGTGAGTGATGATCGAACGGAAGGGCAACGCTGGTTCGAGCAGTTCGAAGGAGCGGGACTCGACGGAATCATCTGCAAGGGGCTCGATCATACCTATCAACCCGATAAGCGTGTCATGTTGAAGGTGAAGCATGCACGTACTGCCGACTGCGTCGTGGCTGGCTGGCGTCCGCATAAGCAGACAGGCCCCAATGGGGAGACCATGCTCGGGTCGCTGATGCTCGGCATCTACGACGATGACGGGGTGTTGCAGTCCGTCGGTGTGGCGGCATCATTCACCCAGCAGCGGCGCATCGAGCTGGTTTCCGAACTGCAGCCATACTCACTGCCAGCCGGTGCCGCCCATCCATGGGCAGACTGGCAGGAGGCCACTGCACATGAACGTCAACAGCTGCCGGGCGCGCAGAGCCGTTGGACCTCAGGAAAGGATCTGTCGTGGCATCCACTTCGGCCAGAGCTGGTCGTCGAAGTCGGCTACGACGCGATGGAGGGGAACCGGTTTCGCCATACCGCTCAGTTCAAGCGTTGGAGAACCGATCGGTCCCCGGAATCATGTACATATGACCAGTTGGAACGACCGGTCACCTACTCACTCACCGACGTATTCATGCCATCGGAATTGCGGTAACGCACCTACATCCGCAGATATGAGGCGCCGTTGAAGTCCAAGACCGCGCCACTGGCCCACTCAGCACCACCCGAGGCGAGATAGACGATGGCATCGGCGAGTTCCTCGGGCGTGGCAACCCGGTTGAACGGACTTTGCGCACGAATTTCGCGACCGATGTCACCGGTCAAGTGATCCTTGGCCATATCGGTCTCGACAAACCCCGGCGCAAGTGTCGTGACCGCGATGCGATCAGGGGCAAGTGCCTTCGCGATCGACTGCCCGAACGCGACGAGCGCCGCCTTGCTGGCCCCATAGGCCGGTGAGTCAGGCTCACCCCTGAATGCCCCGCGGCTGCCGACGTTGACGATCCGAGAACCGCCCGTGCGAGGCATGTGCTGCAAGGCACACCACGCCACATTTGCTGCACCGATCAGGTTGACACCCAGTGTGTCGGCCCAGGCTTGCTGCCAGTCTTCGTAGGACACCGACTGGATGGGATGTGAATAGAACACTCCCGCGTTGTTGATGAGGACGTCGATACCACCGAGTTCGGCTGCCGCCTGGTCGACCATGCGCCGCACCGCATGTGGATCACGCAAATCGGCCTGCACGATCGTGTGTCCAGTACCGGGCAGAGATGCGTGGACAGCTTCGGCCGCCTCCGCACCCGAGACATAGTGCACCGCGACACGGTCACCGAGGTCGGCAAAGGCGCGCGCGCAGGCGGCGCCAATTCCCCGTGAGGCACCTGTGATAAGAACTGCTCTGTTTGTGGTCACGGGTGGATTGTGCCAGCAGGCCACCTGAATCGACAGTTGCGGCCTGAATCAGTCGGCGAGCCGAGCGCGGCTCGGCTGAACCCGGCTTGGCTCACCGGCCATCTTGGGATAGTCCGGCGGATACGGCATTTCACCCAATCCCAGATCTCGCTCATCCCTGTCGTACCACTCGAGAAACCGGGCGATATCGAAGGCGGCATCGTCAATCTCGGCATGTGCGTCGCCCCGTTCGACGAATCGTGCACCCGCCGTTCTCACGGTGAAGTCCTCCGGTGCCACATCGACGAGCTCCACCCAGGTGATGGGCATCGAGACGGGCGCATTGGCACGGGCGCGGATGGAATATGCCGAGGCGATTGTGCGATCGCGGGCATTCTGGTTGTAATCGATGAAGATCGCCTCACCGCGATTCTCTTTCCACCACTGCGTCGTAACACGCCCGGGGAGTCGACGCTCCAACTCACGCCCAATCGCGATCGCCGCATGTCGAACATCGATGAACGTATACCTGCGCAAGATGCGTACGTAAATATGCAGCCCTCGTCCACCTGAGGTCTTGACGAAGCCGCGCACCCCAAACTCATCCAGAAGTGACTTCAACTCGAAGGCCACCCGTCTGGCGTCATCAAAGTTCGTACCGGGCTGGGGATCGAGGTCGATCCGCAGCTCATCAGGATGATCCACATCGTCCTTGCGAACGGGCCACGGATGAAACGTGACAGTGCCGAGCTGTGCAGCCCATGCGATGACCGCCAATGAGTTGGGAGCGACCTCATCCGCACTGCGTCCTGACGGAAATGTAATGGTCGCAGTCTCGACGTAGTTCGGGGCCCCGGCCGGGACTCGCTTCTGATAGAAGGCATCTCCCCGGTGATCAGCACGCGTGCTCAGCACCGCCCCCTCCACTACCCCACCCGGCCAACGCTCCAGAGTGGTTGGTCGGTTCATGAGGGCTCGAAGGATCCCAGGACCGCAGTTGAGGTAATGCTGGACTACCTCCAACTTCGTGATTCCCACCGCTGGGAAATAGGGCTTTTCCGGATTGGTCACCCGTACCTGATGGCCATCCACCTCGAGCTCGATGGGTTCTCCGAAGTTCTTCGCCATGGGGATCACGCTACGGCCTCGGACCCGGAAATCCACTCTGCTCGCGCCATTCCAACCGGAATAGAGCCGGGTGCACCATTGTTGTCCTAGATGTGAAGTCCCCCATTCACCTGCCGCGCATAGTGACGCGGCTCCTCACCACAAACCTCGGAGGTTTGCACGTGGAATCGATGCCATCGGTACGACCAGATGGAACCCCATACAACATCGTGAAGTCTGACGAAGAGTGGCGCGCACAACTCGACCCGGCTGAGTACTTCATCCTGCGCCAGGCGGGCACCGAACGCCCACACACGGGTGAGTACGTAGACACAAAGACGCGCGGCACATATGCCTGTCGCGCCTGCAATGCCGAACTGTTCTCAAGTGACACCAAGTTCGACTCCCACTGCGGGTGGCCTTCGTTCTGGTCACCGCTGGCAGGTGACACGGTGGTGGAGTTGGAAGACCGCTCGATGGGCATGCGCCGGGTCGAGGTGCGGTGCGCCAACTGCGGAAGTCATCTCGGCCACGTCTTCGATGGGGAGGGCTACTCCACTCCGACCGATCAGCGCTACTGCATCAATTCGATCTCGATCACCCTGGCACCAGCCGAGTAGCGCACTCTGAAATGCCCGCATCAGGGACCTGTCGTACTACGGCAGGTCCCTGATCAATTCCGACACCTCGCGACGTCGCCCGGTGTAGAAGGGGATCTCCTCACGTACGTGCATGCGTGCCTTGGAACCGCGCAGATGACGCATCAGGTCGACGATCCGGTGCAGCTCATCGGCTTCAAATGCAAGAATCCATTCGTAGTCCCCAAGGGCAAATGAAGCGACCGTATTGGCTCTGACATCTGGGTAATCGCGCCCCATCTGGCCATGCTCGACGAGCATCGCGCGCCGCTCTTCATCATCGAGCAGGTACCACTCATATGAGCGCACAAATGGGTAGATGCACACGTAGTTGCGCGCCTGCTCATCGGCCAAAAACGCAGGCACATGCGACTTGTTGAACTCCGCTGGACGATGAAGAGCCATCTGTGACCACACAGGTGTCAACGCAGATCCAAGCCGAGTCTTGCGAAACTCGTGGTAGGCGTCCTGTAGAGCATCGGAGGACTCCGCATGCAACCACAGCACGATATCCGCATCTGCACGCAGGGCCGCTACGTCATACCAGCCGCGCACGATGATGTCTCGAGCTGCCAGGCTCTCAACAAGCGCCTCAATCTCACGGATCATCGCCTTGCGACCGCCGCCAAGGGCAGAGTTGGCCTTGAACACTGACCAACTGGTGTAGCGGATCATGGCGTTGATCTCTCGTGCCTGCTTCCCCTGATCCTGGCGCTTACCTTTGGCCCCAACCGTGGCTTTCCCCGCGGTCGATGACACCTTGGCCGCCGTCTTTCGTGGGGCCGTCTTGCGCGTCGCCTTCTTGACCGCGGGTGGTGCTGCATCGACACCCGCGGCACCTGGGGCGGCCGATTGGGGCAGGTTTGATGATGTGCTCATGAGATCCATTGTCCATCCGATGTCAGGTGATCGCAGATGTGGTCTGCCGCTGATGTTGCGCGGGCCACGCAGGAGGCGATCCCCACCCCTTCGTACGCCGACCCGCATAGGGCCAAAGCCGGTACTTGCCCAACTGCGGCATCAATACTCTCGACCCGGTCCCGGTAACCCACCTCGTAACGTGGCAGGGCACCACCCCAGCGGGTAACCCGGGAGGCAACAGGTCGAGCACGTCCGAGCCGAAGCACAAAGCCAAGGTCGCTGGCAGCCAGATCGATGAGTTCGGCATCAGTTCGCTGCAACACCTCGTGATCACGCGCGTGACCAAGGGAGGCACGTACGGCGACCAGCCCCTCACGTCCGGCGGCCTCCTGAACCCAGTCCCACTTATGCGATGAGAACGTCGCGGCCTTGACGGGTCGCCCCTGTGACGGAGGTACCAGGTACCCGCTGCCGGGAGGAAGGTCGCCCCCGGGCAGGTCGGATGCGCGGTAGAGCATGGCCACGACCGCCACGGAGACGGTCTCAATTCTCCTGAGATATTCGGCGGCAAGCGGCACATAGGCCTGCAGAAGTCGAGCCGCGGCGGGTGCCGGGGTAGCCACAATCACCGCATCAGCATGCTCAGACGTGATCTGTTCACCTCGAACAACATCGATAGACCAGCCGGAGTTTGTTCGACGCAAACCGCGGACCATGGCCGACGTATGCACGATCGCACCGGCAGTCTGAAGTGAGCATGCCAAGCTTCCTGGCAGCCGTCCCACACCACCTCGAATACCAGCAAACACCGGGCCCGTAGGAACTTTGCGCACTCGTCGCGCCGCTGAGAGAAGTGAGGACTCCCGTCGAGCAGCCTCCATGAGCGCGGGAGTCGCAGAGGACATCGAGACCGCGTAGGGATCATCGGCGTAGACGCCCATGATGAGCGGCGCAACCAGCCGGTCGACCACCTGGTCACCGAGTCGGGCCGCGATGTAGCCACCCAGCGAGACGTCCTCGCCGATGGATGTCCGCGGCAGCACATAGTCAAGTGGGATACGAGCCAACGCCTCAGCCGAGAGCACACCACTGGCCGCCAGCGATTTGAGATCGGTGGGCACGCCCATCATCAACCCGGGAGGGAACTCTTGAAGTGCACCGTCCATCAGGACGGAAGGTTTGGCCTTCGTGGGATTGACCAGGTCGTCACCGAGGCCCACATCGCGCACAAGCCGAACTGCCTCTGGACGCGTTGCCAGCATCGACTCCGCGCCGTGATCGAGCGGAACACCGTCCAGTTCACTCACTCGAAGAATCCCACCGACCTGCGGCCCACCTTCGAAAACCTGGACATCAAGATCATGCCTGCGTCGAGCAATGTGCCACGCAGCCGAAAGGCCTGACACTCCCCCACCAACCACGACCACCCGCGGCCGGCGAGTCACTGTTGGCTCGTTCATGGAACGGGGTTTTGATGCACCAGATCGACCACATGGGCGAGCGCATCGGGGTTTGTTGAGGGCAGGACACCATGGCCGAGGTTGAAGATATGCCCCGGGAGTCCCTCTGCATCGGCCAGAACTCTCGCCACCTGTGCGCTGATGGTGTCGTGGTCTGCGAACAGGACGGCTGGGTCGAGGTTTCCCTGAAAGGCAACCCCACTGCCCACCCGAGCCAGTGCCTGGCCAAGAGGTACCCGGAAGTCGACACCCACAACCTCCACTCCTGCATGTGCCATATCCACCAGAAGTTCACCCGTGCCTACCCCGAAGTGAATACGTGGCACACCGAGATCAGCCACATACGACAGCGCACGGGTCGAATGTGGGAGCACATATTCGCGATAGTCACGCGCCGACAACGCACCGACCCACGAGTCGAACAATTGAATTGCGCTCGCACCCGCCAGTACCTGCATTCGCAGAAAACTCCCGGCTATATCGGCGAGTGCCCCTAGCAGGGCATGCCACACGGTGGGATTGCCGTACATAAGCGCCTTCGTCTGGGCATGATCCCGGCTGGGGCCACCCTCGATCAGATAGCTGGCCAGAGTGAACGGTGCACCCGCGAATCCGATGAGAGGTGTCGGACCCAGCTCCCGCACAAGATTGCCAACCGCAGCAGTGATGGAACGTACGTCGTCTTCCTCAAGAGTGCGCAACCTGTCCACATCATGTGCACCCCGGAATGGCTCGGTAACCACAGGGCCAACTCCCGGCGCGATGTCAAGATCGACTCCGATGGCTTTGAGGGGCACAACGATGTCACTGAAAAAGATCGCTGCATCGACCCCGTACCTGCGCACCGGCTGCAGGGTGATCTCCGTGACCAAGTCGGTGTTGAAGCAGGATTCGAGCATCGGAACACCCTCACGAACCCTGCGATACTCAGGTAGGGAGCGGCCGGCCTGACGCATGAACCAGACCGGAGTATGACGAACCGGTTTACGCTGCGCCGCAGCAATGAGCGGGGCGTCGCGTCCAACAACTCCATTCAGCGGATGATCAGCCGCCAGCATGGGGTATTCGACACCATCTGATGGCCCCAACGACCGCACATCGGGTTCTCTCACCCCCCGATCGTGTCACCGTCCGCGTCATCCGTCGAACTGGGGAGAGTTGTTATGCCGACAGCGACACAGCACCGCGTGCACCTCGCCTCCCGCGTTCCTAGGTCCTGGAGACCTAACCTTGCGGTATGACTCGAGGTGGTGGAGGCGAGCCGGATACTTTGCCGGTGTCTTTCGCTCGTGCCATGGACTCGATTCGATCAGTGGTCCTGCGCTCTGAGGTGCACGTTGAAGAGACACCCGCACCTCAGCGGCTTTCTCCCTACGCCATCGCCCTGCAGGCCACGGTCGTGGTCGATCCACGAGGCGAAGATGAGGCGGCATCAGGACGATTTGTCCTTCTGCACGATCCAGCCGGCCAAGAGCCATGGGACGGCACTTTCCGTATCGTGACGTTCGCCAAAGGTACGGTCGAAATCGATATTGCGGGTGATCCCATGCTCACCGAGGTGGCGTGGTCGTGGCTCCTTGAGTCACTTGCTGACCATGGGGCGCTGTTCCACGCTGAATCCGGAACGGTTACCCGGACCTCATCTCAGGCGTTTGGCGCGATCGGAGATCGGATTCCTCAGGGTGACGTCGAGATCCGCGCATCGTGGACCCCTGGTGATGACGCCATTGGTGAGCATGTTCAGGCGTGGGTCGATGTGCTTACGCATATTGCGGGGCTACCACCACTGCCCTCAGGAGTGGCACCACTATCCTCCAGCCGCGCTGCGGCCCGTCGCCAGTACTCCTGACCTGCACCAATCCGGGCCAAATGGCGTTCTTGCGACCGTCACGGTCCCAGATTCACTCGATCGTGGTACCGCAGCGCCGCGCTCACCCCAGACTCCGGACTCAAGTAGATCGCCCGAATGGTCGATATGGGTTAAGTAAAGCCGGGGTACCCGGACGAAGCTGACCTAGGAGTGTCATCGTGGTTGCGGTGGTTGAACGTCAATCTGCATTGCCTCTACCTCGTGCACGTTTCACGGCGCTTGTGGTGGCTGATTCACCAGCACGTCGCCAGTCTCTGACCGGTCGCCTCCGTCTGCTTGGTGCACGTGAGGTCATCGAGGCCGCGAGTGGGGCCGAGGCCCGAGTGCGTGGCTACTACGACGGCCCACGGGATCTCGTCATCATCGAAGGTGGTCTGTCTGATGGCCCAGCCCTTCCCCTGCTGGCCGATCTGAGAGCGGCCGGATGGAAGCGAGTCGTCCTGCTGACCGTTCGCGATGATCCGTACGCCGTGCGTGCAGCACTCGGTGCCGGAATCCGCTGCTATGTCGTTACACCGGATGAAGACCTACCTCCTGTCACCGCGGCCCCGCGGCCACGTCCACGCACCGGTGCCCCTGATGAGTTGTCGGCCCGTGAGGTTGAAGTGATCCAACTGGTGTCGGAGGGGCGTTCCAACAAGGACATCGGTGATGCCCTTGGCCTTTCAGCGCTTACGGTGAAGAGTCATCTGGCACGTATCGCGCGCAAGTTGGGTACTGGGGACCGCGCTGAGATGGTTGCCATCTCGATGCGAACCGGGCTTGTCCGATAACACCGGCTTGCCCTGCAGTGCAGGTTTCTGCGCAGACTTCGACACAGCAATACCTCCTGACGCGATCGCCAGGGATCTCAACCGCGTATCGTTCATGCTGTGACCCTCGATCAGACTCATGACGACTCTGGGAATGATCCAGATGTAGCTGTGCTGACCGAACCCGAGGCTCCATCCGTCCCCGTTCTTACCGAACCACGTGATGGCGTTCCCGAAGTAATCGAAGATCGTGACGGCCTGAAGGCTGCCGCAGACCGGATCTCGACAGGAACCGGCCCCCTTGCCGTCGATGCGGAGCGAGCATCCGGATACCGGTACGGTCAGCGCGCGTATCTCATTCAGGTCCGACGTAACGGCAGCGGCACCTTTCTCATTGATCCAATTGCCTGTGACGATCTGGGACCACTGGCACAGAGTTTCAGCGGACTTGAATGGGTGCTGCACGCCGCGTCACAGGACCTCCCATGCCTGCGCGAGGTTGGTCTATCTCCTGACTCGCTCTTCGATACCGAACTGGCCGGCCGCCTGCTTGGCTATCCGCGGGTCGGCCTGAGTGCGCTTCTGGAGGACATTCTTGGCGTCTCCCTGGCCAAGGAGCACTCGGCTGCCGACTGGTCCACTCGCCCACTTCCCGAGCCGTGGCTGCGCTACGCCGCCCTCGATGTCGAACTACTTGTCGAACTTCGCGATGCCATCGAACAAGAGTTGCGTAAGGCGGGGAAATACGACCTAGCCCTCGAGGAGTTCGAGGCCATCAGAACTGCACCGCCCGCAGCACCGCGCGTTGATCCGTGGCGACGCACATCCGGGTTGCACAAGATCCGAAAACCCCGACAGTTGGCAACCGTGCGAGCCATGTGGGAGGCACGTGATCTGGTTGCCCAGCGTCGGGACATCTCCCCTGGCCGAGTACTACAGGATTCGGCGATCATTGCTGCGGCGACAGCGGTCACCGGGCCGACAGCCCCAGATCTCACCACGCTCCCAGCTTTCAACACCCGAGGTGCCAAACGACATCTTGCCCAGTGGCAGCAGGCTGTCGATGACGCGGCCAAGCTGGCCGATTCACAACTCCCCCCAGCCACCGTCCCCAGTAGTGGCCCACCACCTGCCAGGGCGTGGCCTGACAAGGATCCGTTGGCCGCACAGCGACTTGCCCTGGTCAAGGATGAGTTGGCTTCTATCTCCGAACGAGAGTCCATCCCCGTGGAAAACCTCATGACCCCGGATCTCGTCCGACGCGTTCTCTGGTCACCCCCCTTCGCGCCGGGAGGGCCCGCCGATCAGCAGTGGGCCCTGCTGCTTCCCGTCCTGCGGGACGGTGGTGCCCGCTCCTGGCAGATTGACCGAGTGGCTGATGTACTGGTCAGGGCGCTCAACTACGTTCCCGATTTGAACGCTGCCGCCGAGTAAGTTAGGTTAGCCTTACCTACTTCGTCTGGAGGTGAAAGATGCTCGCCAACTATCTCATAGGCCTTCGTGAGGGCCTTGAGGCGTCCCTGGTTGTCGGAATTCTTGTCGCCTATCTGGTGAAGACGGGTCGCGCGGATAAACTTTCGAGTCTTTGGCTTGGTACCGGCATCGCCATCGCGATGTCTCTGGCATTCGGAGCCCTGCTGACCTTCACCTCCCATTCGCTGTCGGACGAAGCGGAGCACGCGTTCGCGGGCATCATGTCGATCATCGCGGTTGCTCTGGTCACCTGGATGGTCTTCTGGATGCGACGAACGGCGCGTGAGCTGCGGGGTGAACTCCACGGCAAGCTGGAGGCCGCGGCCGCTGGTGGAGGTCTGGCGCTGGTTGTTGTCGCCCTGGTCGCAGTTCTGCGCGAAGGCCTGGAGACGGCCCTCTTCCTCTGGGCCGCCACCACGGCCAGCATCTCGACCCCCGCGGCGCTCATCGGAGCGCTCCTGGGCATTGCCACCGCCATCCTGATCGGCTGGGGTGTCTACCGAGGATCGATGAGGCTCAATCTCGCTACCTTCTTCAACTGGACCGGTGGGCTTCTCATCGTGGTTGCTGCCGGAGTCCTCGCCTATGGTGTACGCGACCTGCAGGAAGCCGGCTGGCTGCCAGGTGGAGCAAATATCGCTTTTGATGTGAGCGCCTCGATTCCTGAGGATTCTTTCATCGGCACCCTGCTCGGCGGGTTCTTCCACTTCGACCCGATCACCACCTGGCTGCAGCTCACCACCTACGTCGTGTACCTGGGCACGGTCATGTGGGCCTACCTCAAGCGCCAACCATCAGGCCCCTCCAACGTTCAGTCGCGCGAAACTGCCGAGGCGGTCACCCGCTAGACCTGCGGACGTAGTATCCTAGTTACTGGTGAGTAACTAGTTCCGGAGGTTCCTGTGGCACGTACGGTGCGCGATGTTGTTCTGGTGGATGCGGTTCGAACCCCCTTCGGACGGGCGGGTGAGAAGGGCATCTACGCACAGACGCGGGCGGACGACCTCGTTGTTGGAGCCTTCCACGAACTGCTGCGTCGGAATCCAGAGTTGCCACCCGACCGCATTGATGACGTGGCGGTTGCGGCTACCACCCAGGTCGGTGATCAGGGAATGACGATCGGTCGCACGGCGGGCATCTTGGCTGGTCTTCCACGAACTGTCCCCGGACAGTCGGTGGATCGGATGTGTGCTGGTGCGATGACTGCGGTGACAAACCTGTCCGCTGGTATCGGATTTGGCGCCTACGACATCGCGATCGCCGGTGGCGTCGAGCATATGGGTCGCCATCCCATGGGTGAAGGAGTCGATCCCAATCCACGATTCGTGGCAGAGCGCCTCGTCGATCCCGAAGCCCTGATCATGGGCAAGACTGCCGAGAATCTGCATGATCGCTTCCCACAGTTGACCAAGGGTCGGGCTGATGAATACGCACTACGCAGCCAGCAGAAGACCGCGCAGGCCTACGCCGCTGGTCATATTCAGGCCGATCTGGCGCCGATCGCTGTTCGCTCTGCAGAGCAAGGGTGGGGTCTTTCAACTGTCGACGAACCACCGCGACCGGATACCACCCTGGAAGCTTTAGGGGCCCTCAAGACGCCGTTCCGTTCCCATGGACGGGTCACCGCTGGAAACAGTGCCGGACTCAATGACGGCGCGACCGCTGCACTCTTGGCCGATGCCGACACAGCCCAGCAACTGGGACTGCGAGCGAAGGCGCGATTGGTGAGTTTTGCCTTTGCCGGCGTCGACCCTGAGGTGATGGGGATCGGCCCGGTACCGTCCACGATCAAGGCACTCGCCAAGGCAGATCTCACGATCGATGACATCGGACTCTTCGAGATCAACGAGGCTTTCGCAGTCCAAGTGCTGGCATTTCTGGATCATTTCGGGATCCCTGACAATGATCCCCGGGTAAACCCCTTCGGTGGTGCGATTGCCGTCGGACATCCACTTGCATCCTCCGGTATCCGACTGATGGCATATCTCGCGAAGGGATTCGAACTACATCCTGACGTCCGCTATGGCCTCACCACGATGTGCATCGGACTGGGTATGGGCGGCACGGTCATCTGGGAGAACCCCAACTACACCAAGGCAGGATGATCATGACCACCTCGACCAGCACTCCCCTGCCCGCAGCGCCAGATGAGGTCGTGACGCGAGCACATCTACGACTTGTCGATGTCGCAGCGGGTCGAATCGCCCTGATCACGCTCGATAATGGGCTTGACTACAACAAGCCAAATACTTTCGGCGTAGGCGGACTCACCGAACTCTCACGCACCCTCGATGAGGTTGATCAGCTCGTCACTGCGGGTTCCGTCGTGGGAGTGGCGATCACCGGTAAGCCATTCGTCTTCGCCGTTGGCGCAGATCTCACCGGAGTCCCCCGGTTGACCGATATTGATCAGGCACGCCAACTCGCCACCTTTGGACATCAGGTATTTCGGCGGCTCGGTGAATTGGAAGTACCGTCATTCGCCTTCATCAACGGCGCTGCCCTCGGCGGCGGACTCGAGGTGGCACTTCACTGTACGTATCGAACCATCTCGTCATCGGCATATCCCATCGCATTGCCTGAGGTAGGCCTGGGTCTTGTTCCCGGTTGGGGAGGTGCCTACCTGCTGCCTCGCCTGATCGGGGCGCCCGGCGCACTCGAGGTGATCGTGCAGAACCCGCTGCGTCAGAACCGCATGATCAGCGCTCGGGCCGCTGCTGACATGGGAATTGTCGACGCGAGATTCGATGCAGGTAATTTCCTTGTGGATTCACTGAGGTGGGCTTCCGAAGTGATCTCCGGAAACCGAGTGATCGAACGTCGACCCGTCGATATGGCCGACGAATGGACCACCGCTGTTGCTGCTGCCCGGGGACAACTTGACCTCGTCCTACACGGTGCAGCACCTGCTGCCTATCGTGCAGTTGACCTGATCGATGCCGCACGCGGCAGCACTCGCGATGAAGGCTTCGCAGCGGAGGACGAGATTCTCGCTGCTCTGATCATGAGTGAGGAGTTCCGCTCGGGCCTGTACTCCTTCGACCTTGTTCAGCGCCGAGCTAAGCGACCCTCGGGGGTTCCGGACAAGAGTCTGGCCCGTCCGGTCACCAAGATCGGCATTGTCGGTGCTGGTCTGATGGCTAGCCAACTGGCGCTCCTGTTCGCCCAGAACACCGAGGTGCCCATCGTCCTGACCGATATCGATCAGGCTCGGATCGACAAGGGACTGGGTTACGTCAACAACGAGATCGACGCACTACGGGCCAAAGGAAAACTGAGCGGCGACAAGGCCAATCGCCTCCGCGCCCTCGTCAGCGGAGCTCTTGATCTCAACGCCTTCTCAGATGCGGACGTCGTCATCGAGGCAGTGTTTGAGGATCTGCTGGTGAAGAAGACCGTATTTGCGAACGTCGAGGAAGTCGTGTCCGATCAGTGTCTCCTGCTGACGAACACGTCATCTCTGTCGGTCACGGCGATGGCGGAGAATCTGCGCCACCCTGAGAGGGTTGTGGGCTTCCACTTCTTCAATCCAGTGGCGGTAATGCCACTGCTGGAGATTGCCCGAGCTGAGCAGACTGATGATGCCTCCGTAGCCACGGCATTTGCTCTGGGTCGAATGTTGAAAAAGTCCTGTGTTCTGGTGAACGACCGGCCTGGATTCGTCGTCAATCGTCTCCTGACCCGGTTCCTCGGCGAGGTCACCTCAGCTTTCGATGAGGGAACGCCATTTCAGGTCGTCGAACATGCACTGGACCCCATGGGTCTGCCGATGTCTCCATTCCTGCTGATGCAGTTGGTTGGTCCCGCCATCGCCTTTCACACATCCGAAACACTCCATGGTGCGTTCCCTGATCGCTTCAAGGTCTCAGAGAACCAGCGGGCAATCGTCGAGGCAAAGATCGGCACTCTGCTTGCGTGGGAGGGTCCAGTGTCCCGGCTGACAGAGGATGTGAACGCCATCGTCTCGGTCGGCGACTCTCCGTCAACAGCTGATCAAGTGCGTCAGCGGGCGCTGGATGCCCTTGCCGAGGAAGCCCGAATCATGTTGGACGAGGGAGTTGTCACCGAACCGGCCGATATCGACCTGTGCATGCTCCTCGGTGCGGGCTGGCCTTTCCACCTAGGTGGGATCACCCCGTACCTCGATCGCACCGGAACCAGTGAGCGAGTCAATGGGCGACGGTTCCTGCCCAGGGGTATTGCATCGCTGCCTGAGTAGGCCAAGCAGGAATGACGTACGGTGCGTGTCACCCGAGCGGATCTCCGGGATCGCCACTGTGATCGCGTAACGTCGAGCCATGGAACATCCCTCTGGGCAGTTGCGGCGGTCACTGTTGTCGCTGCTACTGCTTGAGCAGGGTCAGTTAGCCGAACTTGAGCTCGGTGAAGACGGAGTTCACCTTGATCTGGACGACCATCACCTGCATCTGACGTGGGACGAATGCGCCCTGGCCGCAGATCTGCAAGCGGACGCGGAACCAACTCCCGCCACCAGGCGGCGCCTGGCTCGATGGATCAGAATGCGGGTGCGTCTGGCCACCTGGCGGACCGAGCGTGGGGACGACTACGTCAGGTTCGTCATCTCCCTCATCCGCCCACGTGCCCTACCCATCGACCACGATCTGCACCCCGGTCACGGCTGGATCGTGCGGCCGGTGCTCGGCGGGTCAACCCACAGTGGGTTGGCATTGCGGGGCTTTACCGATGACGCTCAACCCGACTCAGACTTCGCCGGCCTGCTTCCAGTTGCGCTCTTGGATTTCGCCGATATCCCACGACAGGCTGCCATCGAACAGGCGGACAGGTACGTGCACGATATGGCCCAGCTGGCCGTGGATCGTCACCGGAAAGACCCCATAGCCTCGCTGCGTTCACTGGGTGACGCGGATGTCCCGACACTGCTGAGCAACAGCCTCTACCGATCCACCATTCTTGACGGACAGGGGATGCGCTCAGCGGCGGTCCCAACTCGACATCGCGGCTGGCTGGACCTTGGCCGGCTCGATCCCGCGTTCGCCATCTCCGCGGCCGACCTGACCGATCCAGATGACCGGGGCTACAGCCGCCCGATCCTGATCACCGCCGATGAAATCACCATGGTCAAACCTGGTGGAAACATCATCGGCCAGGCACTCGATGACCCGGTGCGCGGGTGATCAGGACTCAGATGACCGCTCAGTCTCGATCACCGCGGTGTCAGCCTGCGCGACATCGCCACTGTCAAATCGGGCCATTGTCTCCACGATCGTCCGCGAGACGTCCTGTGCGGTAAGACCCATCGAGGTGAGGACTCCCGTCCGGTTTCCATGTTCGAGAAACCGAGGTTGGATACCGATATCACGGCACGGGACATCACAGTCATGAGCACGAAGTTCCGCTGAGATCGCTGAGCCGATTCCACCCGTGCGAATGTTGTCCTCGACGGTGACCACGAGTCGATAGTCGGCTGCCAGGGAAACCAGATCGGGACTGACGGGGATCACCCAGCCCGGATCCACGACCGTCACACCAATGCCCTGATCAGCCAGCCTCGCGGCCACTTCCATACACAGAGGTGCAAATACACCCACCGATACCAACAGAACATCTGCCTGCGCATCGCGTTGGAGTATGTCGACTGAACCCATGCGTTCGACCGCAGCAATGTTCGAATTCACGGCTCCCTTGGGGAATCGGATTACTGTCGGACCGTCACCAACAGCCACCGCCTCACGCAAAGCTTGTGACAATGTTTGCGCGTCACGGGGCGCAGCTATGCGAACCCCGGGAACAATCCTGAGCACTGACAGATCCCACATGCCGTTGTGGCTCGCTCCGTCATCTCCGGTGACACCCGACCGATCGAGCACGAAGGTGACCCCAGCCCGATGGAGTGCACAGTCGAAGAGAACTTGATCGAAGGCGCGATTCATAAATGTGGAGTAAACGGCCACAACCGGATGTAGACCCGCGTAGGCCATACCAGCGGCACTTGTAACCGCATGCTGCTCTGCGATGCCAACATCGAACGTACGCTCGGGGAACTCTGCTGCGAAACGGGTAAGACCCACCGGCCCCATCATCGCTGCGGTGATCGCGACAACATCACGTCGCTCACGGGCGATCGATATGAGTTCATCGGTGAATACCGAGGTCCAGGAAGTGCCGGACGCCGACAACGGCTGGCCTGTCTCGGGATCTATGACACCAACAGCGTGGAATCGCTCGGCATCATCGAGTTCTGCTGGACGATAACCCCGACCCTTTTCGGTGATGGCATGAACGATGACCGGCCCGGCGAAGGCGCGCGCCCTGCGTAGTGCATGCTCCAGTGCTTCTATGTCATGCCCGTCGACAGGACCGATGTACTTGAGACCGAGGTCTTCGAACATGCCCTGTGGCGCAACAATGTCCTTGAGGCCCTTCTTCAGGCCGTGCAGGGTCTCGTAGATCGGCTCCCCAACGACCGGAGTTCGTCCAAGAAGACCCTTGCCCCAGTCCAGGAACCGCTCATAGCCCCGAGCCGTTCGCAGTGTTGCCAGATGGGTGGCCACCCCGCCGATCGTTGGAGAGTAGGACCGCTCATTGTCGTTGACCACAATCACCAGCGGACGGTCCGAGGCGGCAATATTGTTGAGTGCCTCCCAGGCCATCCCGCCGGTGAGCGCACCATCCCCGATAACACCCACCACATGTCGATGCCTGAGCTCACCAGTTTGCTCGAAGCCCTTGGCTATGCCGTCCGCCCAGGCCAGAGCCGTCGAGGCGTGGGAATTCTCCACCACATCGTGCACCGACTCGGCTCGGCTGGGGTAACCGGACAGGCCCCCCGCCTTGCGTAGACCCTCGAAACCCCCGGCCCTACCAGTCAACATCTTGTGTACGTAGGTCTGGTGACCGGTGTCGAACACGATGACATCGTTCGGTGATCGGAATACACGGTGTAGGGCGATCGTCAGTTCAACGACTCCGAGGTTCGGGCCCAGATGGCCGCCCGTCTTGGTGACCCGCTCAATCAGCTCAGTGCGAACCTCTTGGGCAAGCGTCGGCAACTGCTCAGGATCAAGTGCCTGGAGGTCGGCAGGCGACGCGATGCGCCCGAGCAGAGTCATACTCCTATTCTACGGACCAATCGGCCTATCGCACCTTGCGCGCACGTAAACACGCGGCTCAGAGCTTGGCTTGCCAACGGCGCCCGCGCAGGGCTTCCTCAACGAGCAGCACCTCACGAATGGATCGGCTGAGACGCGCGCCCTCTGCCTCAAGCACCCGCAGCGATGCGTCCAGGACCTCCGGGCCGACCTGTGTGCCAAGTTCGGTTCGAGCATGTGCATACGCCTCCCGGGCACCGGCTCGGGCGGCTTCAACGTGATGGAAGGCGAACCGAGCCAGCACGATCGGATAACGTCGCAGGACTTCGTAACCGCGATATTCAGGTGGACACAGGTCAAGCAACCACTGAGCCGCACTGACCTCCCACGCGGGGGCCGAAGGTGGCAGTACCTCCTGCGGCCACCCAGCGGGGCGAACATCGGACACTGGACGTCCTAGGCGACCAGTGAGCGCAGGACATACTGGAGGATGCCACCATTTCGGTAGTAGTCCGCCTCACCTGGGGTGTCGATGCGCACGACAGCGTCAAACTGGATCTGGCCCACTGATCCGGTAGCTGTCACCTGCACAGTACGGGGTGTGACCCCATCGTTGAGTGATGTGATTCCCGTGATGGTGAAGGATTCCTCGCCAGTCAGACCAAGCGATGCAGCGTTCTGACCATGAGGGAACTGCAATGGCAGGACACCCATCCCAATGAGGTTGGAACGATGGATGCGCTCATAGGACTCAGCAATAACTGCCTTGACGCCAAGCAACGCCGTTCCCTTGGCCGCCCAGTCACGGGAGGATCCTGACCCGTATTCCTTACCGGCCAGAATCACCAGCGGAATCTGCTGCGCCGCATACGACTGGGCTGCGTCATAGATAGACACCGTCGGAGCGGCTGCATCGGTGAAATCCTTCGTGTATCCCCCCTCGACGTTGTCCAGAAGCTGATTGCGCAGTCTGATATTCGCGAAGGTTCCCCGGATCATCACTTCATGGTTGCCGCGCCGTGAGCCGTACGAGTTGAAGTCCGCACGCTGCACTCCATGCTCAGCCAGATAGCGGCCGGCCGGACTGTCTACCTTGATCGAGCCAGCAGGGCTGATGTGATCGGTAGTGACTGAGTCACCTAGTTTCGCCAAGACTCTTGCGTCGTAGATGTTCCCAACCGGTTCTGGTGTCAGGCCCATTCCTTCAAAGTACGGCGGTTTGCGAACGTACGTTGACTCAGCCGACCACTCAAAGGTTGTGCCTGTGGGCGTCGGCAGGTTCTGCCACTGGTCATCTCCGGCGAACACATCCGCGTAGCGCGAGGTGAACATCTCCGCATCGATACATGAGTCGATCGTTGCCTGAATCTCTGCAGCGTCCGGCCAGATGTCGGCCAGGAACACCGGTGCACCCTCCGGGTCGGTGCCAAGGGGCTCGGTTGTGATGTCGATGTCCATGGTGCCGGCGATTGCGTAGGCCACGACCAGGGGTGGTGAGGCAAGGTAGTTCATTTTGATGTCTGGATTGATCCGACCCTCAAAATTTCGATTCCCGGACAGCACAGCCGATACGGCAAGATCCTCCGCCTGGACGGCGGCGCTAACCTCGACTGGGAGCGGTCCCGAGTTCCCGATACAGGTGGTGCATCCGTATCCGACAAGATCGAATCCAAGTTTTTCTAGGTAGGGAGTCAGCCCAGACTTGTTGTAGTAGTCCGTGACGACCTTAGAGCCGGGTGCAAGGGTGGTCTTGACCCATGGCTTACGGGTAAGTCCGCGTTCCACAGCCTTTTTCGCCAATAGGCCTGCGCCAACCATCACAGACGGATTGGAAGTGTTAGTACACGACGTAATGGCAGCGATCGTGACCGCCCCGTGCCCAATGGTGACCTCCTGCCCATCGATGCTGAAGGTGGCCGTCTTGGTGGGCTCATCTGTGTAGGTGGGAAGAGCCTGACGGAAATTCTGCTTCGCCTCGCGCAGGACGATCCGGTCCTGTGGGCGCTTCGGGCCGGCAATCGACGGTACGACCGTGCTCAGGTCGAGTTCGATGAGCTCTGAATAGGACGGCTCGTGCTCGGCGTCATGCCAAAGTCCCTGAGCGCGCGCATACGCCTCAATCAAGGCGATCTGCGCCTCATCGCGTCCCGTGAGACGCAGATAGTGAAGTGTCTCGTCATCAATGGGGAAGATGGCAACGGTAGATCCATATTCAGGGCTCATATTCCCGATCGTGGCGCGATTGGCCAAGGGCACAGCGCCCACTCCGGCACCGTAGAACTCAACGAACTTGCCCACCACACCGTGCTTACGCAGCATCTCGGTGATCGTGAGGACCAAATCTGTCGCCGTAGCTCCCGTCGGCAGACTGCCATTGAGCTTGAAGCCAACCACTCTGGGGATCAGCATGGAGACAGGCTGTCCGAGCATCGCGGCCTCAGCCTCAATACCACCGACACCCCAGCCAAGAACGCCAAGACCATTCACCATGGTGGTGTGTGAGTCCGTACCAACACAGGTGTCGGGGTATGCCTGTCCATTTCGAACCATCACCACTCGGGCGAGCGCCTCGAGGTTGACCTGATGCACAATCCCGGTGCTGGGAGGCACCACTTTGAACTCATCAAACGCCGTTTGACCCCAGCGCAGGAACTGGTAGCGCTCACGGTTGCGTTCATACTCCAGGTCTACGTTTAGACCAGCGGCCTGATGGGTGGCGAAGAAGTCGGCGATCACACTGTGGTCGATCACGAGCTCGGCAGGAGCCAGCGGATTGATCTTTGACGGGTCTCCCCCAAGATCGGCCATGGCCTCGCGCATCGTCGCGAGATCCACCACACATGGCACACCGGTGAAGTCCTGCATGATGACTCGCGCCGGGGTGAACTGAATCTCATCCGATGGCTCAGCGGCTGGATCCCACGAGGCCAGTGCGCTGATGTGCTGGGCCGTCACGTTGGCGCCATCCTCAGTGCGCAGGAGATTCTCCAGCAGCACCTTGTGGGTGTACGGGAGGTTGCTGGACCCGGCAACCGCGTCGAGGCGGAAGATCTCGTACGACGCATCGCCCACATTGAGCGTGGACCTAGCACCAAAACTGTTCTGACTGGCCACAGTATCTCCCCTTGTCAAAGTATCTTGATATCAAGATACTTTACCCCATCGCGGCTGCGAACGCCCATCAAACACAGGCATCGGTAAGACCGTCGATCAGGCGGGAAGCAGCAATGCGACCGCTTCCATATGGTGGGTCATGGGAAACAGGTCGAAACCCTGAACCGAGGAGACCTGCCAACCCTGCGCGCGGACGTATCCGAGGTCACGGCCAAGGGCCGCGGGATCACATGCCACATAAGCCACGGCTCGAGGCCTGAGCGCGAGGATTGCCTCAATCACCCGCTTACCTGCACCTCCGCGAGGCGGATCGAGCACGACGATATTCGGCCGGAGATCCTCATTGGCCGCAAGCCAGCTGTCGACCGCACTCTGGTGGATTCGAACGGACGGGAGGTCATGAAGGTTGCGCCGGGCGTCCGAGCAGGCCTGAGCTGACACCTCGACAGCATCGATCTGACCAGTGGGACCAAGGTCGGAAGCAAGCAGTCCGGCGAATAGGCCCACACCGCTGTACAAGTCCAGGAGGTGCTCACCGGAGTGCGGAGACAGCACCTTGCGCACATGTCCCACGAGCGCCTCGGGTGCACCCGGATGCACCTGCCAGAAGCCGTCAGCCGCAACACGCCAGTCCCGACCTCCAGCCTGCTCACGCACCCAGCCCCTACCGCGCAGACCCGGAACCGCTACGTCGACGGGCAGGGACCTAGCAGGGGTACCAACATGGCTGGGTTCAGGAACCACCACTCGATCCCCTGAACTGGCGGCCACCACTGTGACATCCCGCGACCCGCTCCAGCGATGAGTCTGCACCCCAACACTTGTCAGAGCGGGAGTGGCAAGTGCACATTCGTCAATGGGCACAACCGCATGTGAATGATGTCGGCGCAGCCCAATGCGCCCATCATCGTCAACAGCGAAGCGCACCCGGGTACGCCAATTCAGACCATTGCTATCGCCCGGAACTTCTACAACATCCACAGCGCGTTCTAACGGCTGATCACCAATCACACTAAGACCGGCAAGGCGCGATAGCTGCTCGCGCAGGACCTCGGCCTTCAGCCGACGCTGGCGCCCGATCGATACATGTTGGAAGTCACAGCCCCCACAGTCGGCCGAGAAACGACACGGTGGAACGACTCGATCCGGAGAAGGTTCGACAACACCAACAACATCGGCCAACAGGAAACGGCCTTTGGGCCCCTGCCCGGTGATAACAACCTCGACTCGTTCACCAGGAATTGCATGCCTGACGAACAGGACGCGACCGTCCACTCGCGAAATGAAATGTCCCCCATGCGCGACCGACTCGATGTCGACGATGAGGTGATCGCCAACTCCGGTCACGAGCGAGAGCCAGTCCCATTCTCAGACTGACTGAACTCCCCGGCAACAATGGCATCCTGAACGTCGGCCGTTGGCTCCCCACGACGAACAGCTCCGGCCGCGACAGACACCGGTCGGTCCGCGAGCAGTTCACTTGACGCAAGCTGATATGGCACGTTGCAGACCACAACACCCGAGGTGAAAAGTAATTTGGCCTTAAGGCGTAACGCGCTCTGGTTGTGCAGGAGGTGCTCCCACCACTTGCCCACGACGTACTCGGGGATGTAGACGACGACAAGGTCTCGGGGACTTTCGCGGTGAAGGCTCTTGACGTAATCAACGATCGGTCTGGTGATCTCTCGATAGGGCGAGTCGAGAATGCGCAGCGTAACCGGGATGCCCCGACGCTCCCACTCCTGGATCAACTGGTCAGTATCACCAGGATCGACGTTGACTGTGATGGCTTCAAGCCGATCCGGACGACTGGCCCGCGCGTAGGCCAGCGCACGCATCGTCGGCTTATGAACCTTGGAGACCAGGACGACGGCGTGCGTGCGTGCGGGCAGGGTGACGGTTTCATCGTCAGCAGGAGCCAGCTCAGCCTTCACCTGCTCGTAGTGCCGGTGAACTCGCTGCATGAGCCAGTAAAGGACGGGCATCGCGATACAGACGATCCAAGCACCCTTGGTGAATTTCGTGATAAGCACAATGAACAGGACTGATCCGGTCATGACAAAGCCGACCGCGTTTGTCGCCCGGCTGCGAATCATTCGTCTGCGCTCTGCGGCGACCTGCTCATTCGGGAGCAGTCGATTCCAATGCTTGATCATGCCCAATTGGCTCAGGGTGAAGGAGACGAACACACCCACGATGTACAACTGGATCAGATTGGTCACATTTGCGCGGTACGCCACGATCAAGATCACAGCGACGCCGGCCAGAACGATGATTCCGTTCGAGAAGGCCAGCCGGTCGCCCCTGGTGTGGAGTTGCCGCGGAAGATATCCATCGCGAGCAAGCACGGAACCAAGAACTGGGAAACCATTGAACGCAGTGTTCGCGGCCAAAGCCAGAATCAGTGCTGTAGAGAACGACACATAGAGGAAGCCGAACTGGAAGCTGCCGAAGACAGCGTTCGCTACCTGAGCGATGACTGTCTTCTGCTGCTGTCCGGCCGGGAGCCCGACCAGATCCTTGTCGAATTCTGTGACGTGGACCTGTGTGTAGATAGACAGCCAGGTGATCAGCGCAAACATCGTCATGGCGATGGCGCCGAGCAGGAACAGGGTGGTGGCAGCATTCTTGCTCTTGGGCTTCTTGAACGCTGGCACCCCATTGGCGATCGCCTCGACGCCGGTGAGGGCAGTGGTGCCTGACGAGAACGACCGTGCCAGCAGGAATAGCAGTGCGGCACCCGCGAAGGTGTTCTCGGGTGTGATGTGCCAAGTGGCGCTCTCGGCCCGAAGCACATCACCATGCAGGATCCGGTAAATGGCGTAGAACGACATACCGAAGATTCCGACGATGAAGCCGTACGTCGGAATGGCAAAGAGGGCGCCCGACTCTCGCACTCCTCGCAGGTTCATCAGCGTGATCACGACAATGGCGCCCACTGCCCAGGCAACTCGGTTGTTTCCGACGGAGTCAAAGGCGGAGGCTATGTTGTCAACAGCCGAGGCGATGGATACGGCTACCGTCAGCGTGTAATCCACCAACAGTGCGCTGGCGACAAACACACCTGCCCTGGCGCCCAGGTTGGTGGTGACCACCTCGTAATCGCCGCCGCCACTTGGATAGGCGTGCACGTTCTGCCGATATGAGGCGACAACCACTGAGTAGATGAAGATGACCAGCAGTGCAACCCACGGTGCGTACTTGTAGAACGCGACGCCACCCAGAGACAGGACGAGCAGGATCTCCTGTGTCGCATAGGCGTTCGACGACAGTGCATCAGAGGCGAAAACTGGAAGGGCGATCTTTTTCGGTAGCAACGTCTCGCCCAGCTGCTCGCTGGACAGTTCACGACCGAGGATGAGGCGCTTGGCCTTGTCTGTCACCGGTGACACAATCCACAACTGTACGTCCTGCCTCAGCGGACATGCACACGACACCCCCTAAGAGAACAATTGCTCGGAATGCGTGTACCGTTCAGACGTGCACGTAGTCATCATGGGATGTGGTCGCGTCGGGACGCAGTTGGCCCGCACGCTGGATTCAGCTGGTCATTCGGTCTCTGTGATCGATCAGGACCCCAAGGCATTCAGTTCCCTTGGCTCAGATTTCTCAGGTCAGACAGTTGTCGGAATCGGCTTCGACCGGGACCGGCTGCGGGAGGCCGGAATCGAACAGGCTGATGCTTTCGCCGCTGTGTCCAGCGGTGACAACTCCAATATTCTCGCCGCCCGCGTCGCACGCGAGACTTTCGGAGTGGAGAACGTTGTCGCCCGTATCTACGATCCTCGTCGGGCGGAGGTGTACCAGCGTCTTGGAATCCCGACCGTTGCAAGCGTCCCGTGGCAGACCGATCAGATCCTGCGTCGAATCCTGCCCGGCCATGAGGCTGATGAGTGGAGCGACGCATCGGGACACGTAACTCTGGCCCAGATACCCGTGTCATCACGATGGGTTGGCGAGTTGTACACCCGACTGGAGCGCGAGTCCGGTGCTCGGATCGCTTTCATCACACGCCTTGGTGATGGGTTGCTTCCGACTCCCGATGCGGTTCATCAAGACGGGGATCTCGTCCATATTGTGTTCACCGCCGCAGGTCGTGAACAGGCCACTGAAACCCTGACACAGGGACCGGAGGTTCACTGATGCGAGTCGCTATTGCGGGGGCTGGCAAAGTAGGTCGCTCCATCGCGCGGGAACTGCTCGCCAACGGACATGAAGTTCAGTTGATCGACCGCGACCAGACCAAGGCGGGTGCACTTTCATCCGCGGGTGACGTCCTTGATGTCCTCATCGGTGACACGTGCGAGATCAGTGTGCTGGATCAGGCCAACCTGAGTTCATGCCAAGTCCTCGTCGCCGCAACCGGTGACGACAAGGTCAACCTGGTCGTATCACTTCTGGCTAAGACGGAGTACGGGGTACCACGAGTTGTTGCCCGCGTGAACCATCCAAAGAATGAATGGATGTTCGACGAGGCCTGGGGAGTCGATGTGGCCGTCTCAACCCCGCGCATGCTCTCGGCGCTCGTCGAGGAGGCCGTTTCGGTTGGAGACCTCGTTCGGCTGTTCACGTTCCGGCAGGGCGATGCCAATCTCATGGAGATGACTTTGGCCCCTGGCTCACGGGTGGTGGGTTCACGGGTTGGTGATATCAGCTGGCCGGTTGACACTGCCCTCGTTGCGATCATCCGAGGTACTCGTGTGATCACCCCATCGGCGGATGACACACTTGAGGCGGGCGATGAGCTGATGTTCGTCGCCAATGAGTCCCAGGAACGAGCACTTTCGGGGATTCTCTCCGCTTAGTCCGATTCACTCACGTGGTGATTCTCGACGTTGTTCCCCGCTTCGGACGAATCGATCGGCGCATCATGACGTGCCTTCTGAATCACCCGATAGGCGATGAACGCAGTAAGTGCGAAGGCAGGCCAACCCAGAACAAGTTTGAAGATGCCAAGAGCGGCTACATCACCGGCCAGATAGAGCGGACCCTCGATCAGGATCCGAAGCAGGAAGAGTCCGACGAACAGCCACGTCGCCAGGGCATACGCACGCCGCTGTTCACGACTTCTGCGCCAACCGGTGAGATCACCAGTGGCACCACCTACCGCATAGCCGAGCAGCGGATGTCCTACAAGACAGGACACGGCAAGGCCCACCCCATATGCCGCATTCGTGAGCAGCCCCGGAAGGTAGAAGTTCTCGGCCTTTCCGGTTCGGGTGGCCAGCCAGGCTGCAAACGCCACTCCAATGAAGCCGCTCAGCACCTGCTGCAGCGACTCGCGTCGTACCAGTCGCAGGATCGCGATCACCACGCCGGCGACAACCGCTGCCCAGATGGCTTTGCGCAAATCACTGCTGGTGAGCAGATACGTCAGGATGAAGACAGCACCCGGGAGACTCGAATCGATCAGCCCACGCCAGCCACCGATCGCCGAGGCCATCAACTGCTCGGTGGTGGCATCACCCGCCGCACCTGTTCCCTCAGGAACTCCCTCGAGCACCTCCTCCAGTGAGCGGTGCTGACCGGAGTCAGGCGAGTCCGACGACTCAGTCACAGGTCTGTCCGTCACTCAGCATGAGCGGCACGCAGTTCGTAGCGCGGATTCATCATGGTGAGTCGACCATTGCGCATGATCGGACGTCCATGGACCACCACGTGACGTCCCGGCGTGATTCCCGGGATTCGCCGACGTCCGAGAAACACAAGATTTACCTGTGCAGTGCCATCCCACAGGTCAGCCTCAACGACGGGTGTGCTTTCCGCCGGCCGCAGAGTTACCGACTTCAACAGGCCGTGGACCGTGGTCGGTTCACCGAGGGTGCAGGCCCTTATGGCCGACGCTCCCAGATCTTCTACCTCGGCCTGCAGGCGTTCTGCATCCACGTCAGCGGAGGATCGCAGTACGCGATTCCACCAATGGGTGCGGGTAGCCGATGACGTCACAGGAACAGACTATCCGGCAGCAGGCGAGCACAGGCACATCTGGGCACGGGAGTCAGCGAATCTCGGTGATCTCCGGCCCGCGTTCAGGCATCGGAAGCGTGGTCCTAGACGCCGGGGGCTCGGGGGCCTCCCCTTGAATGATTCCCTCTGGCACTGAGGATGGGAATGTCAGTACAAGAGGATCACCTGGGGCCATCGGCTCAGAACCCCGAACAACCACTGTTGAGCGCAGCACCGCCTCCAGACCAGGTGCCGCCTCCAGACCGCCCGCCTCACCGCTGATCACCGCACGGACAAACCAGCGCGGACCGTCAACACCGAGAAACCGCACTGGCTGCTGGACAACTGAACCATCCTCGACCTGAACGGACACAGTAGATCGAAGCTCGATTCCGAACGGACCTTCGGCCTCTGCCACATCTCCCTGAGCCGCTAGGCCTGCGTACATCTCCGCGCGAACGTCATCCCAGATACCTTCCTGCCGGGGGGCTGCGAAGGGCATCACCTGCATGGCCGATGCACCGTCGATGACAGTCACGGCCACCACCGCGTCACTGGTCTGGTCGACCTCCAGTCGGATCTCCATTCCCTCAGCACCGGGTACCCGCAGACTGCCAAGATCGAGCCTTGTGACGCCATCGTCCACAAACTGCGTGATGTCGACCGGACCGCTGAATGTGCGTACCTGCTCAGGTTGCTCGACGGCTGATTCAGCCTTCTCAACGTGGCCATCCTCGGCGCTGCGATTGCGTCGTCGAAACACGAAGACTCCTTCAGCTTGGGTAAGGGACTGGCTGAACCGGACGGATGTGACGGCCCTACTCGGCCGGCATGCTCGACGGCAGGTTCTCGGCGATGACGGAATCAACCGAAGGAACCTCAGTTGATGCGACCTCGCCCGCGTCACTCACCAGCGGTGTCACTGTGGCATCCACAATGTCACCC
The DNA here is from genome assembly GCA_963978055.1 of uncultured bacterium. GTDB lineage: Bacteria > Actinomycetota > Actinomycetes > S36-B12 > CAIYMF01 > Longivirga. The sequence goes on from CAXBQZ010000011.1 coordinate 32,635, forward strand.
CCGCCGATATCGACGAAGTCATCTCCTGAGGATGGATTCTCGGTCATCGTGACCCTCTCCTTTGCTGCCAGCGCTTGGACCAGCCTACCGGTCGCACGTGACGGCAAACTACCGGCCAGTTGACCCAAATCCCCCGGCCCCACGGTCAGTTCCTGGGAGGCTGTCGACTTCATGGATGACCGCATACTCAACTCGTTGGATAACCAGTTGGGCAATGCGGTCACCCCTGGTGAGCACCACTGGCTCTCGGGGGTCCAGATTGATGAGGCAGACAGCGATCTCACCGCGGTATCCGGCATCCACTGTTCCAGGTGCATTGACAACGGACACCCCGGACTTGGCGGCCAGCCCTGACCGCGGGTGGACGAACCCTGCGTAGCCGGCAGGCAGCGCGATAGCGATACCCGTGGGCAGAAGTACTCGCTCCCCGGGCGGGATGATGGCATCTATCGTCGTGAGCAGATCTAGCCCAGCATCACCGGGATGTGCATACGTTGGCAGGGGTAGTTCGCTGTCAAGGCGAGTGATCAGCACGTCGACGGCGTTCTCCGGGCGGCTCACGGATTCACCTCGAGATTCTGAAGACTGCTGCGCACCGCTCGATCCTCCTTGGCCGCGATCACATCCTCCGAACGTCCGTGAGTCGTGAAATGCTCGACCGGCACCTGAATGAACAGGGCCGCCGCGGTTACCGCGATAACACCATCCGGGTCGTTCAGCCGCCCCACAGCGCGGGTGAAGACTTTGCGCCCCTTGACGCCCAGCACCTCAGCGTGAATGTGCAGGGTGGCGCCCACGGGTACCGGGCGACGGAAGTCCATTTCGAGTCTGCCGGTAACAGCCGGCGATGACAGAAGCCAGTTCAAGGATCCGAGCGCATCGTCGATGGCAGTGCTCAAGATCCCCCCGTGAGCCAATCCCGGAGCGCCCTGATGCATATCAGTGACCGTGAAACTCGCCGTCAAGGACAGGCCGGGTCCTGCAATGGCCACGAGGTGAAGACCAGTGGGATGTTCTGGACCGCACCCGTAGCATCGGGTGTAGTGACTCGGTATGCGCTCCCCCGGTGCCGGCGCGACGGGACTGCGAGCCGGCTGCACCACATCATCGGGAGGAGTTGTGGGTGAGATCATTCGTGCCGGAAGAGCAGAGTCGGAAGCCACGTTCGAAGCCTATACGTTTGACGGGACGTGGGACGCCAATGATGGAAGGCTGGAGTGGTGGTCGAGGTCGGTCAGCCCCAGGACGCTGAGTCATCTGGCCGTTCGTCGGCCACTTCCCCATCCATCGCGGGCGGGGTCCTCTATCGGGAGCGTCTCACAGCTCCGCTGATTGTGTGGTTCATTACTGGGGCTTTGACCGCGTCGCTGGGAATCGCCTACGGACACTGGCTGGGCACCACCTCGGGTCTGGTGGCATTTGTTGTCAGTGAGATGCTCGTCGCGGTGCTGCTGATAACCAGAACCCCCATCGTCCTGGTCGACGATCACTGCTTCCAGGCCGGTAGGGCCCGGCTCCCCCTGACTTTCGTCGGAAGAATCGTGCCGCTGACTCGCGACGAGGGGGTCACCGCCAAGGGAGCTGCGGGAGACCCGCGTGCCTACCTGTGCACACGTGGCTGGATCGGAGAGTCCGTCCTGGTGGAAGTGACGGACCCCGATGACCCACACCCCTACTGGTTGGTCTCGACCCGCCAGGGACATGAACTCGCGACCACCTTGGCGACGGCCCGAGACAAAGTCGCCCCGACTGCAGGTCTGGGCGAGCCGACCTCCACTGACTAGACTGACGGCGGACAGGCGCGCCGCAGAATTGAAGGAGACATGGTGACACTCGACCAAGGATCGACTCCCACCCAAGATCCCAACATGATCTTGAAGGTGGCGGCGCCGATTGTTGCAATCGGTGCAACATGGGCTGTGCGAAAGATCATGGACAAGAGCTACTCGGGCCTGACCGGCAATCCACCCCCGCGGGCCAACGATCCCAATCAACACCTGATGAAAGTTCTCCTGTGGGCAACCGCGACGGCCGCTGCCATTGCTGTTGTCGACGTGGTGATCTCACGCACAATGCACAAAGAAGGCTGATCCTTCGATCACCCTCGCTCCTGGGCAAGCCTGCGCAGATCGACGCGTAACTCACGTGCCATCTTCTCGGTCTCACCTCTGTTGACCACGGCGCCGATGCCTGCTCCGACCATGAATGGGATGACAGTTCCGAGATTTCGCGCGAATCGGGCAATCATTCGCTTCCCCAAGGTCTGACGACCCGCGATCCCCAGGACGTTGGGAATCGTCCACGGACGCAACGGATCGACCCCACGCTTTCCCGCCCAGGATCCGGCAAATGCCACAGCGCGCTGAGTCGACGTCCCCGCCACGTCCAGGCCGTAGGCCGCGTGGAGCTCTCCAACCAGCTTCACCTCAACCAGCGCGACTGCAAGAGTCTCCACAACCACTTCAAGGGGGATGGCCAGGAGTAGGGGCATCGCCGCCCATTCCGCTGCTGCTACCGCTCCACCTGCGATGCCTATGACAGTCGTGGTGCGTTTTGCGTTGGCCACCAATGCATCGGCCAACTCTTCACCTGTTTTGCCGTCATAGTGCTCGACGAGAGTGTCGTGATCTCGGATGGGAATATGGGGAGCAGCATCGATGAGCAGCTCCGCCAGAATCCGACCCCGCCCGATGGCCGATGCGCCGAACTGCTTAGCGCGGGATCCAACTAGGTGTGAGAACTCGACGAGGATCCTGGACTTGTCGGTCTTCGATACCGAATCGTCGTTGAGCCTAGTCACGATGTCCGAGATCTTCTGAGCCTCGTCATCGCTCAGGGGCAGGCGGTCAATTGCTACATCGTCCGCAGGCTCTGCCTCGATCGGGTTTTCACTCACAGATGCAGCGTACGGCCAGCGCGGGGCCAATGCCTCGGTAAAGGATGCAAGTCACCCTGCACGAAAAACGGGCAGGTCCTAGTCGCAATCGCGGCAGACGGGTTCGCCTTTAACCTCACGCGAGAGCTGACTGCGATGCTGCACCAGGAAACACTTGGAGCAGGTGAACTCGTCGGCCTGACGTGGGATCACACGAACGGTGAGCGACTCATCGCTGAGATCCGCGCCAGGAAGCTCAAGATTCTCGGCAAGCTCGACCTCATCGACATCGACACTTGACGACGTCTTGCTCGCACGCTGGGCCTTCAACTCCTCGAGGGAATCCTCAGCAAGCTCGTCGTCGGTCTTGCGGGGTGCGTCGTAATCGGTAGCCATCATGTCCTCATCTAGGTGGTGCACACGTGTCTGCAGCCAAGTCCTTGTGGGTTGCAGGCTGCGGGTCGTACGGTTTCTTGACGGTTGTTAGCCGGTGAACGCTCGGGAACGCGGAAATAATTCCCGCACTCCTGAACGCGAACTGACTGGGCGTTAGTGTGCCCTACTCCGCTGACAATTTGTGCACCAACCCTCCGAAAGTTTCTGAGCAGTTCATGTGATACCCATTGAGGAGCACCGATGCCTGTCTACGCCCTTGGGGATCGAATCCCCACAATCGACCCGACAGCCTTCGTCCACCCCGACGCAGTCATCATCGGCGACGTTACGATCGGCCCGGAATCCACCATCTGGCCACAGGCTGTCCTGCGTGGGGATCACGGTTACATCCGCGTGGGAGCCCAGACCTCAATCCAGGACGGCACCGTGGTTCACTGCACAGGTGAGCACGCCACAATCATCGGGGATCGGTGCGTGGTGGGGCACAACGCCCATTTGGAGGGCTGCACTGTCGAGAACAACTGCCTTATCGGTTCGGGGTCCGTGATCCTGCACCGAGCGATCGTCGGACAGGGCGCCCTGGTCGGCGCGAGCGCGATGGTGCCGAACGACACATTGATCCCGCCACTGGCTATGGCCCTTGGCGTCCCGTGCCGCATTCGCGAGAACGCTGTTTCGGCGGGGGCCTTCGACTACGCAGTTGAGATCTATATCAACGATGGCCATCAGTACCGATCTCAGCTCCGCCGATTGACCGGCTGAGGTCATTCGTCGCGGTCAGCACCACTGTCACGTAGGGCATCGTGGAGTTGAGCGAACAGGTGCGGACCGGCGCCGATCACCAGGTCTTCAGACGGACCGAGCCCGTTCAATCCAGCAAAGACACCGCCGGCTTCCGTCACAACCAGTCCCGCCGCTGCGTAATCCCACAGGTGTACTCCGCGCTCGAAATAGGCATCCACTCGGCCCTGGGCCACGAAACACAGGTCGAGGCTGCAGGATCCGAGTCGACGCAAGTCTGCAACCTGAGGCAGCAGGGCGGTGGTCACTCCCGCCTGAGCCATCCGTCGCTCCTGCGTGTAACCGTAACCCGTCGAGATCAATGCCTGTCCGAGTTCGACGGGATCGTTGACGTGAAGTTCGTGTACGCCCCACTGATCGTGGCGGGTGGCACCTCGGCCCCGGACGGCCACATAGGTCTCCCCCATCGCCGGGGCAGCAACCACGCCGACGACGCCCACACCATCGATTTCCGCGGCCACCGAGACGGCCCAGTTTGCAATTCCATACAGGTAGTTGACCGTGCCATCGATCGGATCAAGCACCCACCGCACTCCACTTGACCCGAGGTGGGAGGCTCCCTCCTCACCGAGCATGCCGTCATCCGGACGTGCTGTGAGAATTCGATCCACGAGGAACGCCTCGACTCGTCGGTCCATCTCCGTCACGACATCGGTCGCGCTTGTCTTGGTGCCTGCGACAACCACGCCGGCTCGCCGACCCTCATGAGCGATCACGGCTGCCTCCATGGCGGCCGTCACGGCAACTTCTCGCAACTCGTCGAGCAGCACATCCGGGTACACAAGATCCATGGGTTGATCCTGCCCTAGTTTCGGTTGGATGTGCTGTATCGCCTCACGGCTGCTGACACAGCGCCGGCTTCTCAGCGCGTGGGTTCGGACAGCAGTTTCGACCACAGACGTTCGGCATAGGTCCGAGTTCCGTAAGCGCCCGAGCAGGCACCAGACCGACCCGCTCCTGCACCAGTTCCCTTACCGCTGCCACGAAGCGATGATCCGTGCCAACCGTTGCGGCCCGTCGCGCCGGAATACCACGTTCGTCGGCATGTGCCAGGGCAACGGTGTCCAGATCCCAGACAACCTCCATGTGATCACTCACAAAACCGATCGGCACGATCACGACTCCGTCCACCTCCCCAGCAACGTCGTCGAGGTAGTCGCTGATATCCGGCTCCAGCCAGGGAATCTCAGGTGCCCCACTTCGTGACTGATAGACCAGATCCCAGTGAGCATCGACCGATCTCAGTTGACGAACACGATCCGTGATGACACCTGCGGCGGCCCGATGCTGTGTGACATACCCGTTCCCGTCCGGTCCGGAGGACTCCGCAGTGGCTATCGGAATCGAATGCGTCGTGAACACCAGACGAATATTTTCCATTCCGAGATCGTCAATCGCTGAGATGACGGCGTCGACTGTCGGCTCGATGAATCCGGGGTGATCGAAGTAGTGGCGGATCTTGTCCAACCGTGGAGCGGGGCCACCTCCATCGGCTTCCACAGCAGCCACCGCATCAGCAAGATTCTCCCGGTATTGGCGACAGCCGGAGTAGGAGGAATACGCACTGGTGACGAAGCAAAGTGCACTGGCGATGCCATCAGACCTCATCTGCCTGAGTGCATCTGCAAGATACGGATCCCAGTTTCTATTTCCCCAGTAGATCGGCAGGTCGACGCCAGCGTCGACAAACTCGGCTCTCAGAGCCGCAATGAAGTCCCGGTTCTGCTGGTTGATCGGTGACACGCCGCCGAAGTGTGTGTAGTGAGCACCCACCTCGACTAGACGCTCGCGCGGAATACCCCGGCCCCGCGTCACATTCTCCAAGAACGGCACCACGTCATCGAGGCCCTCCGGTCCCCCGAACGAGATGAAGAACAGCGCGTCGTAACTACCGAGAGGGCCAGAGATTGCCATGACTGGATCTTTGCAAGATTCCCACCCGGCCGCATGTTGACTGCAACTGATATCGGTGGGGCACAGATGGCGCCGTGTGGTTGTGTGCCGGAACCGATAGCGTCATCCCGTGCTCAGTTCCTACACAGACCTCCTGCGGCGGCCGGGCACATTCAGATTCAGCAGCGCGGGTTTCATTGCGCGCCTACCACTGTCGATGTTGGGCCTTGGCTGTGTGCTGTTTCTGACACTCCAGGGCAATTCATACGCAATTGCCGGTGCGATCTCAGCGGCCGGCGCGCTCACCAACGCGTTTTCAGCACCCATGGTCTCGCGATTCATGGACCGTTACGGACAACATCGCATTCTGCCCTTTACTGCCTCGTTCTCTATCTGTTTCCAGGTGGTTTTCGTGGTGCTCGTCCTGCATGATGCACCACTGTGGACCTGGTTTCTGTCGTGGTGCCTCGGTGAGATATTCATCGCGAACATAGGTTCATTGATCCGGGCGCGGTGGGCGTACGTGCTTACCGAGGCCAGCCAGATCCGCACTGCGTTCGCCTTCGAGTCCGTCGTCGACGAGGTGATCTTCATCGCCGGGCCACCGATAGCCACCTTCATTGCGCTCGGCGTGGCCGACTACGGGGCAATCATCGCGTCCATGCTTCTCCTCGCGATTGGCGCGTTACTGCTGGTTCCACAGCGTGCTACTGAACCTCCGCGCACCAATGCCGCCCACCATGAAGGCGGACCAGCTCTGCTATTCCCTGGACTGCCGATCATCGCCCTGGTCTACGTTCTCGTCGGCATCGTCTTCGGTGGGTTCGAGGTAGGTACGGTCGCTTTCACACGGGAGTACGGACAACCAGGCATGGCTGGCGTTCTGGTGGCGGTAAACTCCGTCGGATCAGCGATTGCGGGTCTCGCCTTCGGAGCTGTGCATCTGAAGATGTCACTTCCTCGCCAACTCCTCTGGAGCATGGTTGCCCTCGCCATCGCGTGTCTGCCGATCCCGTTCATCCACTCGGTCATCCTCCTCGGGTTCGTCTGCTTCCTGACCGGCTTCACGGTGTCGCCGGTTCTTATCACTGGCTCTGCCCTCACCGAGAGTCTTGTGCCCAGTTCGCGTCTGACCGAGGGGTTGTCGATCGTAGGGGCTGGAATCGGGGTGGGCTTCGCTGTCGGCTCAGCACTGTCCGGCGTCATCATCGACGCACACGGCGCCTCACCAGCCTTCAGCGTTCTGAGCGTCTCCGCAGTGATCGGAGCAATCATCGTCGTGCTGGCACGACGAACCCTAGACCGGTCCTTTGCCGAGGCACAGGCGTCGTTCCAGACATAGGTACCTGGCCTGTGGCTCGTCATGACTGACGTAGCGACCCGGGGCAGACCATGACGAAATCCTGCATTTTCAAGCGTGGCGATGCGCTCATGGGCCAGAGTGAGGGTTAAGACTTAAGACCGGTACCAGCCGCGTGGAGCGAGCTGAACGGGAAGGAGCACCGGTGCGAGAACTCACGTTTATCAACGTGTCCGAGGACGGCAGATCCTTACTTCTCGGCAGCACTGATGGCGCATCGTTCAGCGTCCCACTTGATGACCGACTGCTCACAGCAGTCAGGCGAGACCGCGCCGGCCAACGTCCTCCAACGGTTCTAGAGGGAACCAGCCCTCGCGATATTCAGAACCGGATACGGCACGGTCAGACCCCGCAGGACATTGAAGCCACCACAGATCTCGATCTGGAGCGCATCATGCGGTTTGCCGGACCAGTTCTGGCTGAACGGTCTCACGTCGCCAGTCAGGCCCAGCAGATCTCACTGAAGGACACGGCTCATGAACGCACACTGAGTGCCATTGTTCTGGAGTCACTTGAACAGGGTGGAGCAGATCTCGAGAGTGTCGAATGGGATGCATGGCGACGTGATGAGACCCACTGGTCGATCCTCGTGTCCTGGGAACCGGTCGATGGGGTGGCCGATGGTGCCACCGCAGCCCTGTTCAGCTACGACCCGGCAGATCGTACGATCGACGCCGATGACCCGGCGAGTTCGTGGCTGCTTGGTATGACCGAGGAGGCTGACGAGCAGCCGTCAACATCGACCACGGGGGTCGTTCGCCCACTGCTTGTCGCCGTGCCCGCAGATGACGTCTGGGATGACGATGGCCAGGATGTCGATGCTGCTGAGACAGCCATCATCGCTCGTGACGATGTCATGGTTGTAGATCTGGTCGAGCTTGCCGACCGTCCGCCGGTCGAACCTCAGGATCATGAAGTCATCAATGATGTCTACGACACGCTACCGGGCCTTGAAGATCCAGCTGCCAAGCGCCGTCGCAAGGCCGCTCGGCAGCGACGGGCAACTCCCGGTGACGCCCAGAAGGGGACCCGTTCCCGTGCATCGGTTCCCAGCTGGGACGAGATCCTCTTCGGCAAGGGGCAGCCAGACAAGTGAGGCTGGTCAGTCGCGCCGTCGTCCTGCCGTCGCCTGACTGAGAGCCGCTGCAAACTCAAGAATCTGTGCCACCACGGGGGCACCATCGGCCGCCTCTGACACCCGCAGGGCGAGATCATCGTTGGACGCAGTTCCGGTGTAGCCGTGATCGGCCTCGCAGTGCGGATCGCCACAGGAGGCAGGTTCAAGATCAATTCTGCTCACTGCACCCCACCCGATAGTGAGAACCGCCTCCCGCACCGGAGTGCCCCGTCGATGTTCAGCAGCATTGGCGGCAACTCGCGTGACCACCACAGAATCAATCCGCTCAAGTCGTACCGCCTCAGTGGAAGCACTGGCGTATGCGGTTGGTGAGGTTTCGTCTGCTGGGTGCTCATCGGTGTGCCCCACGATGAGACGGGTGGGTGTCAGGGCTAGAACCGTGACATGCCGACGTAACTCATCGTGGTCGAAGGTGGCTTCATGGTGCACGACGTAGGAGACGACCACCTCGTTGGCAAGTGCCGTGTCAAGTGTGTCGCTGACAAGTTCGGGGTAGTACCCGCTTCGCTCGATATCCGCCCGCAGTCGCGGTGCCAGAGACTCACCAACATCGGTCATGTCTGCATTCTTTCATCTGCTGGATCTGGGTTGAACAGCGGCGGTCTATACATGCCGGTGCATCGAATCAGAGCCGCCGTACCTCATCGGTTGGGCGGGTGGGACCTGAACGAAGAACGGCGCGTGCACCCACAACCGCACAGCCATGTGTGGACACGATGACAGGGTCCAACGTGAGTTCGGACAGTTCGGGCACATCATCAGCAAGCAGCCCAACTCGCACCATGAGGTCAACGAGGGCCTCCACATCGACGGCCGGTGCCCCCGCGTAACCTGCGAGAAGTGGCGCTCCTTTGGATGAGGACACGAGGTCGCGAGCATCGACCTGTGACAAGGGTGGAATCCGATATCCCCTATCGCCGAGCAGCTCAGGAACCGCACCCGCCAGGCCAAACAGCACCACAGGACCGAAGAGATCATCCTCACGAGATCCGACGACACATGCGACGCCAGGTGCTGCCATCGGTTGGATCACGACCCGCTCCAACGCCTTGGTATCCAGATCCGCCGCCATCGAGGAGAACGCAGTCAAGATCTCGCCAGGGTTTTCCAGATTCAGCCGAACACCACCGAGATCCGTTCGAGCTGCATATCTGCGGTCGAGTGTCTTCATAACCACGGGATAGCCCAGGCGTTCAGCGGCCTCGACTGCCTCACTCTCGGAAGACACTTCAACTGCGCCAAGGACCGAGATGCCATATTCGCCAAGGAGTCGGGTCAGGCCTCCATCTGGATCAAGGGCGGTGAGTGACACGCGTGGATCGTCAGTCTCATCACCCTGCGCCAGCAGTGAGACAGCACGCGACAGCTCGGCATCGACGATCCTTCTGGCATTCACCGGAGAGATGTTCTCCGGCTCTTCGATCGATCCCATATCTCTGCGGCGCCATTGGGCGTATCTCACGACGAGTGCGCACGCTCGCGCTGCCTCTTCGATCGTGCCGAAGAACGGGAGATTGCGATCCGGTACTCCTCCAGTGATCAAACCGTTTTCCTCGCGGGCCGCGACCAGTACTGCAAGGAGAGGCTTGTCTGACTTTGCGCCGACATCGGCGAGTGTGCGCTGGAACTCCTCATGTGATCTGCCCGTGACCGGAACATGGCACGCCAACACCACGTCCACATCGTCCAGCTCGAGGGCTGATCGGACGGCCTCACCACAATCCGCTGCGGAGCAGTCGTGTGAGAGCACATGAACAACTGTTGATGCAGTCAAGCCTTGGGCGCAGAGCGCATCGGCGGCGAGCACGGCCAGCGCATCCGAGTTGCTCACAACCGCCACCCGATCGCCGTTTGGCAACGGCTGATTGGCCAGGATGCCTGCAACGTCGAAGAGTTCACTGAGTGAGTCAGTCTCGATAACTCCTGCCTGAGCAAATAGTGAGTCGACGGCAGCAGGTGGCAGCTTGGTTCGCCGCACAACATGACCGAGCGGGTATGCCTGACTGGACCGGCCCGATCGAACGGCCACGATCGGCTTGGATCGTGAGAGCCGACGAGCGATCCGAGCGAACTTGCGTGGATTTCCAATGCTCTCCAGATACAGCAGGATCACCCGAGTGGATTCATCCTCCTGCCAGAACTGCAGTAGATCATTGCCAGATACATCTGCCCGGTTGCCCGCCGACACGAACGTGGAAACACCGAGCCCTCGGCGTGTAGCGCGATCAAGGATCGCGCCACCCAAGGCACCGCTCTGACAGAAGAAGCCGAGTGTGCCACGCGCAGGCAGATCCGGGGCTAGGGATGCATTGAGACGAATGGACGGATCCGTATTCACGATGCCCATCGCATTTGGGCCGATGATTCGCATCCCACTGCCGCGGGCCTGTTGCACAATGTGACGCTGTAGAGCGCGACCCTGCTCCCCTGACTCAGCGAATCCGCTGCTCACGATGACCAGGCCGGCAACACCGGCGCGCGCACAGTCCTCGACGATTGCCGGCACCTCGGGGGCGGGCACCGCCACAATCGCCAACCGCGGGGAGTACGGAACGTCCGTCACTCTCGCATAGACGGGCACTCCGTCGATCGACTCGCCGTCCGCAGCCCGGTTGACAGCCGAGACATGACCGGGGAATCCACCATCGACAACCTGACGAAGCAACTGGCGTCCCAGTGAACGCTCCTCGCGACCGACACCGATAACGACCACCGAGTCCGGAGACAGCAGCATCGACACACTCCGCGCCTCAGCGTGCTGCTCCCGCGCGGCTCGCACGGCCACAGACGTGTCCGTCGGCTCAATCGCAAAACTCAGCAGAACGATGCCGTCCTCGAGTCGGGCCGTGGGCTCATATCCCGCCTCATGGAATGTTGCGAGCATTCGGCGATTCGTAGGTAGAACTTCGGCGATGAATCGGGTGATACCGCGTTCCCTGGCGGCTGCCGCCAGATGTTCGAGGAGCACTGAACCCAGGCCTCGGCCCTGATGGTCATCGCGCACCACGAATGCAACCTCAGCCTCGCCGTCGGCCACGCGGTCGTAGCGACCTACACCAACAAGCTCATCGGCCACCGTGGCCACCAGCGCGACCCGATCAACATGATCAACATGCGTGAACCGGTGCAGGTCTCGCTCCGTGAGTTCGGGATAGGGAGCAAAGAACCTCAGATACACGGTCTCCTCTGACAGTGAACGATGAAAGGCCGCCAATCCGTCGGTATCAGAGGGACCGATGGGGCGGATGTGAACCGGCCGACCATCTCGAAGTGCCACATCTGCTTCCCAATGGGCTGGCGGCGTGACGGGTCGATCCTGTTCCTGCACAGGACCAACGTAGCGAAATCACGGTGGTGACCGAGCAAATATCCGACACGCCCCGTCGGAACACCACGCCCATTGATCGTGGCGGCAATGATGGGACGGAGTACATCCGTCCCTGTCTTGGAGTTCTGAACACCCCCATGGCCCGCCGTCCGTCCCCACCGAGTGCCGCCCAACCCGAGCGCATCATCGACATTGATGTCGCCGATGAAATGCGCGGGTCCTTCCTGGAGTACGCGTACTCGGTCATCTACTCTCGCGCCCTTCCAGATGCACGCGATGGCCTCAAGCCAGTCCAGCGACGCATCCTGTTCCAAATGGCCGAGATGGGTCTGCGACCAGACCGGCCTCATGTCAAGAGCGCCCGCGTCGTCGGCGACGTGATGGGAAAACTCCATCCACATGGTGATGGGGCGATTTACGATGCGCTGGTCCGCATGGCCCAACCCTTCGCCCTGCGACTTCCTCTGATTGACGGCCACGGCAACTTCGGCTCCCTCGATGACGGTCCGGCGGCCATGCGCTACACCGAATGTCGGTCAGCAACCTCTGCCCAGTTGATGACCACCTCACTGGACGAAGACACGGTCGACTACGCGCCGAACTATGACGGCCGTGAGAATGAGCCGATCGTGCTCCCAGCAGCCATTCCAAATCTGCTCGTCAACGGAGCCTCCGGGATCGCGGTCGGCATGGCCACCAACATTGCACCCCACAATCTGGTTGAGGTGATCGCAGCAGCACGTCATCTGATCAGTCACCCACGGGCAAGCCTGGATGACGTCATGGGATTCGTTCCGGGACCAGATTTGCCAACGGGTGGACGAATCATCGGACTTGACGGAATCCGCGAGGCATATGAAACCGGCAAGGGCACCTTCCGAGTGCGCGCCACAACTCGCATCGAAAGTGTCTCACCGCGCCGCAAGGGCATCATCGTCAGCGAGCTTCCGTACATGGTCGGGCCTGAGAAGGTCATCGCAAAGATCAAGGATGCGGTCGAGGCCAAGAAGATCGCCGGGATCGCCGAGATCACGGACCTGACCGACATGGAGTCCGACGGACTCAATCTCGTCATCGAGATCAAGAACGGCTTCAATCCCGAGGCCATCCTCGAGCAGTTGTACCAGATGACGCCGATGGAGGACTCCTTCGGCATCAACGCCGTCGCACTCGTCGATGGCCAGCCCCGAACCATGGGACTGCTGGAAATGCTCCAGGTGTTCATCGATCACCGCTTCGACGTGGTGCGACGTCGATCGGCCTTCCGTCGTCGCAAGGCTGAAGAGAGACTGCATCTGGTCGAGGGTCTGCTCGTTGCGATCCTCGATATTGACGAGGTCATCGCTGTTATCCGTTCGTCCGATGACGCTGCTGCGGCGAAGATCCGCCTGACGCAGGTCTTCGATCTCACAGATACCCAGGCCGCCTACATCCTTGAAATGCCCCTGCGCCGGCTCACCAAATTCAGCAGACTCGAACTCGAGTCCGAGCGTGACGAACTGACTGCGCGCATCAGCGAACTGTCATCCATCTTGGACGACGATAAGAAGTTGCGTTCGGTCGTGAGTGAGGAACTGGCAGCCGTCGCGTCAGAACATGGCACCCCTCGACGAACAGTGTTACTCGAGTCCATGGGAGCTCCATCTGTAACGGCCGTCCCACTAGAAGTAAGTGACGACCCCTGCATTGTCCTGATGTCCAGTACGGGACTTCTGGCCCGATCAGCTGACGATCGAGATATACCGGCGGACGGAGAACGCTCGGCACATGATGTGATCGTGTCAGCCGTGCGCACAACTGCCCGCGGATACATCGGAATCGTCACCAGCCTCGGGCGTGTTCTGCGGGTTCCTGCTATCGAATTGCCCGCGCTGCCACCGACCCACGGATCCCCAACACTCGCTGGAGGTGTACCCCTGGGCGCACTGTTGAGTCTGGAGAAGTCTGAGACCGCCATCGGCCTATGCTCTGTATCCGGTGAGGGGGTTGGACTCGCCCTCGGGACGGTCCAAGGCATAGTCAAGCGAGTCACCCCTGAGGTTCCCACCTCCGCAGACAGTTGGTCAGTGATCAGACTCGATGACGGAGATGCGGTGATCGGCGCTGTAGAGCTCTCCACGGGTACTGAGGAACTGGTGTTCATCACCTCCGATGCGCAACTTCTTCACTTCGGCGCCGATGCGGTACGTCCACAGGGTCGTCCTGCCGGTGGTATGGCAGGAATCCGACTCAGTGACCGAGCTCGCGTGGTGCATTTCACGGCCGTGGATCCACGTCGCGAGAATGTCGTCGTCACGGCCGCAGGCAGCACGGATGCACTCCCCGGTACGTCCGTTGCAACCGTGAAGGTAACCCCGCTGAGCGAAT
>CAXBQZ010000012.1:0-46684 GCA_963978055.1 uncultured bacterium
CAGAATCGAGATGGTCTTGGTGATGGGATCAGTGACACCGACAACCTCGTAGCCGGCTCCCACATCTCCGGTCTCGGAGGATGGAATGTCATCCACACAGAGGTATCTGTATCCAGCGCGAGTCACCTCGTTGTAGCCGAGTACTTTGGCCGGATTCGAGCAGCCCTGAGAAGCTGGCACCAGCTGCCCCCCAGACCGCAGAATAGCTGCGGTACCGAACACGCGAAGCACCCCCGCGAGAGTGACGAGCAGGGCGAGTACAACCCAGATTCGGTTTCCCTGACTCTGGGGCCCGGTAGGTGCACTCGTCATAGGTCCAGTGTCCGGTGAATGGTGCTGTGATGGAAAGCCGCGCCGCATCAGAGCTGAGGCGACCGACCCGAACCCCGCTGACTGGATTTCAGAGCAGCCCACCCTCACGCTCGAATACCCATAGGTCGTAGTCGTCGAGCACGAGCCCGCCGAATCCGTTTACCTGAAGGGCGACAGCAAGCTGCGCCCGATGCTCGATCGGATGTAGCACCGCCTGTGACAGCAGCGTGGATCGAAGTGCGCTGCGCTCGGTATCCCCATCTGCGAATGTCATAAGCGCTTCAGGTGCCTCCGCCTGAGCCAGCAGCAGTGAATCGAGTTCGCCCACAACCCCCTTCAATTGCAACAGGTCTGAGTTGCTGGTCGGAACCGACATGTCTGTCCACGGCCGTCCGGCCAGGCAGTAGCAGTACCACTCCTGACCGCCGACGATGTGCAGCGCCAGTTCGCCGACGGTTGACGTATCAGGCGCGTATCGAGCTTCAAGGGCCTGTGTGGGTAGCGCGGTCAGATCATCGAACATCTTTGCGTTGGCCCAGGCCATGTGACGAAGCAGGCGAGTGAGATCGATCATTTCGGCATCATCTCACGGCCTCCGTTTGCCAATCGGAAAACGCAGATGGCTTGTGCTGTGCAGGCCTGAGAGGATTTCCCAGTGACTTCGCCCGGTGCTGACTCACCGCTGACCGATCAGGTTGATGCCTGCGTCGATGCCCTGCGCGCCGGTCATCTTGTGGCGATTCCGACGGAGACGGTCTATGGCCTTGGCGCTGATGCTGAGAATGCGACGGCGGTCCGACGAATCTTTCAGGTGAAGGGTCGACCGGCTGATCATCCGCTGATCGTCCACCTCGCTCATGCCGGGCTGATCCATGAGGGTTGGGCGCGCCATGTGCCGCCGTGGGCGCAGACCCTGGCAGACACCATTTGGCCGGGACCACTGACCCTGATCCTGCAGCGGGGCGCACGAGTCTCGGATTCCATCACCGGCGGTCAGGACACCGTTGGTCTGCGCATACCTGCACACCCACTTACCGCTCAACTCCTTGAGCGGTTCGGTGGCGGAGTCGCCGCACCGAGTGCCAATCGATTCGGACGCGTGAGCCCCACATCAGCGCAAGCCGTTCTCGCCGAACTGGGCGACGACTTTGAGTCTGGCGATCTGATCCTTGACGGTGGACCCTGTGCCGTCGGCGTCGAGTCGACCATCATTGACTGCACCGGACCTGCGCCACGACTCCTGCGCCCCGGAGGGGTCAGCCGGGATCTGGTCTCGGCTGTGACAGACCTGCCCGTTTTGGATTCCGATGGCTCAATCCGCGCGTCGGGGACGCTGGCGAGTCACTACTCACCGCGCGCGAAGGTTGTGGTGACCACCGCTGTGGAGCTGCCCCACCTGACGTCGCAGTCATCTCGCGCAGCGGTGCTTGCACCAGCCACCGTCCCCACGCCGGATGGAGCTGTCCGCTTGGCGTCCCCGGGAGATGCCGACGCGTATGCCCGCGAGTTGTACGCCGCTTTGCGTGCAGCCGATGACGAAGGCCTCGAGCTCATCGCTGCGGTACCCCCGAGCAGTGGAAGCATCGCTGACGCCGTGATCGACAGATTGTTACGCGCCGCCGCTGAGTAGCCGTGCATCAGGCGCGATCACGGACTAGGAGCTGGCTTCGGGTCAACGCCGCGGGATGAGCTTGATCATGTATCGAATAGTCTCCCGGTGCTGAAGGTCTCGACATTCATCGATGATGGCCTGCAACTCAGGTCCAGGCTCAACATGTTCAAACATGGCATCCACAACCGCAGGGTCATCGCTGCTGAAGACAGACATCTCAAGGAGCCAGTCCGGGCCGAGGTATGGCGCCAGTCCGGCGCCGGCGTACTGCTCACCGAACTCCGCGCACAGGTCGGTATAGCGCTTGGTGATTCGCTCCTCGAATCGAATGATCTCATCGACATCAGTGGCACGAAAGGCGAGGATTTCGATGTATCGATGTGGCTGCACATCAGCCGTGAATTTCGTCAGAAACGCGGGGGTGAACTGCCAGCCTCCCTCAAGCGGGGAGGTTGAGACGGTGGCCGACACGGCGGTGAGGAAACTGGTGTCCTCGGCCGGATGAGTCTCGCCGATCTGCGTCACCTCAGCATCATGTGTGCCCATCTCTGGCTCGGCATGAAAACTGATGAACATAGCGCTCACTGTCCACCCGCTTGATACAGCTCGACAGTCATGGATTCCACATGTGATTCCATCTCGCGCCACAGTGCCATGAACTCCGGCCCCGCATGGAAGTTCTCATCATCAAGCTCGTACGCAGCCAGCGAGGGAAACTCGCGTTCGACTCTGACGTCGCGGCCAGTGCCATGCATGTTGTGCCAAACGCGTCCAGGCTCGACGCCAATCTCTCGCATGGCAGCTCGAACCTGTGCAAAGCACTGTTTGAACGCCTCAGTCTCCGGTCCAAGTCGGAGCCGGAACACGATTACCTCTCTGACGGCTGAATGGTCAGACATGGGTATCTCCTCGTCCATCGGGTTACTAGATTCCGTCGCTCCAGATCTTGCCCTCGCGGGTACCTGGCACCATGTGCTTGAAGACGTTGCCCATCACCGTGGCACAGAGATCGTCTTCCTGGTCCCACAGCGTCTGGTAATCGTTGAAGTTGGCAAAGCCCTCCTGCCACACGACCGTGGTCGAACCGTCATAGCGATAGCAGCGGACCTGCGTTACCAGGGGGTGGGCTACCTGAATATGCGCCTCCCACGCTTTGAGAGCTTCGGTCAGTTCGGCTGACCATCCCGTCACCTTGAACGTCGTTGTTGCCCAGAACATCGCGCCTCCCAAATTTCTGAACTGCAGGGTCCGTTGATTTTTGGCATCAGATGATCCGCACACTGTCGAGGAATCGAGTGGCAACGTCGTCATCGCCGTTGATCGTCACATCACACTCACGCCATGGCATTCGATGGGTAGCCCACAGCGGAAACTTCTCGGCGGGACAGCAAATTCGCACGCTTCCTGTGCCCTTCGTCGCCGTTGCCACAACGTGACCGCCATTCGAGGGAGCGACCGTCCAGGTACCGCCACCCGGACCGACAAGTTCCATTTCAACTGGTTGATCGAGCCATGACATCGAAGACGGATTCATGGGTCCGAGCCCAGCCATCATCCACTCCAGTGTTACGGCAAGGGTATTTGGCTGGCTAGGAGTCATCGAAAGACCCAAGGCTGTGGCGATGTCAAAGCGCATATGCAGATAGGTGTCGAACACGATGGCGCTGGTAATCAGATTTGACGGATATGACCCAAGCTCACCAAGTTTGATCGGGATGGACTTGATCCCTGGCTGCTGCATTGCACGGTGCGCGAGGGCGGCTCGCCCGGTCCATGTCACGTACTCGTGCAGCACCTTTGCCGGAGCCCACTGTTGACGTTTGACCACATCAGCGTCGTTGTGGCGCTCAGCATCCTTGGTCCTCATCATGCTCAAGACCCACGGCGTGAACAGGCCATGGGCCGAGGCCGCCATGTGCGCGACAACATCCTTGACGGTCCAGCCGGGACACCGGCTTGGCATTCCCCACTGCTCGGCGCTGAGCGCACTCAGAAGTTCGATGGCTGCTTCTCGTTCGCCCTCAAGGGCTTTCAGTCGATCGACCGGCACACCGGCAGACTAGAACTGTCGCCATTGACGGTCAATAGGTCTGCCCGTCGGGAAGGGTAGGGCCAGCATTTGCTGACACGAAGGGTCAGCGTGCTCGAGTGCCCAGTGTCATCCACGGATGCGGCCGAACCTTTTGCTGTCCTTTTCGGAGGCGTAGCATCGACGGGTGAGCAGACTCGTTCTAGTCCACGGAAGCGTGGGTAACGGTTCAAGCGCATGGTCGGACAACATGTCACTTCAGGAGCACCGCGAGGTGCTCGTCGTCAATCGTCCCGGGTTCCCACCGGGACCACTTGTCGACAGGGTCGACTTTGCGGAGCATGCAGACTGGCTGATCAATCAACTACAGCCGGGGGACCATCTGTGCGGTCATTCCTACGGTGGCGTGGTTTCACTCATGGCCGCTACTCGGTTCTCGCATCTTGCATCCCTGACCGTCATCGAGCCGCCGGCCTTTGGTCTCGCGGCTGGCAACCCTCATGTCGACATACTCGTGTCGTCCCTTAAAGATCATTGGGCGACATGTGAGCGGGACCCGCACACCTTTTTAACCGGGTTCTACAGTCGAGTAGCTGGCCGCGAGATCACACTTGCGAACCCGCTTCCTCCGGATCTGGAGCAAGGGGCACGCGTCCTGATGGTCGAACGGGGACCCTGGGAGGCACAGCCTGCCTTGTCAGCGATTGCCGCCAACGGACTTCCCACACTCGTGGTTTCCGGTGGTTGGAGTCCGGCCTTCGATGCCGTCTGCCACGCTCTCGTCAGCAACTTGGGATCCGACTTCGTCGTTCTCGCAGGCTCAGGCCATAACGCCCAATCTGCACCGGGTTTCAACGATGCTCTCGAAGGCTTTTTGGATCGAGTGGAATCAAAGCTCAGCTGAACGGGGATTTGCCGAGACGTTGACCTTGCCGGGCGACAAGGGCCGGGCACGTTGCGGGCGGCTGACGAGTGCGCCAGGGCGAGTGTCGCTACTATTCGAGCCCCAAGGCTCAGGCACGCTCGTCACCGAGTCGTACGAGGTGATCGAGCCGATCACCGCCATGGGCTGGTTCGTCATCGGCACGCTGTACGGCAACCACGATCGACGCGCGGGCCTTCGCCAAGGAATGACGCAGACACTCGAGCGGCTCCGCGAGGTGGCGGAGAGGTCGACGACCGGCGGCTAGGTGGTCCAGGACCAGAGGGTTTACGCTGCGGTCTTCCAGTGCGCTTAGGACAAACTTGCCGACCGACCCCGAGGGGTCTCGGTTTTGGATATCTACCCAACGATGGGTGCGCGAGGGGGGAGTTGAACCCCCACGCCCTTTCGGGCACACGGACCTGAACCGTGCGCGTCTGCCTATTCCGCCACTCGCGCGCGCCGGAGAAGGCTAGCACGGGCAGGGCCTGAACCCCCAATGCTCACAGTTGATCCATACCCAACACTCACCCGAGCACGAAGAGTGAGTGCCTGCAGCGCGTTACGATCAGAGGGTGCGGTTCTGGTCCGCATCTTGGGTGGAGGGTGTGTCGTGGGTTTGCTGGACCGATTCGAGCAGAAGCTCGACCGGATGGTCAACGGTGCCTTTGCGCGCGCTTTCAAGGCCGAGGTTCAGCCAGTTGAGGTGGCGGCAGCACTCCAGCGCGAAATGACCGACCATGCTGCCGTCGTCAGCCGTGGACGCACGGTCGTACCCAATGTCTTTCGGGTTGAGTTGAGCCCACACGACTTCGAGCGCCTATCCGTCCACACCCAGACCCTCACCGACGAGTTGGGCTCGATGGTCAGCGAGTTTGCCGAGGAGCAGCGCTATACCTTCCTCGGCGGCACCCAAATCACACTGAGCCAGGACGACGCCCTCGAAACAGGTCTGTTCCGCGTTCACAGCGAATCCAAGGCTGGGGTGGCGAGCTCACCTCAAGGTACGCGGGCGCCGGCTGCAGCCCCGGCCGGCTCCGGTCAGCCTCGGTTGGTCGCCGACGACACCGCGCACCCACTCACTCGTGCGGTCACCCGCTTGGGCCGAGGGACGGACGTCGATATCCGGATTGATGATCCCGGAGTCTCACGTCATCACGCCGAGATCCTGCTCGGACGTGAGGTGATCCTGCGGGATCTGCGCTCCACCAACGGCACATACGTCGACGGAGTGCAGGTCGGCGAGGTTGTCCTGGCTGAGGGCAATGTCATCCAGATCGGAGCCACCCGGCTCACCTTCAGAGCGGGCTGACCTTGTCCGAACTCGTCCTCACCCTCCTGCGACTGGGATTCCTGGCCGCCCTGTGGGCGTTGGTGATCGCCGCGGTTCTGGTACTTCGCAGGGATCTGAGGGCCCCGCGCGATGCCCGACCGCTCGTCGCGGTACCAACAGTTCGAGCGGGCTCGACCGCAGACACCGCGCCAAAGACGAAGGCATCCACCAAAGAGTCCAAAGCCAAGGCCAAGGCCGCCAAGAACGCACCGAAGGCGCTGGTGGTCGTCGAGGGGCCGCTCAAGGGCACGATCATCCCCCTGGGTCAGGCCGATATCACCATCGGCCGGGCCCCCGATTCCACCATCGTGCTCGATGACGACTACGCGAGCAGCAACCATGCGCGCATCTCATTCGTTGACGGTTCATGGGTAGTTCAGGATCTCGGCTCGACGAACGGCACGTGGATTGACCGCGCCCGAATCACCAATCCGGTCACTCTTACCCCCGGTCACCAGATCAAGGTGGGACGCACCGTACTTGAATTGCAGCGGTAGACCATGACTCTGCGGCTGCGATCATCGGCACGCTCGGATATCGGACTGGTCCGCAGCGGAAATGAAGATTCCGGGTATGCCGGGCCAGATCTCCTCGTCGTCGCCGACGGAATGGGTGGGCACGCAGCTGGTGAACTGGCCTCTGCCTCAGCAATCGCCACCATGTCTGAAGTTGAACCCGAAGCGGGTAACGAGGCCGACACCCTGGAACGACTGGCTGACGCCGTCGTCGTGGCCAGTGAGCGCATCGCCGACGTCGTGTCCGAGCATCCCCAGTTTGCAGGTATGGGTACCACGCTCACCGCCTTGGCGTGGTTAGGTGATGATCCAGCCCGGGTCGCCGTTCTTCACGTCGGGGATTCGCGGGCCTATCTTCTCCGCGACGGAACCCTCACCCAACTCACCAAAGACCACACATACGTCCAGTCGCTTATCGACAGTGGTGAGCTGAGCGTCGCTGAGGCCGCCACCCACCCACGTCGAAATCTGCTCATGCGAGCCATCGACGGAGTGCATCATGCCGAGCCGGATCTGTCCGTTCGCGAGGCGCATCTGGGTGACCGATACCTGGTCTGCAGTGACGGCTTGTGCGGCTACGTCGACGATGAGCTGATTCAGACACATCTGGAGCTTCCCGATCAGATAGCTGCCGTCACAGCACTCGTTGACGCGGCCCTAGAAGCTGGCGCACCAGACAACGTCACGGTCGTTATCGCCGATGTCGTTGCCGACGACTCTGCCAAGCGCTCAACCCCGGTGGTGGTTGGTGCTGCCGGTGAGCCACGAAATCGCGCCCGCCTGCCAGGGATGGCCTTCCCTGCCGATGAGCAGCCCGACGCACGCGGTCGACACACCATCACGAACTCCACAGCTGAGAGCAATGTGGGGGGCTCGGCCTCGGTCAATGACGAGGATCAACGCAGACAGCGGCATCGTGTTATTCGAGTTGGTGCCATCGTGGTGCTGTTCGGTGTGCTGCTGGCCTCCCTAGTCGGCCTCGTAGGCGCGTGGGCCAACAACCAGTACTACATCGCGGACAACGGTGGTTACGTTGCGATCTTCCGCGGTGTTCCGGGAACCCTGGGCCCCATTCATCTGAGCAGTGTTGAGCAGCAATCGACTCTGGCTGTGAGTTCCTTACCCGATTTCGAGGCGATGCAGGTAGCGGCCACCATCAGCGCAGAGAACCTGGCGTCCGCAGAACAGGTGGTCCAGCGGCTGAGTGAACGAGCGGCACAATGTGTGGCAGTTCCGTCGACTCCGGGCTGCCCCGAGCCGGTCTCCCAGCCGACACCGGTGCCAAGCGCCACTTCGGTGGTCACACCATGAGCAGTGGCGTCCTTGCGATACCGCGCTACCGACAGCCAACCCGACGCAATACCGAACTCGGTCTGATCATCCTCGCGCTGGCAGTGTGCTCCTTTGGCTACATCCAATGTGATTTGGCCGTGTTGGGCAGCATCGCGAGCAACACCATTCCAGTGATCTCGGCAATGGCGGCTATAGCACTCACGGCACATGTCGCGATCCGACGTCTGGCACCGAATGCCGACGTCGTCCTGGTTCCGGTGGCGCTGGCCATCAACATGATCGGCCTGACGATGATCCACCGCCTCGATCTGGCCGAGGCCCAGCGGGCTGCCCGCAATGGATCCCCACCACCCAGCCCGGACGTTTACAGCCAACTGACGTGGACCGCCCTTGGCGTCATCCTGTTCATCGCAGTGCTGTTCTTCGTCAAAGATCATCGAGTCCTTCAGCGGTACACATACACCGCGATGCTGATCGGTCTGCTCCTCCTGCTGCTTCCACTCGTCCCCGGTATCGGCGCCACTATCAACGGTGCAACCCTGTGGGTTCGGCTTGGTCGATTGTCATTCCAGCCAGGTGAGATTGCGAAGATCATGCTCACGATCTTCTTTGCCGGTTACCTCACTCAGACTCGAGATTCGCTCGCCTTGGTTCGCACCAAGGTGCTCGGCGTCGAGTTTCCACGTGGACGGGATCTTGGCCCGCTGCTGGTGGCATGGTTCATCTCTCTGGCCGTATTGGTCTTCGAGCGCGACCTCGGTACGTCCCTTCTGTTCTTCGGTCTATTCGTCGCCCTGCTGTACGTGGCCACGCAGCGACGCAGTTGGCTCGTGATGGGTGCAGTGCTGTTCCTGTCCGGTGCGGTGCTCTCCTATCTGGCCTTTGGGCATGTCCGCCTCCGCGTGAACGTGTGGCTGGATCCCTTTGGGGATGAGGCAAATACGGGATACCAGATCGCCCAGGGCCTGTATGGCCTGGCCAGTGGCGGCATGTTCGGCTCCGGGTTGGGTCAGGGGTATCCACAGCTGGTGCCCTATGCCAAGAGTGATTTCATCATCGCCTCGCTAGGTGAGGAACTGGGGATGATCGGGCTGTTCGCCATCCTCACCATGTACGCGATCATCGTTGAGCGCGGTCTGCGTACTGCAGTTGCCTGCCGGGATGTGTTCGGAACCCTCTTGGCCAGTGGCCTGGCGATTGTTATGGCCCTTCAAGTCTTCATCGTTGTTGGCGGTGTCACCCGGCTGATCCCACTGACCGGACTCACCACACCATTCCTGGCTCAAGGTGGATCTTCGCTCATCTCAAACTGGATCGCTATCGCACTGATCATGCGCATCAGCGATACAACTCGACGTCCAGAACCCGATGTGGCCGCACTTGAAGAGGCGCTGACGCAGGTGATCAGCCGATGATCCGATCCATCCGTCGCCTCGCGGTAGTTATGTCCGTTCTGCTCTTTGCGCTCATGGCCAATGCCACATATCTGCAGTACTTCGCCGCCTCGAACATACGAAACAGACCGGGCAATACGCGCGTCCTGCTCGAGGAATACTCCCGCGAGCGCGGCCCGATTCTGCTGGACTCGACAGCCATCGCACAATCAGTGCGAACCAACGACCAACTCAAGTTCCTGCGCACGTATGCAGATGGCCCGATGTACGCACCAGCCACCGGGTACTACTCCCTGGTTTACGGAGCCACCGGAATTGAGCGCGCCGAGAACACTGTGCTGTCCGGATCCGATGATCGGTTCTTCGTTGACCGCCTTCAACATCTGTTCGCTGGACGCGGGGTGAAGGGCGGAGCCGTTCGACTGACCCTGAACCCGCAGGCGCAGAAGGCGGCCTTCGATGGACTGGCCGGACGCACTGGTGCTGTCGTGGCACTGGATCCACGCACCGGCGCAATACTTGCGCTGGCGAGTTCACCATCTTTCGATACGAATCTGCTCAGCAGCCACAAACCTGCTGAGATCCGAGCGGCCTATGCAGCTCTCAATGCAGATCCCAAGCAGCCCATGCTCAATCGGCCACTGGTCATGACACTGCCACCCGGATCCACGTTCAAGCTGGTTACCGCGGCCGCGGCACTTGAGAGCGGGCGGTATACCGCAACCACCCAGGTGCCCGGGCCGGCCGAGCTAAAACTGCCAAGCACCACCAAAGTGCTGCACAACTGGTCTGGCACCGCCTGCGGACCAAACGACAAGACCACTCTGGAGAATGCACTTGCCGTGTCCTGCAATACGGCATTCGCGTCCATTGGTATGGACTTGGGAGCTGACGTCCTTCGCCAGCAGGCGAACAAGTTTGGCTTCGGCACCAACTTCGATATTCCGTTGCACGCCGCTCGAAGCCGGTTCCCCGACATCCTCGACCAGCCGCAGACTGCCATGGCAGCCATCGGCCAGTACGACGTCAGTGCCACGGCACTCCAGATGGCGATGGTGGCTGCTGCGATCGGGAACCACGGTCAGGTGATGTACCCCTACCTGGTCTCACAGGTGCTCTCCCCAGAGCTCGTACCCTTGGATACCGCGCAGCCCACGGTGTTTTCACAGGCGATGTCACCTGCCAATGCCGAGTCCCTGCTGGCCATGATGGTCACGGTTGTCAACCGCGGTACGGGCTCAAATGCGCAGATCCCAGGAGTCACCGTTGGCGGCAAGACAGGCACCGCGCAGACCGCCCCCGGGATGCCCCCACATGCCTGGTTCGTGAGCGTCGCACCAGCAGATCCCGGTGGAACATCCTCCGTGGCGGTGGCGGTGGTGCTGCAGAACGGCGGCGGCGCGGCCGAGGTGAGCGGAAACAAACTTGCGGCACCGATCGCGCGGGCAGTCATGCAAGCGGTGCTTGCGTCCTAGGTGGACGTAGCATCGGACTGGAAACAATCAGGAGGAACGGTGACGGACGATATTCGCCGACTAGGTGATCGGTACGAGCTCGGCGAGGTGATCGGTCGCGGCGGTATGGCCGAGGTCTTTGCCGGCCGTGACATGCGCCTGGATCGCCGCGTTGCCGTGAAGATCCTGCGTCCCGACCTGGCCCGTGATCCCAACTTCCAGGAGCGATTCCGTCGCGAGGCCCAGAGCGCAGCATCCCTGAACCATCCGAACATCGTGGCCGTCTACGACACGGGTGAGGACGTGCTGCTCTCCGAAAATGGCGCGCCCGGTGAAATCGTCCCCTACATCATCATGGAGTACGTCGAGGGGATCACTCTGCGCGAGTTGATGGCCAGTGGTCGACGTCTTCTACCTGAACGTGCGCTTGAGATCAGCAGTGGTGTGCTGGCAGCCCTTGATTACAGTCACCGTCACGGAATCATCCACCGCGACATCAAGCCGGCAAACGTCATGTTGACCCGCGGTGGCGACGTTAAGGTCATGGACTTCGGCATCGCTCGGGCACTGGCTGATGCCGGCAATACGATGACGCAGACCTCCGAGGTGCTTGGAACTGCTCACTACCTGTCTCCTGAGCAGGCCCGTGGTGAGATCGTCGACAGCCGCAGTGATATCTACTCAGCTGGTTGCCTGCTCTACGAACTGCTCACGGGACGTCCACCATTCACAGGTGATTCCCCGATCTCGATTGCCTACCAGCACGTCAGCGAGATGCCAACACCACCGTCACAATGGGATGCGGCAGTCTCGCCGACGATCGACGCGATTGTCATGCGCGCTATGGCCAAGCGCCCTGAGGATCGCTATCAGTCAGCCGCAGAGATGCGTGACGATATTGAGCGCGCAATCAGCGGGATACCGATCACCGCACCTGTCCCCGTGGTGAGCCAGGACACCGCGGTCATGGCTCCCATCGGGGCCGCGGCCGTCGCGCAAGCACCGGAGCAGCGAAAGCGGGGTGCAGGATTCTGGGTTGCATTGACCCTTGGTGTTCTCGGACTGGGACTGGCCACCTTCTTCATCGCCAAGGCTCTGTTCGGTTCTTCCAACGTTGAGCAGGTCACCGTTCCCAATCTGTCCGGCCTGACAATTCAGGCCGCTACAACTCTGCTCGAACAGCAGGGGCTGGTACTCGGCAATCAGACTCCACAGCCATCCCCAGATAAACCGAAGGACACCATCATCGGCCAGCTCCCGACCTCAGGTGACATGGTCGACAAAGGTTCGCGGATCGACGTCACGGTGTCGACCGGTAAGCAGCAGGTGACGGTTCCGAATCTGGTCGGGCTTACGTCCAGCGATACGGCGAGCACGACACTGGTAGCAGCAGGTCTGGTCCTGGGCAACATCACCCCGGTTGACTCCGACCAGCCGGCTGGCTGGGTGGTGGCACAAAATCCACCCAGTGGTTCAGTCTCCGACGCAGGTACCGCCGTGGATATCTCCGTGAGCAGTGGCAAGACAACTGTTCCCACCGTGGTGAACGAGAGCGAGGCCCAGGCCAAGAGTGATCTGGCCAATGCGGGCTTCCAGGTGAATGTGGTTCGTCAACAGGATTCACAGGTAGCTGCCGGCACCGTGCTGGCGCAGTCACCGAAGGGTGGCACGACGGCCGTCAAGGGAACCCTGGTGACCATCACCGTGGCCGAGGCACCGTCTCCCACACCAACACCGACACCAACCCCCACGCCGACACCAACACCGACGCCGACACCAACACCGACGCCGACACCAACACCGACGCCCACGGCGTAGGTGGCCACACCCACCGCGATGTGATCAACTACCGACGACCGGAGCCAGACCCTCACTTCGAGCAAGTGCGTCGGCGTCCCCACATGCGGTCAGCCAATTGGCCAACATGTGATGACCACCCTCGGTGAGAACACTCTCCGGATGAAACTGCACACCCTCGATCGCCAGGTGTCGATGGCGAACACCCATGATCACACCGGTGTCGGTGCGGGCCGTGACCTCAAGAACGTCCGGCACGGTCTCTGGTCGAATGGCCAATGAGTGATACCGGGTGGCTGTCATCGGATTCGGAAGGCCGGCAAAGACTCCTTGGCCATCGTGGTGGACCGCGCTGGTCTTACCGTGCAGAAGTTCTGGGGCACGGTCGACCACTGCACCGAACACCTCACCAATCGCTTGGTGGCCGAGGCATACCCCGAAGATCGGAACCTCGCCGCCGAGGGTTCGAATCATGTCCATGCAGACTCCGGCGTCGGCCGGGGTACCGGGCCCGGGCGAGATGAGCACACCGTCGTAACCACGACCTGCATCTGGAGCAATCGCGTCATTGCGACGAACATCGACCTGCGCACCGAGCTGGGCCAGGTATTGAACGAGGTTGAAGACGAACGAATCGTAGTTGTCGACGACGAGAATCCGAGTGCTCACGACCCCATCATCCCCCAGACGGACTGGGGCTACTGGAGGAGGTGGGAACATCGACCGTCACGTCGTTGAAAGGCAGCCGGGGCTCAAGCCAGGGAAACACCACCGTGAAGAGCAGGGCAACAACGGCGAGGAACAGGCCCATTGCCTCCAGCACTTTCACCGGGGTGGGTCCTGGAAGCTTGCTCCACAACCACGGGTACATGTCTAGTTGCTCCCTACTACGCCGTGAATCGCCCTGGCCGCGGCCCACCTGACCAGTCGACGCCCCATCACTTGACCGTCCCGGTAAGTCCGTCGGGGGCGCCCGATGACCGCGGCTGCTGACTCGTGAGCACACCCCACCACGCCCATCGTCCAGTAGAGCCATAGCGGGGAGTACAGGTGGTCATGGTGAGCAGATGCTCGGTTGGTGTGGCCTTGGGGTGACCCGGTACCGGGTCAACAACCCACACGTCGTACGGGGTGAGATTGGGGTTGTCCTGCTTCAGCGTGTAGGTGTACCACGTGGTTGACGTTTCGACGTAGACCTTGTCACCCTCGCGAAGATCGTCGATGTTGGCGAATGGCTCATCATGGGTCGACCGGTGTGCCGCAATCGCGAAGTTGCCAACCTCACCTGGCATCGCTGAGGTTTCGTAATGTCCGGCACCTCTGGCAAGTACATCCTTATCTGTTCCCTGAATGATCGGCAGAGCCCAGACCTTGTCTCGCATGCGCGGAATGTAGAGCAGGGCGAAGCCTTGACCGTTCTTGGGAATCGGGATCGCCGTTGCCGAAGGACTGGCCGTGACTCCTGGTTCAGGCTGCTCTGCGTGCCACTCCTCAGCGATTTGCTCGCGGCCGGTCTCGATCTGCTGCGCACTCTGAATATTCGTCCACCACAGCTGGTAGACACACATGAGTAGCAGCAGTACGCCCAGGGTGATGAACACCTCGCCGACACCACGCGACACCCATCTGGCGCGATCGCCGAGTGTGGTCGTGTTCATGTTGTGTCTCCCAAGGACGTTCACCGCACCGCTCCGGATGAGTGACGGGTGCTTTGGACGGCAGGTGCGCGTGAGTTCGAACTCTTACGCCACACGGTAGTCGACCCCGCGACCAGCCCGCTCATGGGCGCGTTGTTCTAGACGAGCCGTCCAGCCGATCAGTTCCCTTCACGGCACAATTGGAGTACTGAACAGCACATCTGACCACCGTGGTCGCTAGTGTTGGCATGACAGGTTCAATACCGCCGTCGGCGGTCGCCATGTGGAGGCACAGTGCCCGAGTCCAAGATTCGAAAGAAGAAGGCCTACACCCCGCAGGCCGTGGCACAGGATGTCGTTCGACCGACCTCACCGAACTGGTGGGCACCGGTGATGGTGGCGCTGTTCCTCATTGGTCTGCTGTGGATCGTGGTCTACTACATCGCTGGCGCTGATCTTCCGATCATGAAGAACCTCGGCTGGTGGAATGTCATCGTTGGCTTCGCCTTCATCGCCGGCGGCTTCGGAATGTCCACGCGTTGGCGCTAGGAGCATCAGCTCTAATTACAGTCCTGTGATTTATGAACAGGCTGTGGATAACTCTGTGGAAAGAGCCATCCGTAGATGCCCGTCAAGCGGGAAACTGACCCGGTCAGCCTGTGGGCAGTGATACGGGAGTTACGGAAGGCTAGAGGCCAGTATCTGTATCAGTTGCTGATCTCGAATGATCGTTAAGGCCGTGAGCAGGGCCAAGACCGCCACAACCCCGGCAACCTGCCACATGATCCTGTTGTGAGCGGGAGCATAGGCCATGATCGCAGCCACCAGAGCACCGACAATCAAGCCGCCTAGGTGGGCCCGCCAGTCCACTCCCGTCAGAACAAAACCCAGCACCAGGTTGATGCCGATCAGGCCAACCGCCTGACGGGTGTCCATTCCCAGACGCCTGCCGACCACCGCATACGCCCCCATGAGGCCGAAGATCGCTCCACTGGCCCCCACGCTCACCACGTATGGGTCGGAGAACCAGAACGAGGCGATCGAACCTCCGAGTCCGGCCAGAAGGTACAGGACCCCAAACCGCAGGTGCCCCAGCACCCCTTCCAGTTGCGGCCCGAACATGTACAGGACGTACATGTTGAAGCCGATGTGCAGAAGCGACCCGTGCAGGAACATGGCGGTGAAGAGTCGGTAGTACTCATTGTTGGCCGCGATAGCGGCCGGAAACATGCCGAAGTCCGAGGCAGATTGATTTACACCGGTGATGTATTGCCAGATGAAAGCTAGGACGCAGGCACCGATGAGTCCGATGCTGACGAATGAGTTCGACGGGATTCGAGCACCGAGGCGGGTACGAGGTTCCCGAACCGATGCACGTCCAGCAGCCACACATTCCGGACACTGGAATCCGACCGACGCACTTGTCATGCAGTCAGGACAGATGTGCCGATCACAATGCGCACAGCGAATGTAGGTCTCGCGGTCCGGATGCCGGTAACAGACCGGCACCTGGAGTGGGGGTTGCTCAGGCGTTGTCACTCTCGACCGTCACGGATTCGATCACAACGGGCGTTGTCGGACGATCCATGTGACCGGTTGGTGTCGCGGCGATCGAGTCCACCACGGCACGCGAGTCGGCGTCAGCAACCTCACCGAAGATGGTGTGCTTGAAGTTGAGCCAGGTCGTCGGTGCCACGGTTATGAAGAACTGTGAACCGTTGGTGTTGGGGCCAGCATTCGCCATCGCCAAGAGGTACGGACGATCGAACGACAGTTCCGGGTGGAACTCGTCACCGAACTTGTAGCCCGGGCCACCGGTGCCAGTACCCAGGGGGTCGCCGCCCTGAATCATGAAGCCGGGGATCACGCGGTGAAAGATGACACCGTTGTAGAGCGGATCATTTGAGGCCGCACCGGTCTTGGGGTTGGTCCATTCCTGAGAGCCATCTGCAAGGCCGACGAAGTTGCGCACGGTTTTCGGCGCATGATCGTCAAACATCTGGATTCGGATATCGCCATGGTTGGTATGCAAGGTTACGTAGGTCACGGGAAGATCCTCGCATGCCCAGGTGGACTCCGCCTACGGGGCACCCTTGGTTGGTCGCCACTCATTCGCTCGACGACCCAATGCGGCCTCTGACACCGTCTTTTCGATCCGCGCCTGCCGCGTAGCAGGCTTCTTTGCCAGCGAGATCCACTCGAGAATCGCACGCTTGGCACTTCTGGGAAATGCATCCCACGCTGTCCGCGCAGCGGGGTTAGCAGAAAGAGCGACGACCAGATCCGGCGGTTCAGTCAGATTCTCGACCTCGTCGAGTGCCACCCACGTGCCGGAAACCTTTGCGGCATCAACCTGAGCCATACCGCGAGGCATCATTCGACCATCGCGGATCAGTCGTTCAACCCGCTCCTTGTTCACCCGCGACCAGGAGCTCGTGGCTTTGCGAGGAGCAAACCACAGCATCGAGCGCTCATCGTCGAGAGACCGGGTCATCGAGTCCACCCAACCAAAGGCGATGGCCTCGTCGACTGCCTCGTTATATGACATCGCCGGCTTACCGGTCGACTTCTTCCACGAGATCAACCAGACACCGTCACTATCATCCTGATGTTTCAACAGCCAGGTGTGCCACTGTTTGACGGTACTGGCGTGATATTCGCGACGTCCGTCAAGTACTCGACGTCGCTCACTGTCCGACGATGCCACATACCAAGTCTGCCGCAATCATTCGCAATCAGCGGCTACCAGCAGG
The DNA here is from genome assembly GCA_963978055.1 of uncultured bacterium. Classification (GTDB taxonomy): domain Bacteria; phylum Actinomycetota; class Actinomycetes; order S36-B12; family CAIYMF01; genus Longivirga. The sequence continues at coordinate 17,052 of CAXBQZ010000012.1, forward strand.
CAATGGAAAAGGGACCGCAGTTGCGGTCCCTTTTCCATTTGTGGAGCGACGGGGACTCGAACCCCGGACCCCCTGCTTGCAAAGCAGGTGCGCTACCAACTGCGCCACCGCCCCGGATGGTGTTCATCGTACCGGTACAGCCCATCGGGCGTGAACTGCACCTATCGCAGGTCAGGAGCAGCCGTGGCTTCCGACCAGAGATCCTGTTCGGCCTTGGACGACTGAACCTTCGTGTAGACCACATATCCGACAGCGGCGAGCGCCGCGACGAGCAGCAGTTTCTTCACTCGACATCCAATCAGTGCAACGGGATCGTGAGTGGGCCTAGGAGGACTTGAACCTCCGACCTCTTCCTTATCAGGGAAGCGCTCTAACCGCCTGAGCTATAGGCCCGTTGTGGTGCCGCACGAGGTTACCTCAGTCACGGCAATCCGCCCAAACCGAGGGGGTCTAGGACTCTTCCGACAGAGTGACCTCCACCCCTCCGGTAAGCCCCACCGAGAGGTTGTACAGGAAGGCGAAAAGCGTGGAAAGTGCTGATGTCAGTACGATTTCGAGTGCAGCGATGATGAGCGCCACCCCCATAACCCGGCCAAACCCCACCAATGCAGCGAAGTTGAAGTTTGTGGAGCCACTTCCGGCCAGATCGTTGACCACCTTGCCGATGGCCTCGAATACCCCGGTGGCATCCAACGCGTACCACAGGACGGCCGTCGCGACGAGCATGACGATGGCCAGGGAAACAGCGAGCATGAAGGCCGTCTTCATGACCGACCAGGGATCCAGACGGGATACCAGGAGTCGCGCCCGTCGAGGTCCCATGGGCCGGGTAGGCACCGCGGGAGGAGTCGCCCCAGCGACTGCGCGGGTGTCATCTGCAATCGGATCGAATGCCTCGGTCGGCGGCCCGGCAGCCAGCGTTGACTTGGGTTGAGCCCGAAATTGCCGGGGTTCAACCTTGCTCACGTCACCAGAAACAACCGGTTGGGGTGCAGTAGCGGTCTTGGGCACGCCCGCTGCCGGCTTTGCTGGCGCTTTGGCGGCGGTCGCCGGAGCGGTCGCCGGGGTCGTGGCTGGGGTCGTAGCCGCCGGCTTCGAATTAGCGGCAGGGACCGCTGGCTTGGCCGTGGCTGGCTTGGCGGTAGCTGGCTTGGCCGTCGATGAAGATCCTGATGCAGGCTTGGCTGAATCCGGCGATGACTTGGTGGCATCGGACTTCGGAGGTGTTCGATCGTCACTCATTGACCACACCCCCCATCTTCCTGACTACCACCGAACTGAACATCACAGATCCGCGCCTTCGGTTCCCTGATCCCCGTCGATCTGCGATGAGGACTCCCCTGTCTCTGAGTGTGTCACATCAATTTCGGTGGATGCATCGACCGCCTCGAGATCACTCGGCGGCTGATCATCGGCTCCGAGGTCATCCTCTTCGGCGGTTGCCTCACCTCGGGCGACCGCAACAATCGAGCGCCCCTCACCAATATCCATCAGGGCAACACCCATAGTGTCCCTACCAGTGGCCCGGATCTCGGCTACCCGAGTTCGAATCACAACTCCATCGGAGGCGATGGCGTACACCTCATCTTCCTGTGCGGCGATGAGAGCTCCCACCAATGAGCCGCGCTCCTCAACAAGCTTCATTGCGCGCACGCCGTAGATACCTCGACCCGACTGACGCCATTCGTCAACGAGGGTGCGCTTGGCGTACCCACCATCGGTCACGGTGACCAGATAGGACTCTGGCGTCACCGTGCTCATCGACAGAAGCTGATCACCCTCGCGGAACCGCATGCCGATAACGCCGGAGGTTGCTCGACCCATGGGACGCAGGGTCTCGTTGTCAGCGGTGAACCGCACGGACATGCCCTTGCGGCTGATGAGCATGAGGTCGGCATCCTCGCTGACGAGCTGTGCACTGATGAGCTCGTCATCATCACGCAGGTTGATGGCAATCACGCCACCGCTGCGATTGGAGTCAAACTCCTCAAGGCTCGTCTTCTTCACCATGCCATCGCGGGTCGCAAGCACGAGGTACGGAGCCTGCTGGTAATCGCGGATATCGAGAACCTGGGCGATGGACTCATCGGGCTGGAACGCAAGCAGGTTCGCGACATGCTGGCCGCGAGCATCACGTCCGGCATCGGGGAGCTCATAGGCCTTGGCCCGGTACACCCGGCCCTTGTTCGTGAAGAACAGCAGGTAGTGATGGGTGGTGGTGACGAAGAAATGCTCCACCACATCATCACCTCGAAGGGCCGCCCCACGCACCCCTCGCCCGCCGCGGCGCTGGGCTCGGTAGTTGTCGGTGCGAGTTCGCTTGGCGTATCCACCGTGGGTGATGGTGACGACAACATCCTCTTCGGCGATGAGGTCCTCGTCGGTGACCTCACCATCCCACGGGATCAGGACACTGCGACGCTCATCAGCATACTTCGCCGTGATCTCAGCTAGTTCCTCGCTCACGATGGCACGCTGTCGAGTCTCACTGGCCAGGATGTCCTGGTAGTCAGCAATCTTGACTTGCAACTCGTCGTACTCGTCGATGATCTTCTGACGTTCGAGTGCTGCCAGGCGACGAAGCTGCATATCCAGAATCGCCGTGGCCTGAATCTCGTCGACACCAAGAAGTTCCATCAAGCCGGTACGAGCATCGTCGACAGTGGCACTCGCGCGAATGAGAGCGATCACCTCATCGAGAGCATCAAGGGCCTTGAGATAGCCGAGCAGGATGTGGGCGCGCTCCTCGGCCTTGCGCAGTCGGTAGCGGGATCGACGAACGATCACTTCGATCTGATGAGCGATCCAGTACTTGACGAACCCGTCAAGAGTGAGGGTGCGCGGCACTCCGTCAACGAGAGCAATCATGTTGCAGGAGAAGTTGTCCTGCAGCGCAGTGTGCTTGAACAGGTTGTTGAGAACAACCTTGGCAACCGCATCACGCTTGAGCTCGATCACCAGTCTCATACCGGTTCGCGAGGACGAATCATCGCGAACATCGGAGATGCCGGCGATCTTGCCCTCACTTGCGAGCTCGGCAATGCGGACCAGCAGGTTGTCTGGGTTCACCTGGTAGGGAAGTTGGGTAACCACCAGAAGAACCCGACCACGGTTGTCTTCCTCGACCTCAACCTGGGCTCGCATCATGACCGAGCCGCGGCCAGTGCGATATGCATCCTCGATGCCTTTACGTCCAACAATCATTGCGCCCGTGGGGAAATCGGGGCCTTTGATTCGCTCGAGGAGTGCATCGAGCAGCTCCTCACGCGATGCCTCCGGATGTGCCAGAGCCCACTGAACACCCTCGGACACCTCACCCAGATTGTGGGGCGGGATGTTGGTGGCCATACCGACTGCGATACCCGCACTGCCGTTAACCAGCAGGTTCGGGAACCGTGACGGAAGAATCACCGGTTCCTGGGTGCGCCCGTCATAGTTGGGGGTGAAGTCGACGGTTTCCTCATCGATATCTCGCACCATCTCCATGGCGAGCTGAGCCATCCGCGCCTCGGTATAGCGCATGGCCGCGGCGGGGTCGTTTCCAGGGGATCCGAAGTTGCCCTGTCCCTGAACCAGCGGGTAGCGCAGAGCCCAAGGCTGAGCCAGACGCACGAGGGTGTCGTAGATGGCACTGTCACCATGCGGGTGGTAGTTGCCCATGACATCACCGACGATGCGCGCGCACTTGGAGAAGCCGCGATCAGGTCGGTATCCACCATCAAACATCGCGTAGAGCACGCGACGATGAACCGGCTTGAGTCCGTCCCGCACATCTGGAAGGGCACGAGAGACGATGACCGACATGGCATAGTCCATGTACGAACGCTGCATCTCGACCTGCAGGTCTACGGCCTCGATCCCTCGGCCACCTGCAGCATCGTCAATCGTTTCGATGTCGTCAGACACAACTCATCCTTCGTCGGTCATTGTTTTGTCGGAAAGCAGAGCTGGTGGTGCTAGATGTCCAGGAACCGAACATCGCGGGCATTTCGCTGAATGAAGGCACGACGTGCCTCGACGTCCTCTCCCATCAGGACACTGAACATCTCGTCTGCCTGAGCCGCATCGTCGATAGTGACCTGAAGCAATACGCGGCGATTGGGATCCATGGTGGTCTCCCACAGCTCGTCGGCATTCATCTCGCCGAGACCCTTGTATCGCTGAACCGCCTCCTCCTTTGGAAGACGTTTCCCGGCCGCGATACCCGCCTCGACTACGGCCTCGCGCTCACGCTCGGAGTAGACGTACTCGGGTTCCTCTCGACTCCACTTGATCTTGTACAGCGGAGGTTGGGCGAGATAGACGTGGCCCTGTTCCACCAACGGCTTCATAAAGCGGAAGAGCAGGGTGAGCAGCAGAGTGCGGATGTGCTGGCCATCGATATCAGCATCGGCCATCAGCACGATCTTGTTGTAGCGCAGGCGGTCGATGTCGAACTCGTCGTGCACGCCGGTGCCGAAGGCGGAGATGAGAGCCTGGACCTCGTTGTTCTGCAGCACGCGATCAATGCGCGCCTTCTCGACGTTGAGGATCTTTCCGCGGATCGGCAGGATCGCCTGGGTTCGCGGATCACGCCCACTGCGTGCTGAGCCGCCGGCGGAGTCACCCTCGACGATGAATACCTCGCACTCATCAGGGTTGTTCGATGAGCACTCGATCAACTTTCCCGGCAGACCCGCCCCACCCATCAGTCCCTTACGGTTACGGGCCAGATCACGGGCTTTGCGTGAGGCGATGCGGGCAGCGGCGGCCTGCACAGACTTGCGGGCAATCTCCTTGCCCTCACTTGGGTTCGCCTCAAACCAAGCTCCCAGCTGATCATGCACCAACTTCTGGACGAAGGTCTTGGCCTCGGTATTTCCGAGCTTGCCCTTGGTCTGGCCTTCAAACTGAGGCTCACCGAGCTTCACTGACACAATGGCCGTAAGACCCTCGCGGATATCCTCACCGGCGAGGTTGGCGTCCTTCTCCTTGAGGATGTTCCACTCTCGAGCGAATTTGTTCACCAGAGTGGTGAGGGCTGAGCGGAAGCCCTCTTCATGAGTACCACCCTCGGTGGTGTTGATGGTGTTTGCGAAGGTGTAGACCGACTCGGAGTACCCCTCATTCCACTGCAGTGCCACCTCTGCGGAGATCCGCCGTTCCTCATCCTCGGCCTCAACGTGCACCACATGAGCATGGGCCGGACCCTTGCTCGCATTGAGGTGAGACACGAAGTCTGAAATGCCTCCGTCGTACCGATAGGTGACCTGCCGGACTGAAGCCGCCACGGACTCATCGACCTCGCCGTCGGATTCATCGGTGGCATTCTCACGCTCATCGATCAAGGTGATCGTTAGACCCTTATTGAGGAACGCCATCTCCTGGAAGCGACGAGAAAGGGTGGTGAAGTCGTACGTCGTCGTCTCGAAAATCTGGCCATCAGCCCAGAAGGTGACCGTTGTGCCCGTGGTGTCGGTGGACTCCCCCTTCGCCAGCGGTGCAGTGGGAACCCCATGCTCGTACGACTGGCGATGTACAACACCATCACGTCGAACCTCAACAGCGAGCTTGTACGACAGGGCGTTGACGACTGAGACACCCACACCATGTAGGCCTCCGGACACCGCATAGCCGCCACCGCCGAACTTGCCACCTGCGTGAAGGACCGTGAGCACGACCTCCACGGCCGGCTTGCCTTCTACTGGGTGGATATCGACTGGGATACCGCGGCCATTGTCGACCACCCGAACCCCACCATCGTCGAGCAAGGTGACCACAATCGTGTCGCAGTAGCCGGCGAGCGCTTCATCAACAGAGTTGTCCACCACTTCGTAGACGAGGTGATGCAACCCCCGCTCACCCGTTGAACCGATGTACATACCGGGGCGTTTGCGTACGGCATCCAGGCCTTCAAGAACCTGAATTGCGCTCGCGTCATACGACACGGGTGGACCCTTCTCTCGCAGCGGACATCCCGCAGAAGCGGCACCCTCATTCTACCCTGTGAACGCCGTAGATCACCGGCACTACCCATCCTCGTCAGGGGATATGTCTAGGGGGGTCCGAAGGCTGTGGAGAGCGATCTAGGCGATTAGAACGGGGATGACCCTCATTTCATCGGTTTCCGAGGAACTACCAGCGCCTATCCGTATGTATCTCGAGGTCCTCGGCCCGGAACACTGAACCGGCCATGTCGCCACGAGGGTGCGGCAGGGCCCAGGATGCTGATGTCGCGGACAGTCCCCACCCCAAGTTCAGCATCGATTCGGGCCCGAATCTGCGGTAGGAGCAGCCGCAGCGAGGTGGCCCAGGCCGTGGAGTCGGCACGAAGTACGAGGACCATTCCCGATCCGTCCGATGCCTGATCGAAGGTCTCCGGCACTACGTGCTCAGCGATCTGCGCCCCAACGATTTCCTGCCATCGTCCCGTGAGACCCCCGACGGCCGTCTGCTTCTCCCACCCACGATCACGAAGGAGGTTCGAGATCGCCGAGCTCACCAGAGTTGGATCCCGCAGATCCGGGCCCGGGCTGCTCGGCCCGCCAGCCGGCCGGCCAGTTGTGGCCATGCCTGAGTTGGTGTTCGTCCGGGCAGTTCTGCGGGCGCGCGCCAGTGCATCTGCCGCTGCGTCCACCCGCTGTGTCTCACCCGGTTCTGATCCGCTCGGTGGTGATCCAACCGATTCACTGCCACCGAACTCTGACTCTGACCACTCAGATGAACTCATCGCGGCTCACCTGCCCACCCTTGACGAAAATCCGGTCACCAGACAGCAGCCCTGGAATATCTTCCTGTACTGCCGCTGTGATCAACACCTGCTCAGCAGGAGCAACGAGTTCGGCCAGCCTCGTCCGGCGCTGGATATCGAGTTCAGCGAAAACGTCATCCAGGATCAGCACCGGTTCACCATCTCCCATCGCCTCAGCACGCAACAGGTCGTATGACGCCAGTCGCAAAGCCAGAGCGAAGGACCAGGATTCACCGTGGGAGGCGTAGCCCTTGGCAGGTACTGGCCCAAGATTCAGTAGAACATCGTCGCGATGGGGACCAACCAGCGATAGGCCACGATCCAGTTCCTCGCGACGTCGCTCTGCCATCGCTTGCATCAGCAGGTCAACGAGTTCGGGGCGACCATGTGGCAGTTCTGAATGCACCCCAAGTGAGGTGATGTAGGCGCAGGTAGCCTCACTGGCTCCCGAGCTCACGGTTTCGTACGCCTGTGAGATCAGCGGCGCCAACTCGTCGAGAACCTGCAGTCGAGCAGACATGAGTTCAGCACCGGCCGTAGCAACATGTGTGTCCCATACGTCGAGTGTGCTCAGAACATCGGGTGATCGACCCCCCGAGCGTCGAGCCTGCGCTGCGGTTTTCAAGAGTGCGTTGCGCTGCTTCAAAACGCGATCGTAGTCGGCTCGAACAGCGGCAAGCCGCGGCCATCGGGTGACGAGGAGGTCATCGAGGAACCGCCGGCGTTCACTGGGATCACCCTTGACGAGAGCTAGGTCCTCAGGTGCGAACAGGACTGTGCGCAAGATTCCGACCACTTCCCGAGGCCTGGGTACCGGACTCTGGTTGAGTCGGGCGCGATTCGCCCGGCCCGGGTTGATCTCAAGTTCGACAAGGGTGGGTCTGTCGTCGCGGACCACTCTGGCGCGAACCGTAGCTCTTTGTGCGCCGAGGCGGACTAGTGGTGCATCTGTTGACACCCGATGGCTATCCAGCAGAGCGACGTAGCCGATCGCTTCAATGATGTTGGTCTTACCCTGCCCGTTGGCGCCGACCAGGGTGGTGACCCCGCGATTGAACTCGATCGCGACTTCTGTGTAACAGCGAAAGTCATTGAGTCCAAGGGCACTTACGTACACAGCAGAACCGCGAGTCTCACTACGACGAGAGTCGCACTGGCATCAGGAGGTAACGGTATGAAGGGTTGTCCACCTGAGACCCGCCAGTGAGAACAGCCGGCCGCGTAGATGTGGTGAACGACAGTCGCGTGGTCGAATCATCCAGTGCACCAAGACCATCGAGGAGGTAGGTGGGGTTGAAGGCAATCTCGATCGCCGCACCTTCAACACTGCATTCCAGGGACTCGGTTGCCTGCGCCTCATCACCCGTACCCGCCCGCAGATCAACCTCACCATCGGCGAAGAGCAGCCGAACCGGAGTGTTGCGCTCAGCGACAAGCGAGACACGCTTGACCGCCTCGACAAGGGATGCCGTATCAACGGTTGCGGTGGTTGACGACTCAGCAGGAAGAAGGGCTCTGTACTTGGGAAATTCGCCATCAAGTAGACGCGTGGTGGTTCGTCGGCCACCACCCTCGAAGCCCATGAGTCCATCACTGGCGCCGGATGCAGCAAGAGCCAAATGCACCTCGTCACAACCCGCAAGTGATTTGGCGGTATCAGCAAGAGTGCGAGCCGGTACGAGTGCCTGGACGTCCAGCCCTGGACTTGCAGGCGCCCATGGGAACTCGCGTACCGCCAACCGATAGCGGTCAGTTGCGGCCAAGGTGATGAGGTTGTCGAGGATCTCGACGCGCACACCCGTGAGAGTTGGCAGCGTGTCGTCGCGGCCGGCAGCAATCGCCACCTGCCCAACTGCGTGGGCGAATACTGCACCGGGAACTGTGCCTGAACTGCTCGGCATATCAGGCAGTGCCGGATAGTCGTCAACGGGAAGTGTGGGCAGGGTAAATGACGAACGACCACAGGCGACCTCAACTCGACTGCCTTCAACCGTCAGGGTGACCGGGGCAGCAGGTAGTGATCGGGAGATATCAGCAAGAAGCCGTCCTGATACCAGAACACGACCTGGTTCCATAACCTCAGCGTCAACGGAAACGCGACCTGACACCTCATAGTCGAAGCTGGAGAGCATGAGCTGCTGGTCAGATGCCTCAATGAGTAGACCAGCGAGCATGGGCATCGATGGTCTGGAGGGGAGGGTTCTCGCGGTCCATGCGACCGCATCGGCGATCACGTCGCGCTCTAGCCGGAATTTCACTGTTGTCTCCCGTCAGACCTCACTGGCCATCTCCTACGTGCTGTGAGCATGTTTCCATGAACTGCCCACGCCTGCGTAGTGGACCCACATAATCACCAAAATCACGAAAGTGATACCTGTGATGACCCATGAGAGTTGTCCCCAGAAGAGCGTGGGTAGACGGCTTTGGAAAATCATGAACTAGAGATGTGTAGTAGTAGTCATAGGTGTTGTGGAACTTGTGGATAACCACTATCAGCGCTGATGAGCGGCAAATGTTGTTCTTCGGTGGGTGTGGATGACGCAGGGATGAGCCGTTGCAGAGGTGGAAAAGTATTGGGCGTGAACGGCTTTGGCATGGCTTATCCCCAGCACCTATCAGGTATTCGGTGGAGCGTCCCCAGTCTGTCCACGAGAGCCCCATAAGGATCGGCGGCACTTAGGTGAGCCTGTCCACAGCCTGTCCACAGCCTGTGAACTCAGAGTGTGACCGTTCGTCAACAGATTATTACGCTGTGTAACACTCGTCAGTTGGCTGAGTTACGCGCAGTGCTCTTGATACGTGCCGTCAGATCGGTCACCTGGTTGTACAGGCTGCGACGCTCGGCCATCAGCTGGCGAATTTTGCGGTCGGCGTGCATCACTGTGGTGTGGTCACGCCCACCGAAAGCCTGACCGATCTTGGGCAGGGAGAGATCGGTGAGCTCCCGACACAGGTACATGGCGATCTGACGTGCCGTTACCAGAACCCGCGAGCGACTCGAGCCGCACAGGTCATCAACAGTGACACCAAAGTAGATAGCTGTTTGCATCATGATGATGGAGGCTGTGATCTCCGGGCCCGCCTGATCGGTAATGAGATCCTTCAGGACAACCTCGGCCAGGCCGAGATCTACCGGTGACCTGTTGAGACTTGCAAATGCTGTGACGCGGATGAGCGCACCCTCAAGCTCACGGATGTTGGAGGAGATTTTCGAAGCGATGAACTCCAAGACCTCCGGTGGTGCGCTAAGTCTTTCCTGCGCAGACTTCTTGCGCAGGATGGCAATACGCGTTTCGAGGTCCGGCGGCTGAACATCGGTGATGAGGCCCCACTCGAACCTGGACCGCATACGATCTTCAAAGTCCTGAAGTTGCTTTGGGGGCAGGTCACTGGTGACCACGATCTGCTTATTGGCGTTGTGCAGGGTGTTGAACGTGTGGAAGAACTCTTCCTGTGTCTGCACCTTGCCGCTGAGGAACTGGATGTCGTCGACCAGAAGTACATCAACATCGCGGTATCGGCGCTGGAACGCAGCTGCCTTGTCATCGCGGATGGAGTTGATGAACTCGTTCGTGAACTCTTCGGAGCTGACGTATCGCACGCGAGACCCGGCGTAGAGGGTGCGGGTGTAGTGGCCGATGGCGTGCAGCAGGTGGGTCTTGCCCAGACCGGATTCACCGTAGATGAACAGTGGGTTGTAGGCCCGCGCAGGCTGTTCGGCCACGGCAACTGCAGCAGCGTGGGCGAAACGGTTGCTGGAGCCGATAACGAACGTGTCGAAGTTGTACTTCGGATTGAGTCGGCTGGACTCTTCACCACGGGTGCCAGGAGAGCCGGCACCTGGACGGGATGACTCAACTGCGGGAAGTGTTACTGGGGACGGTTCAGCCACCGCGTCGGCGTAGGTGGAATCGGCGAGATCATCGGTCGCGTCTTCGTCGAGGGATGGCGCGATAGCCGGGTCGATTGTGACCGCGATGCGGACCTCTCGACCAATAGTGCGGGTGAGCGCGTCAACGACCAGGGGACGAAGCTTGGACTCCAGGACGTCCTTGGTGAATTCATTCGGGGCAGCCACCAGGGCCGTGTCCTCAACCAGTGCCAGAGGTCGGGTCAGTGAGACAAACGCTCGCTGCTGGGGTGTCATACCCTCATCGCCAAGTGAGTCCAGAGCCCTCGTCCACACATCGGTCAGGTCCAGTTCCTCGGCCATCTGCATCCCCTCGTGCTAGCTAAAGTCCAGTCAACTTCCACACCACCGTCCACAGATGTGGAGTGGTGCCCTGCAGTTCGATCGGTGTCCGGTCTGTAGTGATATCTGCGCTCATGGTGAGGTGGAAATACCGTGCCATAACGCTGGACTGCTGACCGTAGTCCTGTGGATAGGGCGTTCGTCAAGCCGTTGTCCACAGATCGTGGGTGGAGTCTGCCACAAGATCTCAGACTCGTCAGCGTGTCGTTCCAATCTCCTTGGAGATCAATGAGAGATGATGAGCGATTCCGGTAGTTGCGGCAACGATGGCCTGGCTCAGCCCCGGCGATACCGTTACGGTTTGACCCTGCGGCGTAGATGGCCGTACCTTTGGTGTGCCGACCTGTCGGACTCTGCCGTATGCCTGCGCTCACCTGAGCGTCGGTGTGCGGTGGTGCCATCTGGGGTGAGAGTCCCGGATTCCGCCTTGTGCATGAGTGATGCTCACATTTCGCAAGACCAACTGGTCAGACTTCGGAGTTAACGATGAGTAAGCGCACGTTCCAGCCGAACAATCGTCGGCGGGCCAAGACGCATGGTTTCCGTCTTCGCATGCGTACGCGTGCCGGTCGCGCGATCCTGTCCGCACGCCGCCGCAAGGGCCGTGCCGAGCTCTCAGCCTGACGTAGCCGTGCGCCGGCGCGATGCCCGGATGCAGCGCAGCCGCGATTTTCGCGAGACGGTGTCCGAGGGCAGCCGGGCGGGTCGCCCTAGACTTGTCGTGCATGTGCTGCGGGGGCAGGAAAAAGGGGATATCTCCCCTAATGTCGGTTTTGTTGTAAGTTCAGCAGTAGGTGGTTCAGTCATTCGCCACCAGGTGACCCGTCGCCTGCGGCATATCATGTGGTCAAAACTGGATGCGTTGCCCCGGGGTACTCGTATCGTGGTTCGAGCCCTTCCGGCGTCGGCTACGGCGACATCCGTCGAACTTGAGTCGGATGTAGACAAGGCCTTGACACGCCTGGGATTCTCACAAGGGGGTGTGCACAGTGGCTGATCTGGCTGCGCCGCATCCTGAACGGACTGCGATCACGGCCGCGCAACGTGTGTCGCGGTTGATCTCTCAGGTGCTGATTCTTCCCATTCGGTTCTATCAGACGTGGATTTCGCCCATGAGCGCACCCACCTGCCGATATTACCCGTCCTGTTCGCAGTATGCGGTCGGTGCACTGACGGTGCACGGGCCAATCAAGGGTCTGCTGCTGGGTAGCTGGCGACTGTGTCGATGTCACCCATGGACTCCTGGCGGAGTGGATATGGTTCCCCCGCGCGGCAGTTGGCGATCTGAACCCGTCACCTCCACGATGTCTGTTTCTACCCCCGTCTTAGACGTTCGGAGTGCTGAGTGAATCTCAATCCCCTGTCCTGGCTCGAAACGATTGTTTCGTGGATCCTGGTCCAGTTTCACAATGTCATCGGTGCAGAGATCGGGATGGCTTCGGGTTGGTCCTGGATCCTGTCCATTGTCGGCCTCGTGATCGTCATTCGAATCATCCTGATTCCACTTTTCGTGCGCCAGATCAAGAGTCAGCGCAATATGCAGATCCTCCAGCCGAAGATCAAGGAGATTCAGACCAAGTACGCCGGGGATCGTGAGCGTCAGAGTCAGGAGATGATGCTGCTCTACAAGGAGACAGGCACCAATCCCCTGTCGAGCTGTATCCCCCTGCTCGCCCAAGCGCCGATCTTCTATGCCCTCTTCCGCGTTCTGCAGGGAATCGCGATGGGCATCCCCTACGGTGTTTTGACCCAGGAGCAGGTGGACCAGGCGCACAATGCCCAGATCTTCGGCGTCCCCATCTACGCAGTCTTCATGCACGCAGATGAGACGCCCAACCCCCTGAACACCAGGGTTCTGACCTTCACGCTGATCGTGCTGATGACGCTCACCACCTTCACCACACAACGTCAACTGATGGTGAAGAACATGGCCAGGGATAACCCCATGGCTCAGCAGCAGAAGTTGATGCTCTACATCTTCCCGCTGTTCTTTGCGGTGACGGGTATCAACTTCCCCGTTGGTGTACTTGTCTACTGGCTCACCACCAACCTGTGGTCGATGGGACAGCAGTTCTACGTGATCCGCAACAACCCACAGCCAGGTACCCCGGCCTACGAGGCCTATCAGGCGCGCCAGGCGGCCAAGGAGTTGCGCAAGAGCGGAGGGGTTGTCCCAGAGGCGGCACCGACGGAGATCACATCACCAACCCCTCGCGAACAACCGAAAAAACAGTCTCGGAGCAAGCGTAAGAAGTCATAGTTGTGCACTGTTTCCCGTGAAACATCGGAAACGGTGAGGTTGTAGATGTGCGGTTCCGTGTTGGTTACGGAGCCCTGAACTTGGAGATCGAAATGAGTGATTCATCCACCGTGAACGTTTCCCGTGAAACATCGGCAGTGGCGCGACTTGAGCGCGAAGGGGACGTTGCGGCTGACTACCTCGAAGGCCTGCTCGACATCGCAGATCTCGATGGCGATATCGACATGGACGTGGAGGGGGAGCGCGCACTTGTCAGCATCGTTGGCGGTGACCTGGACGCACTGGTTGGTCCACACGGCAAGGTCTTGGACGCACTTCAGGAATTGACGCGGTTAGCAGTTACCCGTGAGATCGGTGAGCGGTCGCGTCTCATGCTGGACGTGGCCGGCTTCCGAGCCGATCGTCGGACCGCCCTGCACGCACTTGGTGTGGAAGCTGCCAATCGGGCGGCTTCGACTGGGGAGCCAGTACGCCTCGAGCCGATGTCGCCGTTTGAGCGAAAGATCGTGCACGATGCCGTTGCGGAGGCTGGCCAGAAGAGTGAGTCGGAGGGCGTTGAACCGCGCCGCTTCGTTGTGGTTATGCCTGCTAAGTAGGGTCCAGACGATGAGGAATGTCGGTTAGACGTCGATGGGCACCGAGGATTGTGCTGTCCGGGACGCGCTCATCGCGCGTTATCCCCATGCAGAGGACGGACTCGTTGAGTTCGTTTCTATCCTTGGTTCCGATGGACTGACCCGAGGGCTCATCGGCCCACGCGAGGTTGATCGACTGTGGAGTCGCCATGTTGCCAACAGCGCGGTAGTAGAGGAACTGGTGTCGGCCAACTCAACCATGGCCGACGTAGGTTCGGGAGCAGGTCTACCAGGCATCCCGATTGCCCTAGTTAGACCGGATTTGACCGTAATTTTGGTGGAGCCGCTACTGCGTCGGGCAACCTTTCTTACCGAGGCGGTTGAACGACTAGGGCTGGCGGATCGGGTATCGATCCTGCGAGGAAGGGCGGAGGATGTGAGCCTGCAGGTGGATGTTGTCACAGCGCGTGCGGTCGCCCCCCTGGACCGACTGGTGGGCTGGACATTGCCTTTGGCGACAGTTGGTGGCACTGTGCTGGCTCTGAAAGGTGAGAGTGCCGAGGCTGAGCTTGCACTGGCCTCAGCCGAGTTGGAACGGTTGGGCGGTGGAGGTGCGCAGGTTCTCATGGTTGGAGCACAGGTGGTCGATCCGCCTACAACTGTGGTGCGCATTATGAAGTTGAAGGCACCACGTCGTTCAGGGAGACGCTGATGGACAACATGAGCGTGGCGCCCGGATTGGGATGGCCAACGGGTGGAACGAACGACGCCCATGGCCTCGGCTGGCCGCAGGGAGAGACGCAGCCAGCAGTAATGCCAGTTGCTGGCATACACAGCAGCTCGGTGACGGTGGTGATCGCAGATGAGTCTTGATGACACGCCTCTGGCACGTGCGGCCGAGGCTGCGGTCCAGATCAAGCAACGTCGAGTTGGATCACTACCTGCACCAGCCAGCACCCGCATCATGACCATGGCCAACCAGAAGGGTGGGGTCGGCAAGACCACGACCACCGTCAATATCGCGGCTGCCCTTGCGCTACAAGGCCTTTCCGTGCTCGTAATCGATCTGGATCCGCAGGGTAACGCCTCAACAGCGCTGTCTGTTGAGCACCACGCCGATGTTCCTTCTATCTACGACGTCCTCATTGATGGCCGACCTCTGTCGGAGGTCGCGGTGCCGGTGCCTGAGATTGAGGGTTTGTGGTGTGCCCCAGCAACCTTGGATCTGGCCGGTGCAGAGATCGAGTTGGTCTCTGTGGTTGCTCGCGAATATCGCCTGCGCAAGGCATTGGCCGCCTATCTCACCGAACATGAGGCCGCTCACGGACGACTCGACTTCGTGCTCATCGACTGCCCACCAAGCCTTGGATTACTCACCCTCAACGCCCTGGTGTGCGCTCAGGAGGTGTTCATTCCCATTCAGTGTGAGTACTACGCACTTGAGGGCCTTGGACAGCTCATGCGCACAGTGAACCTCGTCGCTGAGGATCTCAACCCCGGACTTCGCCTTTCCACGATCCTGCTGACGATGTTCGACGCTCGTACGCGGCTCGCAGCACAGGTGGCAGATGAGGTGCGCCACCACTTTGGTGACCGAGTACTTGCCACTGCCATTCCGCGTTCTGTGCGCGTATCGGAGGCTCCGTCTTACGGCCAGACGGTGATTACCTACGATCCCGGCTCATCTGGCGCACTGTCCTACCTGGAAGCCGCTCGTGAACTCGCGGCCCGACCGGTTGACTAGCATCGATTAACGATAGGTGAAAGAGGTAGGCGTGAATCAGCGACGAGGACTTGGTCGAGGGCTTGGGGCCCTCATCCCCGGGTCGCCCGCACGTGATGAGGTTGACACCGGCTCCACGGAGATCGAGGACCCGCGGGTAGAGGTGACCATGCCCACCCTGCCGGCCGGGTCATCACATCGCGCCGTTGATGCGCTCATGTCGCCTGCACTCGAAATGGTGGATGGTGTCCGATACGCCGAGCTTGCAATTGACAGTATTCGGCCGAATAGTCGCCAGCCGAGAACGGTCTTTGACGAGGATGCTCTGGCCGAACTGGTGTTCTCCATCCGTGAAATAGGTCTTCTGCAACCCATCGTCGTTCGTCCCAGCAGTGTTGCTGACGATGGGCCGGAATACGAATTGGTCGCCGGTGAACGGCGTTGGAGGGCCTCCCGGGAGGCTGGCCTCACCGTGATTCCGGCCATCGTGCGGGACACGGCAGATGACGTCATGCTGCGCGATGCTCTGCTGGAGAACCTGCACAGATCGCAGCTCAACGCTCTTGAGGAGGCTGCCGCCTACCAGCAACTGCTTGACGACTTCGGCTGCAGTCAGGAGGAGTTGGCCAACCGCATCGGCCGTAGCCGACCCCAGGTCACGAACACCATCCGCCTACTTCGTCTTCCGCCAGGAGTCCAGCGCCGGGTTGCCGCCGGAGTGCTGTCGGCTGGGCATGCCCGCGCTTTGCTGGGACTTGATGATCCAGAGGCGATGGAGAGATTGGCGGCTCGAATAGTTGCCGAAGGCCTCTCGGTTCGAGCAGTTGAGGAAATTGTCGCTGTAGGGGACGCAGATGGTCGGGCCCGAACGAGGGTGTCTCGTCCTCGAGGACCGGTAGCGCCCGGATTGGCAGATCTTGCCGAAAGACTCAGTGACAAGTTGGAGACCCGAGTCAAGGTGGAGGCAGGTAAGTCCAAGGGTCGGATCAGCATTGAGTTTGCAACCTTGGACGATCTCGAGAGAATCGTTGCATTGCTCGATCCGAGGCCGTAGCAATGCTAGGCAGGTAATTCGTTGTGGCACAAGGGATTAGCGGTTTACAAGAACGAGATCAATAAGCTCCTCGACAACCGCACCCATCTGCAGACCCGCCGCCGCCACCGCCTGAGGGTAGGTCGACGTCTCCGTCATCCCAGGCGAGACGTTCACCTCGAGGAACCACACCTGACCATCCGGGTCCACGATCAGATCGCTGCGAGACCAGTGCCTCAGCCCAAGAGCTGTATGAACGGTGATTGCCACCTGGGCACAGGTGGCCAAGATTGCCGGTGACAGATTGGCCGGAACAGTGAACTCGGTCGATCCGGCGGTATAGCGGGCGTCGTAGTCGTAGACACCTCCGTCGGCATGGATCTCGATCACCGGTAGGGCACGAAGGCCGTCTCGGGTTTGCAGTACGCCAACGGTGACTTCGGTACCTGAGATGTACTTCTGAACAACTACACGATCGTCATATGCGAAGGCGTTGACCATGCCGGACGCAGATTCCTGTTCCGTGTGTACGAGGCTCACCCCCAGGGAGCTCCCGCCCTGGGCGGGCTTCACGATCAGGGGAAGCCCCAACTGCGCGACGACATCTGCAAGGACCTCGGTGGGACCCTTGGATCGAAAGTCCTGCTGCTCCAGCACGACGAACGCCGGAACAGCGATCCCGGCTGATCGCACCACATCATTGGCCGTCGGTTTGTTGAACGCTCGTCTACAGCCATCGGCACTGGATCCCACATGTGGAAGATCAAGGGCGCTGATGAGTGCGGCGAGTTCACCATCTTCACCCGCCACCCCGTGGACAAGGGGGATAACACAGGTGGGGCGTCGTGAGCTGAGTCGTTCGGCTAGTTCATCGTCCACGTCCATCACCTCGACATCGAGATCTCTGCCGCGCAGTGAGTCAGCGATGCGGCGACCCGAACGCAGAGACACATCGCGTTCAGGTGAGAGTCCACCCGAGAGGATGACGATGGTGTGTGGTGCCATATCCGTCTCCCTACGCCAGATCCGTGTTGGGTGCGATCGCCGCATGACCTGTGGCTGGGGCTGTACCAAAGAGTTGGACCATGTCGAGTTCGGCATTGACCACCTCGGCCAGCCGACGCACACCCTCGTCAATCCGTGTTGGTTCGGGGTAGCAGTAGGACAGCCGAAGAGCATCATGGCCCTGGCCATCTGCGAAAAAACCCGTCCCCGGAACGTAGGCGACCCGAGCCGAGACTGCTCGGGGCAGCATAGCCGCTGAGTCCAGACCGGGGGGAAGACTGATCCATGAGTAGAACCCACCCGACGGCTGAGTCCAGGTGGTTCCTGCAGGCATGTATCGCGCTAACGCACCGATCAGAGCGTCTCGTCGCTCCCGATACAGCTCCCGGAATACCTTCACTTGATCAAGCCAGGGCGAGTTGGCCAGGTAATCCGCGATGATCAACTGAGTCAGATTGCTTGGACATAGGGTGGCTGTCTCGTTGGCGAGAACAAGTTTGTCGCGGACTCCATGTGGTGCCACGGCCCAGCCCACCCGTAGGCCTGCGGCAATCGTCTTGGAGAAGGTACCGAGATAGATGACGGCCTCTGCGTCATCGGCTCGGATTGCCCGCGGGACTGTTCCATCGAAACTGAGCAGCCCATAGGGATCATCCTCGAGCAGCAGTACGTTCTCCGAGGTGACAATCTCGAGGATTTCCCGTCGACGCTCGGCAGTCTGGGTGACTCCACCGGGATTCTGGAATGAGGGAATCGAGTAGACCAGCTTCACCCGCTTGCCCTCGGCACGTACCTGCGCGATCGCCTCACGCAACGCCGTTGGCTCAAGCCCATGTTCATCCATGGGGACGTGCACGACCTCACACTGGTAGGACGAGAAGACGCTGAGTGCGGTGATGTATGTGGGGGCCTCAACCAGGACGACATCTCCGGGATCACAGAAGACGCGCACCACCAGATCGAGTGCCAACTGCGAGCCAGCTGTCACGATGATGTCGTCAGGATGCGATCGCACTCCCACCGGAGCAAGAACATCGAGGATGAGTTCGCGTAGTTGTGGATCACCCTGCCCAGAACCGTACTGAAGGGCGATGTGACCGCGGTCGCGGATGATGCGGGCACTGGCCTCGGCGATGGAGTCCATAGGCAGGGCCGACACGTAGGGCATCCCACCAGCCAGGGACACGACCTCGGGTCGAGAAGCGACTGCGAAGAGTGCACGGACGGCCGATGACGAGAGCCCCCGGGTGCGGTCGGCGTAGTGGGTGAGCCACGGATCCAGCCTCGTTGTCGAGGAGTGTGGGCCCGCGCCGGAGTTCTGCGGGGTCTGCGTCATGGTGTCACCGCCAACCAGGTTGCGATCTGAATGCTCTGTACGTCGGCGGCGTCGGCGAAGTACCATCCCAAGGATGCCTTATTCGTCATGGGAGGCGCGATGTGGGGTCGGCTGCCAATGAGTTCACATGGCTAATCCACGTCAGATTCGCCCCCTCACCCGTGACAACCTCAGCGAACTCCCTACGGCGTGTGGGGCGTGTACGCGCTGGGAGCTCGATGCGGTGAACAGTGCCCGTGCAGAGCGTGATGGCACGGGTCGTGTGGCGAAGGCGCAGTGGCTCTCACAGACCCTGCTCGACTGGGGATCATGTGGTCAGTTGATCTACAGCGATGATGAATGTGCTGGTTACATCACATATGCCCCACCTGCCTACCTACCGGGCTTGGCAGGCTTTCCAACCGCCCCGGTTGCTGCTGATTCGGTGGCATTGGCCACCGCCTATGTGCGCCCGGAATATCGCGGCCGTGGATACGGCCGAATCCTGGTACAGAGTGCGGCGGCTGATATCAGCAGACGAGGGGTACGGGCACTGGAGGTGGTGGCCCGTGAAAATACTGCTGGTGAGCGCGGTTCCGGCTGCCTTGTGCCGGCGGAATTCCTTCGTGCTGTGGGTTTCACGACGGTACGACCCCATGTGCTCACCCCACGCCTTCGGCTCGATTTGAAGTCAGCAGTGAGCTGGCGTGAGGATGTGGTTGAGGCGGCGCTTGAGAGGCTGCGAGGACGTCGTCCGCAGTTGGGAACTGTGCAACGCCAGGATCTGAACTAGATCAGTTATGTTCGGGATCGGGAGCGAAGAATCGCACCACGGCCGCAGCGATTCCCTCAGCGACTGCATCGCGGAAGGCTGAATCGCTCAACCGCTGGGCGTCACGTGGATTCGACAGGTAGCCACACTCGATCCGGACTGCTGGCATGCGGGTCAGTCGTAGTAGGTCCCACGTCTTGGCATGGGTTCGGCAATCGGTGAAATCCGTGCGCAGGCAGATCTCTTCCTGCACCATCTCAGCAAATCGGGCACCCAGGCGTGAGCCGGTTCCGGCCAGTGGGTCTCCGTAATAGAAGGTTGCGCATCCGGCGGCATGTGGGGTGTCTACCGAGTCGACATGAACCGAGAGGACGAGATCTGCTGAGGTGTTGTTGGCGAAGGCGGCGCGTTGACTCTCATCGAGGCTTCGAGGTGCCTCAAGGGCTCGGGTCAACAGGACTTGGACGCCAAGTGCGGCGAGTCGACCCTCGACTCGTCTTGCCAGGTCGGCGGCAACCGATGACTCAGACAGTTCACCGTGGGTCAGTCCCCGGTCCTCACCACCATGACCTGGATCAATCACGACAACTTTGTTTGCCACACCCGTGCACAGGGTCTCGAGAACGGTGAGTTCGCGAAGAGTTGTGGAACTGACTGCACCCCCACTCATCGTGCGGGCGAGTCGGGCTAGTGCACGATAGGTCTCCGGTCCGCAGGTACCGTCGGCATTGACCCCGACACTGCGTTGGAACTCGCGAAGTGCCCGATCAGTCTGTGGTCCGAAGATGCCGTCAATTCGGTCGAGGTGAAATCCGAGCCCGGCCAACCGCTGTTGCAGGGCCCGGACGTCGTCACCGGAAATCAGCCAACCTGCACGAAATGACAGGATTCGATCACCGAGTTGCCAGCGCGCCTCCTCCAGATGTCGGAAGGTCTGAACACCAACGATGCCATCGACCGTGAGCCCACGCTGTTGTTGAAATGCGCGGACAGCCTGATCCACGGCATCATCGAAGACTGGGGGCGAGGGGTTCGGCGCACTGCCGACATCGGAAAGGAGTCCCAAGCGGCGTAGGCGATCGCAGATCTCCGCAACCGCCGCGCCGGAATCCCCACGCCGTGAGGCGGGAGAAGACATGTGGACCTACAGGAACTCGGCGAGGTCGGCCAGCAGTGCAGCCTTTGGCTTGGCACCAACGATCTGCTTTACCAACTGACCGCCCTTGTAAACGTTCATGGTCGGAATCGACATGATGCGTTCGTTGGCCGCAATCTGAGGGTTCTCGTCGATGTTGAGCTTGGCAACGATCAACTTATCGGCGTTGTCCGCAGCGATCTCCTCCAGAACCGGAGCAACCATCTTGCACGGGCCACACCACTCGGCCCAGAAGTCGACGAGTACAGGCTTGTCGCTCATCAGTACGTCATCAGTGAACGTGGCATCCGTCACGGTCTTCGTTGCTATCCCCATCGTCTGTCCTCTTCTCACATGTGGTTCTCGGGTTCGATCAGTGCTTACACACGTCGCTTCAGGTGACGTGAGGTGTTCTCAGTGCCTAACAAAACTTACGCTTCCGGACCCACAAACCCGGTATCTGCGTCCATTATCGTCCATCCGTCCGGAGTTCCTGTGCGGATGGACGTGTCGGCCGCGACTCAGGCCTCTCGGGCCGCCAGCCACCGCTCGGCGTCCAGTGCTGCCGAGCATCCTGAGCCGGCGGCCGTGATTGCCTGCCGGTAGGTGTGATCGACCAGATCCCCGCAGGCGAAAACCCCGTCAACGTTGGTACGGGTGCTTCGGTCCTGAACAAGGACGTAACCAGATTCGTCGAGGTCGACCTGTCCCACGACCAGCTCTGAGCGTGGATCATGACCGATGGCGATGAAGATCCCGGTGACGGCGAGTTCGCGGGTGTCACCGGTGAGCGTGTCGCGAAGGATCACACCTGAGACCCGGTCCTCACCGAGGATCTCCGCAATTTCCGAGTTCCAGGCGAAGGTGATCTTCGGATCGTTCATCGCTCGCTCCTGCATGATCTTGCTTGCCCGAAGTGAGTCACGACGATGGACGAGAGTGACGTGTGCGAACCGGGTCAGGAAGGTGGCCTCTTCAAGTGCGGAATCACCGCCACCGACGACGATGATGTTCTGGTCACGGAAGAAGAAGCCGTCACAGGTGGCACACCATGACACACCATGACCCGACAGTCGCTTCTCATTGGGAAGCCCAAGTTCACGGTATCCGGATCCCATGGCCAGGATCAGGCTGTGGGCCTGGTAGGTATTTCCGGCTCCATCCTTGACTGTCTTGATGGCTCCGTCGGTGTTGATCTCGACCACATCGTCAGTGATCATCTCGGTTCCGAAGCGAACGGCCTGCGCCCGCATGTTCTCCATGAGTTGGGGACCCATGACGCCGTCCTCAAACCCGGGGAAGTTCTCCACCTCAGTGGTGTTGATCAAGGCGCCACCGGCGGTTACCGCCCCCTCAAACAGGAGTGGTTCGAGTTGTGCGCGGGCGGCGTAGATAGCTGCGGTGTAGCCCGCTGGACCGGAACCGATGATGATGACATTACGAACGTCGCCCACGTGAGAACCCTTCAATGACGGCCGATCAGATCAAGACTGGCCACTGCAACGATCTTAGGCGGGGATTCATTCCGGCACAGCGGCAGGGCATTGTCAGAGGTCAGGACGTTTGGATCTCATGGTCCAAGAGCCGTGTGCTCGTTCGAGAGCAGCCGCTAGCGACTACCCAGATATCGACACCCGATGAGGTGGACGTCCGAACGAGCACATCTGCGGTTTGTCCCTCGAACGTGACGCCCGTGATGACTGCTGTCGGTTCAGCGGGAGTGACGCCGAGGGCCACGAGACAATCGGACCAGTTCCTGGCTGTCGATAGTTCAGTGGTGCTCGATGTGGAACTGTCAGCCATTGCTGTGGTTGGGACGGGCAGCGGTACGGCTGTTTTGGTTGGGACGGGCGGCGGTACGGCCGCCTTCAGTGCAGAGCTGACAGGGCCAACGACCGACCCCTTGGATAGGGCCACCGCCGATCCATTGATGATGTCGACTGCGTCCGGACGGGCCGATGTGGTGACCGGGGTGGAGGCGGTCCCAGCTGCCAGTGAATCTGATGCCAGTGGTGAAAGCGGTGCCGTGTAACCGTTCGCGGCCACTGCAGATCCAGAATTGGAATCCGAGGAGGTCACCTGTTGGTAGAGAGCGGTCCCGCCGAGCAGCATCGCTGCTGTTGCGGCGATGGCGATCCATCGATTGATGCGGCCCGGGGAGGTCGTGGACGCGCCGGGGCCTGATTGCACCGCCAAGCCGGCCAAGGCTTGATCAAGTCGAGCAGCGACCTCGGTGGGAATGGCCGGATCCTGTTCGCGCAGTGAGCCGAGGAGTTCGGAAACCCAGTCGTGATCAGCAGGGCTGGCATCAGCTGATTCGAGGCCGAATTGTGGCGGCTCAGGCAGCTCGCTATCTGTCATCGAGCACCTCCCTGATCCGGATCGGGCGCGTTCTGCGCACCTGACTCACCTGCCGTCTGAACTGTGACGTCTGCAATGACGTCCGGGTTCCGCAGCCCCGCCAATGCGGTGGCAAGTTTTGCCCGCCCGCGCGCACAGCGACTCTTCACAGTTCCCTCGGGAACACCCAGAATCTCGGCCGCCTCACTCACGGACATCGCCTCGATATCCACCAAGACGATGGCTGCCCGCTGGTCCATGGGGAGCGCCGCCAACGCCCGTTCAATCTCGTACCTGAGTTCGAACGTGTGGATGTCGTCACGGGTTTCGGCCAGGCCCCGAAAACCTGAATCAGCCGTCTCCTCGGGTAGCTCGACGGTCGGTCGTACGCGTTGGCGCCGCAGCCGGTCGAGGCTGGCGTTGACAACCACCCGATGGAGCCAGGTGGTCACGGCTGAGTCGCCGCGGAATCCAGCTGCATTGCGAAATGCCGAAATCAACCCATCCTGTAGGGCGTCAGCGGCCTCCTCAGGATCTCCGGTGGTTCGAAGTGCCACTGCCCACAGGCGATCCCGGTGCCTGCGGACCAATTCATTGAACGCCTCAGGGTCCCCCTGGACATGTGCGCTCAGCAGTTCCTGATCCGTGCGTCTGGGCTGATCCCCAGTCAATGCGGGGAGCGCAGGAGGCTCAGCAGGCATGTCACCAGACTACGGCTCCGTGAAGGTCAACGGCCTGCGCGACGTCGACCGACTCTGCCCCGTACCCTGAAGTCGTGGACATGACAGCGGCCGTTCTCACTGGGCTCGGCCTTGCGGGTGCCGCCGGACTCAACGCCTACATTCCGCTGATGGTGGTTGGCGTGTTGATTCACACCGGACACTTGACGGTCGCACCTCCCTTCGATGCACTCGGCCAGACTCCCATCCTCATTGTCCTGGCCGTCCTGCTGGCGGTTGAGTTTTTTGCCGACAAGGTTCCGGGAGTTGATTCGATCAACGATGTGATTGCCACCGTGATCAGGCCGGCTGCGGGGGCATTTCTGGCTGCCGGAAGTCTAGGCACGCTGACGAATATGCCCCCGTGGGTGGGCGTCGCTGCCGGCATCATCACGGCCGGTACCGTCCATGGCGTCAAGACTGTGAGTCGCCCTGTCATCAATGTGGGAACAGTTGGTGTCGGCGGGCCAACTGTGAGCCTCGTCGAGGATGTGGTTGCACTGATCGCAAGCGTCCTTGCGATCATCGCACCCATTCTGCTGGCCATCGTTGTGGTGATTGCAGTGGTCGTTGGTGTGACCTGGTGGCAAAAGCGTCAAAGGCGTAACTCACTCCGCGGGGACGCAGGAGTGCCCGGGCACTAGCCGAGAATCTTGATCTCGCTGATTCCGCCCTGGTAGCCACCTGATGGAGATACAGGCAGGTGGGTGAACCACACGAGGACGTACTGGGTGTTCACCGGCGAGGGCAGGCGCAGGCGCAGGTCGGCACCGGCAGCCGTTGCCTGTCCGAGAACCTGCCAGGTCTCCGGTGCGATCGTGGGGTCGTTGGCGGCGGCCACTGTGACATCAGTGCCATTGCCAACGAGACTCAGTTGCACGGCCGATACGGGACGAGAGGTGCCGAGGTCGAACATCAGCCCTACGCCCTTCTTACCGGACATATCTGCTTTCCGGTAAACCACCGTGTGCCAGGCGGTGGCGGGGTCATCGTCGAAGGCCTGTGGTGCCTCGGCAGGGTTCTCATCATTGTTCCCGTAGGGATCGACGTCCTTGGCCGAGATGATAGAAATCTGACTTTCGGCCGGGGTGGTCACCGGCGTGGTTCGAGTGGGTGTCGGACTCGCCGTCGCGCCGGGTGCCTCAGGCCGCGGAACGAGCAGTGGGCCGCTGCCAAGTCCCATCATGAGGCTCACACCAAGTCCAGCCAGACCCACCGCAGCTGCCGAGAACAGAAGGACACTCCCGATCCGCAGTGCTGTGCGACGGGCACGAACCGGCCTCCTCTTCGCTCCAGGCAGGGTGACGACCGCGGTGAGTTCGTCCACCAGCTCGTCCACGTCATCGAAAGACTCGAGTCCTTTGGGCGTCGGCGTGGTCAGTAGTGCACGCACGCAGATCTCATCGAGCATCTCCGGCACGTCGGCGATGACCCGACTCGGCCACGGTGCATGGTTGTCAACCATCGGAACACCGCTCAGGCCGGCCACCGCCTCACGTTCAGGCCAACGGTTGGTCAGTGTGGCGTAGAGGATGGCGCCGCAGGCATGGACATCTGCCAGTTCGGGTGTCGTGTCGGGGTAGATCCCATACAGGGCCTGATCGACACCCAGGCCGCGAACTCGGACCTCACCGTCATGTCCGATCATGACCGAGTCGGGCCGCAGATGAGCGTGGCTCTGTCCAGCAGCATGAACGGCAGACAGATATCTGGCAACCTCGAGTGAAAGCGTTGCCGCTTCCACCGGCGGCATTGTGACATCACCTCGGGCGGTCAGGAACTCACTGAGGGTGGCTCCATCAACCCATTCGGAGATGACAACAAGAAGTCCGCGGGAGCGATCGTCCACGACGTCAAGAATCGGAACGGCACGACGGTCAAACACCCGCGCAGCTGCCTGGGCCTTATCCCGAAGTTCGCGACTGCGCGGATCATCGAGTGCAAGTAGGCGCACTCCGACTGCCCGCTTCAGCCGCTCATCGAAGGCCCGCCACACTGAACTTCCTGCACCATCGCCAACCTTGTCGACCAGCCGGTAGCGGTCCAACACGAGGGTGTCCGGCGCAGGTGTGGTCTTACGCTGCCGCGCTGGGGAAGACGTGGTCACTCAACCATGGTAGGCGAGGTTCTGATGCCTTTGCCCGCCCGAACGGTCGGGAGAAGGTATCGGATTTATCAATCTGGACTAGCGGCCGATCCGCTTTCGAATCATGCCGATAACGTCGTTGACCTCATTGATGCGCATCCTGCTCGCTGCGAATAGGTAGACGACGGTGCCGATGGCGCCGACGATGAGGATGTCAAAGATCGCTCCGATTCGTGCACCGCCGGGCAGGTGATCCACAATCAGGATCTGTATTCCACGCATCACCAACAGCATCAGCAGGCCGGCGACACTCATGCGGATGAGCGATCGAACGGTCCGGCGAGTGTTGAGTCCGCCGAGCTTCCTTGAGATCACGATCCAGGCAACGACCAGTGTTATCCAGTAGGCCAGTACGTATCCGAGAGCGAGCAGTGCCAGTGCCGAGGGACCGGGGTTTCGGGAGAAGTACAACTCGAACATCGGCACTGCAAGTGCGAGGTTCAATGCATTGAGCACCACTGTTACCCAGAACGCGGTCCGAGTCTGCTCCAGGGCATACCACCCTCGGAGGATGACGTAGTAGAGGGTGAACGGAAGGAGTCCGAGAGCGAAAACCGATGCCAGTGCACCGGTGATGCGAGCCGATTCAGTTGAGGTCTGTCCGTAATTGAATAGGAGTACTCCCGCCTGTGTTCCAAGCACCATCATGGCAACAGCGGACGGGATGATCAGAGCACTGGCTGATCTCATCCCGGCAGAAAGATCCCGAGCAAGGTCTCGGTAGTCACGCTCATGTGCCGCCCGGCTCATGCGTGGAAGCAGGGCTGCAACGATCGACACGGTGATCACTGAGTGAGGCAGGATGAACATCAGGTGCGCATTGGTGTAAGAGGTGAGACCGGCTGCGGTGAGTCCCTGATTCTGCGAGAACGCATTCACGCCCGTGGCCAACCGTACGATGACCGCGTATGCCACCTGATTCACTGCCACCAGACCAACGGTCCAGAAAGCCAACGACCCTGCCGTCGTCAAACCTGCACCCTTGAACTGCAGGGTTGGTCGGTAACTGTACTGAACTGTCCGCAGGACAAAGACCAGAACCAGCGCCTGGGCCACCACGCCGAGGGTCGTGCCAACACCCAGCAGCGTGACTTGATTCGGTTCCAGACGTCCGTCAGCACCGGCCGTCGGCCCGGCGATGACGATGAACAGCACGAACGTGATGATGGCCACGATGTTGTTGACGATCGGCGCGAACATGGGCATGGCGAAATGGCCACGGGCATTGAGGACCTGAGACAACATCGTGTAAACGCCGTAGAAGAAGATCTGCGGCAGACACAGTCGGGCGAATGCTGTCGCCAGCGCCAATTGCTGAGCGGTGTAGTGCGGGCTGGCGTAAATCCGAACGATGAAGGGGGCGCACACTACCGCCGCAATAGTCACCGCCAGCAGCAGAAGACTTACAAGCGTGATCAGCCGGTTCGCATAGCCATCCCCATTGTCGGCGTCATCTTTCATGTGGCGAACCAACTGGGGAATGAAGACTGCGTTGAGGGCTCCTCCGATAACCAGGATGTATACGACGTTCGGGAGCGTGTTGCCCAGATTGAACATGTCGGCAACGGTTCCTGCGCCAAGGGCAGCTGCCAGAACGATTCCGCGAAGCACGCCGCCCGTGCGGGAGAGAACTGTGCCTGCGCCCATCACCACACTCGACTGCAGGGCACTGTTGCGGCCGGTTGTGGTGCCCGGTGACTGACCAGCGGCTACCGAGACGGCTGGCGGTGCATCGGTGACGAGATCTCCAGCGAGCTCCTCGGAGAGCTCCTCAATGAGCTCATCTTCGGACCACCCTGGAGTGGACGGATTCTCAGACGTCATCAGGCTTACCGTGCCCGCTCAGCTGATCGCCGGGCAAGAGCACCTCGAACCATCAACAGGACAAGGGCTGCGAAGAACGCAATAACGACCCACTGTGCGGCATGGGCGTACGCGGCGGATCGTACCTGCGTGGCTACAGCCTTTCCGAAAGGTGCTCCTTCGGGGGTGAGCAAGCCAATCTTCACCTGGATGGGGCCACTTCCGACGACGCGAGCACTTACCTCCAGAGTCTCCTTCTGGCCGGGCGCCAGCGTGACGGCAGGAATATCGGCGGCTTGAAAGCGCATGGATGGAGTTGAACTCAGGCGCACACCAACTCTTGCCGCACGATCAAGGTCGTTGGCAATGGTGACTGGGATGACACCCTGATCGCCGGGCAGAGTGATGGGTGCGTTGGACAGGATTCGGATCCTTCCAATGTCCGCAGCGATGGCATTCGAGGTTGCCTGCAGCAGCCGCTCACCTGTCTCGGGCTCTGTTCGCCAGGATGCCGACTCAGCTCGGGTAAGTGCAGCCTCCAGGCTCGCAGAAGCCACACCGGCTGGGTCAGGTGCCACCGCTCTGACCAGCGCCAGTTGGGCTCGCTCGTGACTGATCTGCCGCAGATACTGCTGACTGAGCTCATGTTGCACCTGGGTGTAGTCCAGATGTGTACGCGGCACATCGCTGGGTTCTGCCAACTGGACTGCGCCGAGGGTTTCCGGTCGTGCAAACGGCGAGGAGGTGATCGCAGCGATCATCGTGCCGCCAGCCGGCGATACCTCCCAGTCAAGAGATGGTGCAACAACGATCGTCCGAGGACTGTTGGGAAGTTCCAGGCAGGTCATTGCCAGTTCGGCCAGAAACTCTTGTCCCTGAACGATAGTGCCGAGATACGCATCGGCGTCTCCGGCTGGTTTCGTGCTGGCCAGATACGTCAATGCAGGATCACTCACGATGGCTCGCAGTGGTGACACGCCGTTCACCAGATCCACCGATCCACTCGGGGTGTAGTCGAGTTTGGTTGTGGGCACCATGTGCGTACCTGAGAGAACCACCGCACGTGAGCCAGCAGCGCGCATGACGTCCAGCGTGCCGTCATCAGTGAGACCATCTGGTGGCCAGGCCAGGCCCGAGGATACTCCGCGACCGAGGATCGTCCCGGGCACCTGGGCGGCGGTTGTTGTCGCGAGGGCGATGTCTACATCGCGTCCTGCACGATGGAGTGCAACAACATCAGGGTTGGCGTAGGGAGTTGTCGAGACTTCTGCCGATGCCGTCAGCGTTCGAAGTCTGGCAAGCCAGGAACCCGCGTCAGCCCTGCCCACACCCTGGGTGATGGTGCCATCAGGGGCCTGGACGCCATATCCGTTGGACATGTCCAGCACCGCCTCAAGTAGTGCTGGATCAATAACCCAGCTGACGGAGGCGGGGTGGGCGGCTGCCTGATTTAACAGACGAGTTAGCCGACCGGTGGGGCTCAGTTCATGGGCCAGATGGTCGTCCAGAAAGATCCCATCCCGCAATCGAGCGGGTGCCGAGGACAGGGGGTAAAGCCACAGCACGTGAGAAGGTGAAACGCTGCTCGCGTCGGGGAACCATGGGATGAAGCTTCTAACCAGATCGACGCGCGTCACGGATAGACCATCACCAGGGACGTCGGCACTTGCTTGCACACCGATGACGAACACAGCGTCGGCATGTGGAGGTAGGCCCAGGTCAGCAACGGGGACCGAGATTGAGAACGGCTGGCGGGCTCCGGGGGTCAACGGTGTCGGTAACTTTATGACGGTGCTGGGGATGAGCGTTCCAACCCGGCCTGCCT
>CAXBQZ010000013.1:0-44077 GCA_963978055.1 uncultured bacterium
GTGATACCCGTTATCGAACTCACCACCAGTGAGCTTGCTCCCTTGACACCGCCGACTGCGGTGGTGGTGTGCGTGGTCGTGAACGTTATGTTGGTTGCGATCGCTTCGGTATTGGGCACGCTCAGAGTGATGTTGGTGCCGTTGATCGCGGTGACAGTTGCCTTGGCGCCGATGCCAGTGCCCGTCACCGTTGATCCGATGCTGATCCCGGTCGCGCTGGCAACAGTTACCGCTGATGACTTTGCATCACCTGTAGCGGCCACGGTGACCGAGGTGGTGCCAGTGATCTGACCGGTCACCGATCCGGTGTTCCGAGGTGAGATCACCAGTGCATTTGTGCGCAGTCCAGTCACGGTTGCCCCCGCGGCGAGCCCGGAACCACTGACATGGGTGCCGACAGGGAAGCCAGCCGTACTCGTTACGTTGATGGCGTTCCCAGTCGAAATACCGGCTACGGCTGTGGTGGATACCGTGGGCTTTTGATATCTGCCCGAGAATCCGACCTGATACGTGTATGTGCGTTCCTTGACGGTGGAGTCCCAGGTTGAGACTGCCCGCTGCGGAAGCGAGATGCCGGGAACGGTCGCTGCGGCACTGACGAAGAGGTTGGAGATGAAGGAGGACGAGTAGCGGGCATCGAACTCATGTCGACGCGATGCCCAGTCGAGCTTGTCGAACAGTGCGGCCGACTGAGTAGAGGTGGCACCCGCAGGTGCCTGGTTCGGGCACGTGCCGGACAGTGACGTCAGCCAGTCCCGGCCGTAACTGGGGACTCCGATCTGGATCTTCGCTGGATCCACCTGAGTGACCGCATGTGCCACGACGGGATCCACCCAGTACATCGGTGCGATAGGGCCGGCCGAGTCCACCGAGTAGTCGTAGGCCATCACGCGCAGACGATCGACATCCGGACCGATTGCACTCCACGCGTATACCCAGTAGCCGGTTGAATCCTTCTGAGTTTGCAGGCCCGCGGGTGCGGTGACGGACAGCACCTTGCCACGTGAGTGCAATGCGCCAGCCAGATCATGGACGAAGGCAATCCAGCGTGGCCGGGTTGTGCTCCACGTGGAGGACCCGTCATTGAATGCGAATTGCTCCCAGTCAAGATCGATGCCATCGAAGTTGTTGGAGGTCACAACACTGACCAGTCGCGAGACCAGAAGGCCACGGTTGTAGCTTCCTGACATCTGCGTCGACATCTGCATCCAGTGGGTGCCGTCGGTGACCGTGGGGATGACCTGGAGTCCGAGGGAGTGAAGCTTTCGCACGACCCCGGGAACGTCGATTCCGGACGTCTGGCTGTTGATGTGGATTGACGGGGCTGTTCCGGAGGCGCTGAACCAGAACGGTGAGACGTCGGTGAACACCTTCGCGTTGGCGGTGACCGACGACATCGCTGCAGACATGTTCCAGTAGGGAAGCCAGCCGGTGACCATGCGTCGAGGCGGCTGGGTGCCGACCGGACCACTTGTGACGGTCGTCGTGGTGACCAGGGCTGGACCGACGGAGCCGGCTTGGGCCGGGGTGAGGGCTACGCCGGTGAGGGCTGTTGCGCACGCAACAACCGCCGTGATCCACACCCTGAGCCGCACAACTTCTCCTCGTCCTATCTGGACATTCTGCCCATAGGAGCATCAGTCACCACAAGTTACAAAGGAGATATCGGCAGCGATGACCCTGAAGTTGACCCAGAAATTCGGACTTTGTGCAGGTCAGAGCCGATCTTGAGGCAGTTTGTCCCACCAGATGGTGGCCGTCTGTCGTGGTGGTGGTGGGGGAGCGTCGGCCAGGAAAGCGGCTACTTCAGCCTCTCGCTCAGCCGGTAGGCACAACCGGATGCGGGCGTAATGCGCCTGCTCCTGCGCGCTCAGCAGAGCGCGGGCGCTGAACTCATCGTCCTGCCAGATCTCGAGCTGAGCCTCAATGCCGACCGATCCGATCACCTCGACGGCATCGTGGGCCGTTGGCCCACTTGGACGGTCGAGATCCCAGAACTGCTTCCATAGGGGACCCATGTGGCTGAGCGGATGGGTCGTGGGGATCTCGATAACAACGCGTTTGCCTGCATGGTCGTCCAGCGCTCGGATGAAGGGCACCAGATCCGACACGTTGTACAACACGTGATGACAAACCACGACATCGGCGCGAGGCGCCACATTGGCCACCGCGGGCCATCGACCCAGGATCTGCGCATGTGCGACACCGCGCTCAAGTGCGGCGGCTTCGAACCGATCGAGCATGGGCTGTTCCTCATCAACCCCGGTGAGCATGGCAGCAGGTGGGACCAGCGCCATACTGGCGCGACCCCCACCACAGCCCACATCCAGGACCGCCCCGCCCGAAGGTAGCGCCTCGCGGGCTCGCAGATGGGATGGTGACTCGGTTATCTCACCAGTAACGGTGAACATCTTCACCGGATGGATCCATGGCGACTCGGGAGCTCCTGCGAGAATCTCCTCCGGAATAGCCCAGGAGGCCAGATCGCTGGCCCACTTCTGTGCGGCGGTAGTCATCTGCCAAGTCTAAGACCCGATGAGGACAGCGCCTTGAGTCCCCACTGATGAAACGTCACGTCAATGTCACGTCATGTTCATCTGGTTTCCAGCCATTGGAACGGTATCTGCGTCGCGTGTGCGCTTGGATGAGAACCCCGGACCTTTGATCGATTGCCGAGTGCTCATGAATGCAGTTCTCATCGCCACGCTGGTAACCGTTGCGCTCGCCATCCTGTTTGACTTCACCAACGGCTTTCATGACGCAGCGAACGCCACGTCGACCGTGATCGCCACGCGATCTCTGAAACCAAAGCAGGCGGTGTTGCTTTCTGCAGTGTTCAACTTCCTGCCCGCATTCGTGGTCGGAACAGCGGTTGCGAACACGATCTCAAAGACGGTTAAGCTCGATTCACTTCCGATCGTCGCCGCCGGCGGGGTTCCCTACGGAATTCGGGTCACCCTGGCCGCACTTGTCGGTGCGATCTTCTGGAACTATCTCACGTGGCACTTCGGTCTGCCGTCATCTTCGTCCCACGCTTTGATCGGTGGACTCATAGGGGCTGGCGTATCTGCCGGTGGCCTCGATGCGGTCAGTTGGGACT
The DNA here is from genome assembly GCA_963978055.1 of uncultured bacterium. Classification (GTDB taxonomy): domain Bacteria; phylum Actinomycetota; class Actinomycetes; order S36-B12; family CAIYMF01; genus Longivirga. The sequence continues at coordinate 3,101 of CAXBQZ010000013.1, forward strand.
CGGTGAAGAAGACGGTGCTGGCGATCTTCGCCTCACCTGCTGTCGCGTTCGCCATAGCGCTCGTGGCATCGCTGATTGTTCGGGGGCTGGTGAAGACATTCAAGGGGAATGAGGATTCCGAGTTCTTCAGGTGGGCGCAGGTGGCATCCTCGGCCTGGGTTTCGTGGGGTCACGGTTCGAATGACGCGCAGAAGACGATGGGAATCATTGCGGCCACGCTGTACTCCGGCGGATACCTGGCTGCAACCAGTGCAAGTTCACTTGAGCCCCCTTACTGGGTGATCCTGCTCGCACATGCCGCAATTGCTTTCGGCACTGTGTGGGGTGGCTGGAAGATCATCGAGACAATGGGCCTGAAGATCACGCGCATCACTCGTGCATCGGGTTTCGCCGCCAATCTCGGCGCCATCACCTCGATCGACGGTGCGACGCACTTCGGCATCCCCATCTCGACGACCCAGGCGGTCACGTCCTCGATCGTCGGCTCAGGTGTCGGCTTTCGTCGGCGGGTCAACTGGATCGTCATGCGAGACATGTTGATTGCATGGTTTGTCACCCTGCCGGCCGCAGGTCTGGTGGGATTCCTCATCTTCAAGCTGACGGTGTTGCCAGGTGTTCTGTCGTGGATTGCCCCAGTGGTCGCCATCGCCGCGCTGCTCGGCTGGGCCGCACGCCTGATGGCACATGCGATGACGGCTGAGGACATCGCGGCTGAGTTGCCCTCAGATGAGGAGCGACGAGCTCCCAGTTATGGTGTCCAGGTCGCCCAGCCAGATGACGCCGAACCCCACTAGCTCTGGTGGACGATTGATCCGCCAACCACAGTGAGATCAACCTGAGTGTCCAGGATCGCCCCGGGGTCAAGATCGAGAATGTTCTGTGAGAGCACAGCGAAGTCCGCGAGGTAACCGGGCTTGAGCGCACCGCGGTCGTGATCGATGAAGTTTGCGTAGGCACCTCCCCGTGTGTACGCGAGTAGCGCCGTCTCGATATCGACGCATTCCTCGGGTACCCATGATCGGGTGCCGTCCAAGGAGGCACGGGTAACCGCACTGTAGAGGCCGATCATCGGATCCATCTCAGCAACATTCCAGTCACTGGAGAATGCGAGAGTGGCACCTGAATCGGCAAGACTGCGCATCGGCCAGGCGTAGCGCCACCGCTGCGGCCCAACATTGTCGCGCCATTCCTCGATGATCTCCGGGGCACAGTGTCGTGGCTGCATACACGCGACTACACCAAGGTCGGCAAAGCGCGGAATATCGGCCGGCTTCAGACACTCAACATGAACGATCTGATGTCGAGAATCCCGATGTCCATTGGCGGCTCGCGCATACTCAAAGGCATTGAGCACCATGTGGTTCCCGCGATCACCCGTGGCGTGAACGAAGCACTGCAGCCCACGTGCGTCCAGACGAGCAATCACCTCATTGATCTCGGCTTGTTCGTAGTAGCTGTGCCCACGGGTGTCAGGCTTGTTTGCATAGGGCTCGAACATGGCTGCCGTGTGGGGCTCGATGATGTCATCGATGTAGAGCTTGATCGGTCCACAGCGGATCTGATCGCCCTGGGTTGCGGCGATCAGCGTTGTGAACTCATCGAGGTCGTCCTCGGTGGTGCCGACCGGGTGGAAGAGGGCCGCGATCACTCGGGCGCGGAGGTCACCATTGTCAAAGGCCTGGTGAAACAGAGCGATATCGTCCGGTGAGTTCTGCGGTTCGACCACAGTTGTGATGCCGAATGAGGCTGCCATGGCCAATCCGCGACGCACGCGGTCATATTGCGCGGGGTTTCCGTAGGCGGGAATGAGTTTCTCCAGAGTGGACAATCCGGCCCGGGAAAGCCCGTAGGTGGCGAAATCTGCGAGGTAACCGGTGGGCTCACCGGTGTGCGGGTCATGTTCGAAATGGCCATAGGGAACGGCGTAGGTATCTCGGCCGACACCAAGTGCGATCAGCGCCTCTCGATTGAACCAGGCCGCGTGGACGCTGTAGTCCAGCAGCATCGCGGGCAGTCCCCGGCAGGTTCCGATGAGGTCGTCGGCTCGCGGATGACGCTGCCCTGGCAGGGCGGCGTAGTCGAATCCCTCACCGAAGACCCACGTGGCTTCGGGATTGGTGTCGAGCCAGGAATCGATGCGCTGATGGATCTCAGCGAGGGTTTTCGCGCCGGCCAACTGCACAGCCTGACTCCCTGAGCCAAGTCGGACGTGATTATGACTGTCGATGATTCCCGGGATGAGAAGTCGTCCACCAAGATCAATCGCGGTACCCGAGGAATGCCTGACCGGGTCCGAATACCCGATGGACTCAATCCGACCATCGCGGATGGTCATGGTCGATGCCCACGGGTTTGCTGGATCCGCGGTCCAGATGCGGGCATTGCGTACGTCCAGATCAGTCATTGTGTCCATCCTGGCCAGGCTCTACAAGGTCCACGAACTGGGCGCGCTGTGAACGACCGCAGCCTACTTGACCTGCGTTCAAAGGGCGTTTCACATGGGAAAACACTTAACCGCCGCATTGCCGTTGGACGTCCCCGAAGGCTCAAGACTCACCCATGCCGGCATGGGATTTTGTGGGCAGGAGCCTTAGACTCAAGGAACTGTTTGAGTACTGCCCACACACAAAGGAGACCCTGTGACGTCGCGTCACGCCACCTGGTCGGCTGAAGCCGGCCAACAGGTGCTCGATTCGCTGCCCGCTGATGAGCGGCTGATCCTTCCGGCGCTACAGGCCATCCAACATGAGTTCGGATATGTGCCCCGGGAAGCGGTTGCCTTGGTGGCTGGCTTCGTGAATGTCTCCGTTGCAGACACCCATGGTGTCCTCACCTTCTATCACGAACTGCGAACTACTCCGCCGGCTCCCATCACGGTGTCGCTGTGCATGGCCGAGGCCTGTCAGGCGGTTGGAGTGCGCACGGTGGCGCAGGAGATCAGTGAGGTGATCGCCCCGATCGGACAGCGCTCTGCCGACGGATCGGTTGATGTTGTTGAGGTGTTCTGTCTGGGCAACTGCGCGCTTGGACCGACCGCTTTGGTGAACGAGCGACTGGTGGGCAAGGTGTCCGTCGAGTCCCTCGCCCGGGCAATCGCCACCGCCAAGGATGAGGTGTCGGCATGACGCGCGTCTATGTCCCCCGCGATAGTGCGGCACGGTCGATCGGAGCTGACGAGGTCGCGGTCGCGATCCTGTCGGAGGCAGCCGTACGCGGGCTCGATATCGAACTCGTTCGCAATGGTTCCCGCGGAATGCTCTGGGCTGAACCGCTGGTCGAGGTAGTGACGGACCAAGGGCGAGTTGGTTACGCCGGAATCTCGGCCGATCGCGTGGCTGAACTTTTTGACGCCGGGTTCCTTACAGGTGCGGAGCACTCATCGAGGTTAGGTGTCGTTGATGAGCATGCCTGGCTGAAGGATCAGCAGCGCGTCACCTTTGCCCGGATGGGCATCACCGATCCGATCAACCTCGACGACTACGAGGCACATGGTGGTCTGCGTGGCCTGCGTCGGGCTCTCGAACTCGGCCCGGAGGCGACGGTCGAGGAGGTGCTGGCATCGGGTCTGCGTGGCCGCGGTGGGGCCGGATTCCCCGCGGGTATCAAGTGGCGAACAGTCATGCAGGCACAGGCTGAGCAGAAGTACATCGCCTGCAACGCAGATGAGGGGGATAGCGGTACCTTCGCTGACCGGATGCTCATGGAGGGCGATCCGTTCACACTCATCGAAGGCATGACGATCGCTGGTGTATCGACCGGTGCAACCATCGGTTACATCTATTCCCGGTCCGAGTATCCAGATGCCAACAACACCATGCGTGAGGCGCTGGCCGTCGCGTATGAACGGGGCCTGTTGGGGTCGGACGTTTTGGGCAGCGGCAAGGCATTCGATCTGCGTCTGCGGGTCGGGGCGGGCGCCTACATCTGCGGTGAAGAGACCGCCATGCTCGACAGCCTTGAAGGTCGGCGCGGAATGGTTCGGGCCAAGCCCCCGATTCCGGCGCTTGAAGGGCTGTTCGGCAAGCCGACTCTGGTCAACAACGTGATGACCCTTGGCAGCGTGCCCGCGATCATCGCTGACGGCGCCGCCGCCTACCAGTCATACGGTACTGAACGCTCTCGTGGCACTCAGGTGTTCCAGCTCGCGGGTAATGTCGACCGTGGCGGCATCATCGAGACCGGGTTCGGCGTCACGTTGGCCGAACTGGTGCATACCTACGGTGGAGGTACCTGGAGTGGACGTCCGGTCCGGGCGGTCCAGGTCGGAGGCCCACTCGGCGCCTACTTCCCCGCAAGCGGGCTCGATGTCTCTCTGGACTATGAGTCGATGATCGCTGCGGGTGGCATGGTCGGCCACGGCGGCATCGTTGTGTTCGATGAGACGGTGGATATGTCTCTGCAGGCTCGGTTCGCGATGGAGTTCTGCTCCAAGGAGTCCTGCGGTAAATGCACGCCCTGTCGAATCGGCGCTGTTCGCGGAGTCGAAACGATCGACAAGATCCGCGAGGGTGTCGATCGCGACAATAATCTCGTACTCTTGAATGACCTGTGTGAACTGATGACAGATGGTTCGCTGTGCGCAATGGGGGGCCTCACGCCGATGCCTGTCCAGAGCGCCCTGCGGCACTTCCCGGAGGATTTCCAGCGATGACACTTATGCGCGAAACCGACTTCGGCACCCCAGCCAGTTCAGCTGAGGAGACCGTCAGCGTCACGATTGATGGGCATCCCGTCGAGGTGCCTGCTGGTACCTCGATCATGCGAGCAGCAGCAGAGGTCGGTCTGCCCGTACCCAAGCTGTGCGCCACCGACTCCCTGGGTGCATTCGGTTCCTGTCGGCTGTGCTTGGTTGAGGTGGACGGACGTCGTGGAACCCCCGCGTCCTGTACCACGCCGTGTGAACCAGGGATGGTCGTCCACACCCAGACCCCGAAGCTTGAGAAGCTGCGCAAGGGGGTCATGGAGCTGTACATCTCCGACCACCCGCTGGACTGCCTCACCTGCCCAGCCAATGGCGACTGTGAGTTGCAGGAGATGGCCGGTGTGGTCGGACTGCGCGATGTGCGCTACGGATACGAGGGTAAGAACCACCTCGATGCACCCACGGACGACAGCAATCCCTACTTCTCCTTCGATGAGTCCAAGTGCATCGCCTGCAGTCGCTGTGTCCGGGCCTGTGGTGAGGTTCAGGGTACGTTCGCGCTCACGATTGAGGGCCGCGGATTCCAGTCCAAGGTGAGCCCCGGTGGCAACCTGTTCATGAATAGCGAGTGTGTCTCCTGCGGAGCCTGCGTTCAGGCATGTCCCACGAGCACCCTTCAGGAGAAGAACGTCATCGAGCTCGGAACTCCGACGCGCTCGGTAGAAACCACCTGCGCCTACTGCGGTGTCGGCTGTTCCTTCCGTGCAGAGATGCGCGGGGATGAGGTCGTCCGCATGGTTCCGTCCAAGAAGGGTGGAGCCAACGAGGGTCACTCATGTGTCAAGGGTCGGTTCGCTTGGGGTTACGCCTCTCACGAGGATCGTCAGCTCGAGCCGATGATCCGAGAGAAGATCACCGACGACTGGCGCGTGGTGTCCTGGGATGAGGCGATTGCGTTCGCGGCTGCCGGTCTGCGCAAGATTCAGGACACCTACGGCATCAACAGCATCGGTGGTATCACCTCCTCGCGCTGCACCAATGAAGAAGTTTTCGTGGTGCAGAAGATGATCCGCGCGGCCTTCGGCAACAATAACGTCGATACCTGTGCTCGCGTGTGCCACTCACCAACCGGCTACGGTCTCAAGCAGACCTTCGGCACCTCAGCGGGTACACAGGACTTCAAGTCTGTTGCCAAGAGTGACGTCATCATGGTGATCGGAGCCAACCCGACCGACGCCCACCCCGTGTTCGGCTCTCGGATGAAGCGCCGTCTGCGTGAAGGTGCGCGCCTGATCGTCGTTGATCCGCGTCGTATTGATCTCGTGCAGTCTGCGCACATCAAGGCTGACTACCACCTGCAGTTGCAGCCCGGTACCAATGTTGCGATTGTCAATGCGTTGGCACATGTGATCGTGACGGAGAACCTGCACGATCAGGCATTCGTGGACGAGCGCTGCGACATGGAGTCCTTCGCCGAATGGGTTGACTTCATCAAGCGTCCGGAGAACAGCCCTGATGCGATGTCGATCGCATCCGGTGTTCCCGCCGAGGATATTCGTGCGGCCGCGCGACTCTACGCGTCAGCCAAGAACGGAGCCATCTACTACGGACTCGGTGTCACCGAGCACAGTCAGGGATCGACCATGGTCATGGGTATGGCGAATCTGGCCATGCTCACCGGCAACATCGGTCGTGACGGGGTAGGTGTCAATCCGCTCCGCGGCCAGAACAATGTTCAGGGCTCCTGCGATATGGGCTCATTCCCACATGAGTTCAGTGGCTACCGCCACGTGTCGGATGACACCGTTCGTCTCCAGTTCGAGGAACTGTGGGGTACGTCCCTTCAGTCCGAGCCGGGACTGCGAATTCCGAACATGCTCGATGCCGCACTCGTCGGTGAGTTCCGCGGGATCTACATTCAGGGTGAGGACATCGCCCAGTCGGATCCGAACACCAAGCACGTGATGGCCGGCCTCGCCGCCATGGATATGGTAATTGTTCAGGACCTGTTCCTGAATGAGACAGCCGCGTTCGCGCACGTGTTCCTTCCGGGCACCTCTTTCCTGGAGAAGAACGGCACCTTCACCAACGCAGAGCGTCGCATCAACCGCGTCCGTCCGGTTATGGCACCACGCACTGGAATGCACGAGTGGGAGGTCACCTGCGCACTCGCGACTGCGGTCGGATACCCGATGAGCTACGGCCACTCCTCGCAGATCATGGACGAGATCGCGGCGTCCACTCCCACGTTCAAGGGAGTGTCCTTCTCGCGTTTGGATGCCGAAGGCAGTCTGCAGTGGCCGGTGAGCGATCACAGCCACGGCGGTACCCGGATCATGCACAAGGATGCCTTTGTGCGCGGTAAGGGTCGGTTCATGGAGACCCAGTACGTGCCGACCATGGAGCGCAGCAACCGCAAGTTCCCGCTGCTCCTCACCACCGGACGCATTCTCTCCCAGTACAACGTCGGCGCCCAGACACGTCGCACGCCAAACATCGAGTGGCATGGTGAGGATATCCTCGAGATCCACGAGTCGGACGCTCAGATGAGGGGTATCAACGAGGGCTCGTGGGTTGAGCTCAACAGTCGAGTCGGAACCACGATCATGCGAGCCACCATCACTGATCGAGTGCCGGCTGGTGTTGTCTACACCACCTTCCACTACCCGACCTCTGGTGCCAACGTCATCACCACGGACTACTCCGACTGGGCCACCAACTGCCCGGAGTACAAGGTCACCGCAGTAGAGGTTCGACCGACTCTCACCGAGGGTGGTCTGGCCTCACCGGCAGATCTTGGACTGGAACTCCATGAGGGCTCAGCGCGCTCCCATGCGGTGGAGACACTGGTCCGGATGGCGAATCAGATTGCTACCCAGAACGAGTCCGAGTCGTTTGACAATGCGGTGGAGGCTGTCTACACCCATCTGACGATGTTCTGGACGCCGAGCATGAAGGCAGATCTCATCGACTACGCTTCCACTGGTGCAGGTGATATCTCACCGGCCGTCTACGCAGCATTGGAGCGGATGACGCCTGAGCACCCGGCTCTTGCGGACTCGTCAGCCCTTGCCGGTGAAGACGGCTAGGCCTTTGAAGTTCCTCAAATATCGGGTGGTGCGGCTATCGCATCACCCGATATTTGCATGGACGACATTCGATTTGGGAAATTTTTCCGCATTTCTCTTGCCCTGAGTCAGACCCTCCGGTAGGAACGGTTGATCTCCGCCCATCCGTCTCGCTGAGAGGATCTCGCCATGCGTAAGCTCATCGCGGCTGCAGCAGCCGCGTCAGTGATCGCTTCCGGGCTGGTAGTTGGTGTCACCACACAGACCGCTACCGCTGCCGGAAACACACCTCTGACCTACCGCGGCACCACTGTTCTGTCCAAGGTATCGACCCGAGCCGGCAGTCCGACGTGGTCGCCCACGAATGAATTCGCCGTGGACCATGAGTACAGTCGCTCGGCCGCGCCGATCTCTGATCAGCCGGGTGGAGCTGTGGTGCCTCATCCGGCGACCACGTCCGTCGGGAGTGGTTCAGGTACCTTGAAGGTAAGTTTTGAGGGTCTGAACCATTTCGATCAGCGATATGCGAATGGCGGCAACCAGTTCAGCCTTGAGCCACCGGATCAGGGTCTGTGTGCAGGACCAGGCGGAATCATCGAGGGAGTGAACACCGCAATCCAGGTGTACTCCCCGACGGGTGCCCCGCTGTCAGGTGTGGTCGACGTCAACACCTTCTTCGGCCTGTCGGCCGAGTACGACCGCTCCACGGGAGTGGTGGGAGAGTTCACCTCGGACCCGAAGTGCTATTTCGACACCGATACGGGTCACTACTTCCTCACAATTCTCGAAGAGGATGCCGCACCCAGCACGAATGCATACACGCTGATCGCCACCTCCGTAACCGGTGATCCGACAGGCGCGTGGAATATCTACTGGCTGAACGCCACCAACGATGGCACCGGTGGTACGCCGGCACATGCGAACTGCCCCTGCTTCGGCGATCAGCCACTGATCGGTGCAGATCGTTATGGCTTCTATGTCACCACGAACGAGTTCGGCGATGCCGGCGGATTCAACGGTGCTCAGGTGTACGCAATGTCCAAGACAGCTCTTGAGCGCGGACAGTCACCGGCTGTGCAGATGTGGGACAACGTTCCGCTGGGAATCTACCCGGCATACTCGATTCAGCCCGCAACCTCGCCGACCGCCGCCAGCTACTCCAATGCCAACAACGGCACTGAGTACATGCTGTCGGCTCTCGACTACACGGGAACCGTCGACAATCGGATTGCAGTGTGGTCACTGACAAATACCCGCTCGCTGACCACGGCTCATCCGAACCTGACCCTCACGAGCAAGATCATCTCGAGTGAGAGCTACGGACAGCCGCCGGTTGCCGATCAGAAGGATGGGAGCCGTCCATTCGGTACATGGGGTGACAACTACTTCTACGGAGATCCAGCCGATCAACCCCTCAACACCCTCAACACCAATGACGATCGGATGAATCAGGTTGTGTACGCCCGCGGCAGTCTGTGGTCGGGTGTCAACACCGTGGTGGCTCAGGGGAGCGCGCAGAAGGCTGGTGTGGCTTGGTTCCGCGTCTCCGCTCAGGCGGAGCAGACCGGAGCCACGGCCAAACTGGCTGCTCAGGTACAGGACCAGGGCTATATCTCTATCGCTGGCAACAATGTGATGTTCCCGTCGATCGGTGTCACTCCTGCAGGTAAGGCTGTTATCGCTGTGACGCTGTCTGGTCCGGACTACTACCCAAGTGCCGCATACGCGACCTTCAGTGGCAGTTCATTCGGACGACTGCAGATCGCAGGTGCTGGTGTGGGTCCGGCCGATGGCTTCACCGGCTATGCCGCTGGTTTCCCACCGGGTGTGCCTGCTGACGGAGTTGAGCGATGGGGTGACTACTCCGCCGCAGTGTCCACACCGAGTGGAACTGTCTGGGTGGCCAATGAGTACATCGCCCAGACCTGCACCGTGGACGAATACATGGTGGATCGCACCTGCGGTCATACTCGCACCACTCTGGCCAACTGGTCGACGCGCGTCAGCGCAATCGTGCCCTGATTAGGAGTCACAGCTGAGGGTGGGGTGGAGTTTCTCCGCTCCACCCTCAGTCACGTCAGGTGATGCGGTCGTCATGGATGTGGAGTACCTGACTCATCGCCGCGTTGATCAGCACCGGCTTATACTCCGCGTCGATCTTTTCAACGAGCATGAGTCCGGCCCGCCCGAGGTGTCTGGCAAGGATGGTGACGGCTGCGTCGGCATTGCGATCTGAGCACTCCTGTGCGAGTAGAAGGTGCTCCTTCGATCCGAGGAGCCAGCCTCCAGAACGATCAGCTACATAGACCCGGCGGTACCGTTCGGTGAAATCGGACCAGAGGGTCAACGAGGCCGAAAGACTCGGACCACAGTGGCTGACGAGAAGGTTGTGAAACTGCTCGTGCAATTGCTCCCAGGCGTCGAAGTTATCGGGTTTCGAACCAGCAATCTCGACAGCCAGTTCCTGCAGGTGGTTGAGCTCCTCGTCGGTGAAGCAAGGGATGCTCACCCGGAGGGCCAGCGCCTCGTTCACCACGCGCAGGGCGTACAGGTGATCGACCTCTTCAGCCGAGAGATCGGAAACCCGAGCCCTCAGGTTCACAGCGGTGACGATAAGCCCCTCACGTTGCAGCAGGCGAAAGGCCTCACGTACTGGGCCGCGACTGACGCCGAACTCCTCGGCAACACGCGCCTGGGCCAATTCCGAACCGGCAGTGAGGGTGCCGGAGATGATGCGACGTCGCAGGACCTCATAGACGAATGCCGGTGTTGAATCAGTGTCGAGAGAGTCGGCGGCCGAGGTATCGGTGTCCACGCTGGTCATAATTACCGTCCCGATTCGTACAGCCCGAAGATCAGGGTTGGCCAGTCCGGTCCAAACGTGCCATCAACCTGAGAGGCGTCGCCTGTTGCCTTGGTGCGGGCCAACAGATTCACTCCCATCTCCAACTGGCGTCTCTCCCAGGACTTCAGTGCGGAAGGGACATCTCCATCGGTCTTTGCGAGTTCCTCTACCAGGACCCACGCATCCTCTGCCGCCTTGGCAGTTCCGGCTGCTGCATGCGGTCGTGCGGCAAAGGCCGCGTCACCCATGATGCAGGCACGACCAAACGCCATGGCGGGCACATCGATGTCGAATACCGCCTGTAGGAAGATGTCGTCAATGCTCGTGACCACCTCCGCCAGTGGTGGTGCCAATGTGGCGGCAGCGCGTTCTTTGACCTCGGCCTGGACCCCCAGGTCAAGCAAACCTGGGGGAATGGAAACATCGTGCAGCACCCCCTCACGATCAGTGAGGAGTCGAGGAAGCTCTGAATCCTCATCAGCGTTGAAGTACCACACAATGTTCATCAGGCGATGGCCTGGACGAATATCGCCCGTCTCGTCAGGGATGGGATAGATGAGAATGTGGCCCTTGTCGAGCACCTGGTACGAAAGAGAGTCATGGAGTGCGGCGTAACTCACATCAGTGAGTGCGGACTCGCGAACGGTACCTCGCCATGCCACATAGCCCGCGTAATGAGGTCGCACCTGTGGGAGCATCGAGCCACGGGCCAATGACCGGATGCCGTCAGCGCAGACCAGCAGGTCGGCTTCGCGCGAATGCCCGTCTGAAAATTCGACCCGGACGGCATTCGTCTCACTGCTGAAGGAACTGACCTCGACGCCCATGTGGTAGCGCTCATCGCCAAATGCTCGGTGCAGGATCCGATAGATCGTGTTCCAAGCGGCGAAGTTGTAGCGGTGGGGGATCACTCGCTGGGTGGAGCCGTCAGCGTTGAAGAAGGTGATGTTGTTTGTACTTGAGCAGAAGGTGTCTACCGGCATTCCCAGTCGTTGCTCGGGGTATCGCGACGTCTGTGCCAGAACGGCGATCCCGGCCCCAGGTGCATGTAATACGGCCTCGGATCTCTCGTAGACGTCCACCTCACAGCCGAGATCCCGCAGCAGAAGGGCTGCGGTGAGTCCCCCGATACTGCCTCCCGCTATGGCGACCGTTGGCCAGCCCATTACTGTCACACTCCCGCGCTGATTCTCGACATCATTTACATCACCTGTGCCAGTGGCTCAGAAAGCGAGGGGTCGCCAGCCGCGATGCGACGGACGACCCCTCGATGTTCGTTGGAAGCAGCCCTCGATTTACGGGACGCCGAAGGTTGCGATCTGCGTGACATCCAGCTCGAAGAGCACACGTCGCTCGTTCATGCCGGGATCACGAAGCTGGTACGTGTCGCCCTGTCCGATGTACTTGCGCCAGATGCTGTTCAGGTGCTCGGTGACACGCGCGCCCTCGACCGGATCGTCCTCGTGGATCTCACGAGCTACCGTGCACTTGAGGCTCATCCAGTGGTAGGCATTGGCGGGGTTCATGAGCAGATACGTCACATGTGGATGTACGCGGATCCAGTCGGTCTTCTTGCGGTGCTCGGCAAGGTTCAGCAGCACCTTCGGACCCTCGTAGGAGAACCAGACGGGGGTCAGATTGATAAGACCGCTGGGGCTCAGCACACCGATGGTGGCCGTGACCGGATCGTCAATCAACATTCTGAACGTGGGATCCAAATCCTCGAGGCTTGTTACCTCGTTGCGGTCCCCAATGGTGAACTGTCCAGGATTGGTGCCCGCGGACACATCCTTAAACTTGGCTACCTTGATTGCCATGCGTGACTCCCGATTACGTTGAACGGATGCAGCTGACTTGTAGATCGACTACGTCACTTGCGCTGATCTAGCGGCGCTGTGTTGTGGCAGGTAGCCTACTCAACTACGCACAAAGTGTCGACAGTTTGGAAGCTTCGTGACCGATCTACTCGTCGGGCAGGACAACGACTGATGAGTCGTGATCTCGCCCAGGTGTGGGCGCAGGAGCTCGCAGCCGCCGGAGTGCAGCGGATCTTTGGCGTCCCCGGTGGAGGACCGAATCTTGACATGATCGGGGCCGCCGCCGATCACGGTATCGCCTTTACTCTGGCACATGGTGAGACGGCAGCATGCATCATGGCAGGTACCTACGGCCTCCTGACTGGTTCACTCGGCGTAGCAGTGGTCACCAGGGGTCCTGGATTCACAAGTGCACTAAACGGGCTGGCTCAAGCGACCTTGGACCGGTTTCCGCTTATGGTGGTCAGCGATACGGTCTCGGAGGCCGCGCGGCCGAGGGTTGGTCACCAGAGACTCGATCAGGTGCAAGCCGCATCCGCTATCGCAAAGTGGAGCGCAACACTCGGGACGAGTTCCCCAGAGCTGGTTATTCGGCACGCGATTCGAATAGCCACCTCAGCGCCCGCGGGTGCGGTGCATCTGGCATTTGACCCGACGTCGACTGGTACGGCTGTATCACCTGCTGAGGTGATCTCGGCAACGAGTGACGATGAGGTGCTTCGTGCACATGAGTTGATCGCCGCTGCCAAGCGCCCGCTATTCATCGTTGGTGAAGATGCTGCTCGCCACCACGTGACGGTTCGCGCTGCGCTCTCTGGCCTACGCGCGCCCATCATGTCTTCATATCAGGGTGCTGGAGTCGTTCCATCCACGTGGCCAAGTTGGGCCGGTCTTTATACCGGGGTCAAGGCTGACAACGCCGTGCTGGAGCAGGCAGATCTCATTGTGGGAATCGGGCTGGATTCGATTGAGCCGATGCCGACCCCATGGCCCGTCAATAGTCCGGTCGTGATGTTTCACACAGTCAAGGCTGATGTCGGGTTCTATGGTGACGCACGTCTCATCGTTGGTCCATACCAGCACACACTCCCACCAGCGGGAGTCGTCGGAGACTGGGATTGGGAGCCAGATACCGGACGATCATGGGCGGCTTCGCGGCGGGCCGAACTGCTGATCGATGACCCAGGACTTCATCCGCTGAGCCTGGTTACGACAATCAATCATCGTTATTCCGATACGCGCATCACTGTTGATGCGGGTGCCCATATGCTCGCGGTAATGCCCCTGTGGTCAGTGGACGAACCGCGGAAAGTATTGATTTCCAACGGATTAGCGACGATGGGATTTGCCCTTCCTGCGGCAATTGGAGCTGCTCTTGCTAAACCGGCTGAACGAGTCTTGGCCTTCACCGGCGACGGTGGCCTCGGGATGGTGCTTTCTGAACTTGAGGTGCTGGCCAGAGCGCAGTTGCCGGTAACGGTGGTCGTCTTCAACGATGCAACGCTGTCGCTGATCAAGTTGAAGCAGGAGCAGAATCAGGGCGGAAAGGACGCAGTCGACTACGGCTCGGTCGACTTCGCTGGAATCGCGCGTTCGATGGGAGTCGACTCGGCCATTGCCACCACGATTGAAGAGGTTAATATGGCGCTCGACAGCGTCGGGGCTGGGCCGTTCCTCGTCGACGCGCGCATCAATCCCGACTTTTATCGTCACATCATGAAGGCGGTACGAGGATGACGACCACGGCTATGAGACGTGCTCTTGCGCGAGCTGAATCCGGCAAGAGTCTTGCGCTCGAGGAGATCGTCGAACTTCTTGGTGCGCGGTCCGAGGATCTTGATGCGCTGTGCGCGATTGCGGCCCGTCTCCGTGATCAAGGTCTGGAGGCAGCCGGTCGTCCTGGAATCATCACGTACAGTCGCAAGGTATTCATCCCCCTCACCCGCCTGTGCCGCGATCGCTGTCACTACTGCACATTTGCCACGGTTCCCGGCCGGCTGCCTGCACCCTATCTGTCTGAGGATGAGGTGCTTGAAATCGCACGAGCGGGTGCTGCGCTCGGTTGCAAGGAGGCCCTGTTCACGCTGGGGGATCGCCCGGAGGAACGCTGGTCCCAGGCCGCGGAGTGGCTCGAGGAGCAGGGATATGACGACACCCTGTCATACGTCAGAGCAATGGCCATCCGGGTTCTCGAGGAGACCGGCCTGCTGCCTCACCTGAACCCCGGTGTGATGTCATGGTCGGAACTTCAACGGTTGAAACCAGTTGCTCCGTCGATGGGCATGATGCTTGAGACAACCGCGACGAGGCTGTGGTCGGAGCCCGGTGGAGCCCACTTCGGCTCCCCGGACAAGGAGCCAGCCGTACGGCTGCGCGTTCTCGAGGATGCCGGACGTCACACCATTCCCTTCACTACGGGAATCCTTGTTGGCATCGGTGAGGATCTCACCGAACGGGCCGAGTCACTACTGGAACTGCGTCGGATCGCTCGTGCATATGGCCACATTCAAGAGGTCATTGTTCAGAATTTCCGGGCCAAGCCAGACACTGCGATGCGTTCGGCGGATGATCTGGAGCTTGCGGAGTATCTGGCGGCCGTGGCAACTGCTCGGGTGGTTCTTGGTCCAAAAATGCGCATCCAGGCTCCTCCCAATCTCACTGATCAGCACGAACTTGAGCGCCTGCTGGCTGCCGGAGTTGACGACTGGGGTGGGGTCTCTCCCTTGACCCCCGACCACGTGAACCCTGAACGCCCGTGGCCACATGTGGATGACCTTGCCACTCGAACGTCCGCCGCAGGGTTCACACTTCGGGAACGCCTCACCGCACATCCGGAATATGTTCGA
Organism: uncultured bacterium; assembly: GCA_963978055.1. GTDB lineage: Bacteria > Actinomycetota > Actinomycetes > S36-B12 > CAIYMF01 > Longivirga. The sequence goes on from CAXBQZ010000013.1 coordinate 18,319, forward strand.
CGCGAGGAACCGTGGATCGATCCACGGGTGGTTCCACATGTACGGGCACTGCGAGATGAAACAGGCCTAGCAGTGCAGGGACGTATTCCCGTCGGGCAGGTTTGGCAGGAGCCAGACGCTGCATTGGAGTCGACGGGACGAGTGGATCTGCACACGGAGATTGACATTGAGGGTCGGCGTGCTGACAAGCGAGCCGACTTCGATGAGGTCTATGGCGACTGGGCGGCACTCAGCGAGTCGAGTGCGCTCATCGATCGGTCCGCCCCGGAGAGACTTGATAGTGATATGGCCTCGGCACTGCGACAGGCAGAGTCTGAACCGTCCCAGTTGACCTTTGATCAGGGCCTCGTGCTGATGAACGCCGATGGCGACGCGCTGGAGGCCTTGTGCTCCATCGCCGATGATCTGCGTCGTGATCGAGTGGGCGATGAGGTCACCTACGTGGTCAACCGGAATATCAACTTCACAAATGTCTGCTACACCGGTTGTCGATTCTGCGCCTTCGCCCAGCGTCGCACCGATGTAGATGCGTACAGCCTGTCGCTGGATGAGGTCACCGAACGAGCGGCTCAGGCATGGGAAGTCGGTGCCACCGAGATCTGCATGCAGGGCGGAATCGACCCGCAGCTGCCGGGAACCGCCTACTTCGATCTGGCGCGAGCGATCAAGGCAGGTGCCCCCGATATTCACCTGCACGCCTACTCGCCCATGGAGGTCGTCAATGGGGCGGCCCGCTCCGAGCTGTCGATTGAGGAGTTCCTCATCGCAGCTAAGGAGGCGGGAGTCGACTCACTGCCAGGTACAGCCGCTGAGATTCTCGACGATGAGGTGCGGTGGATTCTCACCAAGGGCAAACTGCCGACATCACAGTGGATTGAGGTGGTGCAGACAGCTCACCGCGTTGGCATTCCGACTACCAGCACCATGATGTATGGCCATGTCGACGCACCTCGCCACTGGGTCGCCCACCTTCAGTTACTCGCCCGTCTGCAGTCCGAGAGTGGTGGATTCAGTGAATTTGTGGCTCTGCCCTTCATACACACGAACTCGCCCATCTATCTGGCCGGCTTGGCCCGAACTGGTCCAACGATGCGCGACAACCGCGCGGTTCACGCCATGGCCCGTCTGCTGCTTGACGGCCAGATCAAGAACATCCAGACCTCGTGGGTGAAACTCGGCGATGATGGCTGCCGGGTGCTGCTCAATGGCGGAGTCAATGACCTTGGTGGAACTCTGATGGAGGAGACCATCTCGCGGATGGCTGGTTCGGAGTTCGGATCAGCCAAGACCCCGCGGGAGATCGCAGAGATTGCAGCCGGTATCGGGCGTCCCGTACGACAGCGCACCACGAGTTATGGGTTTGTCTCAGATGAACGCCAGCGCACTGCTGAACTCAAGGGAGCCTCACTCGCAGCATTCCTGCCTGTTGTACCGGTCTGAGTCTCACTAGAGTGAGGGTCCGGGCCTTGAGCCTTGGACCTGAACTGGATTGAGGTCTCATGGTGAACGTTGACCAAGACGCAGGTAGTGACGACACCATCGTCGATGACACCGCACTGGTCGATCTCGGCTGGCTCGCACTCACCATGGTCCTGCTGCTCACTGTCTATGGAGTGGTTGATGTCCTGAGCCACCCACCACAGGATACGGTCTGGCGCCTTGCCACGAGCCTGATCCCCGCGGCCGTTGTTCTCGTCCTCGTACTGCTATGTCGTTTCGGTCGAATTCGCTCGCGGGATGCCGGCCTCATCACGGGTCTTGGAACGATTGTTGTCGCACTCTCCGTGCTGTACACCCTGGTGCGCACAGGTGGACCCAATGAGATGGTCTACCTCAATGTTCTTGTGGTGATGGTGGGGGCCTGTGCCATGCGTCGGTGGGTGTTTGCTGGATCCCTGTTTGTGCTCTTTCTCATCGGTCTGGCAGCAGTCTTTCTCACAACAGATCCAGGAGCCGTGGCCCGCCGGGATGACTGGTTGATGGCACTGGTCGTCAGCATCGCGGCCTCGCTGATTTTGCACCGCTCCAGGGTCGGTGGCCTTCGGGAGCTCGGCCGCGCGAAGGCGGAAATTGAAAGAGTTGCGGCATTCGATCCGTTGACCGGTGCCGCCAGTCGATATGGGCTGTCACTCGGGTATCCATGGATGGTTGCGCAGGCGACCCGGCAGGAAAGTGAGATCTTCGCCCTGTTTGCCGACGTTGACGGGCTGAAGGCGGTCAACGATCAGCAGGGCCATGACAGCGGTGATCTGCTGATTCAGGCGGCGGCCACCGCCCTGATCCGTCATTGCCGGGCGAGTGACCTTGTGGTGCGCTGGGGTGGTGACGAGTTCGTAGTGATCGGGATTGGCCCAGCTCCAGACACGAATCGGTTCGAGAATGACGCGGCCGCTACTCTCAGAGAGCTTGCGGCAGGCCTGGGAGCCAGCACGGGCCTATCCGTAGGGATCGCGTCGAGTTCGCAGACGGACGGGACGTTGGAGGACCTTGTTGCCTTGGCTGACGAGGACATGCTGGATCGACGACGTGCTCGTGGACACCGGTCTGCCAGGCAAGCTGAAGGTGACGTCACGACCTCGTGAGAAAGTTGAGCAGGAGTCCATTGAACTGGTCTGCATACTCGATCTGGGTCCAGTGGCCGCACTGACCGAACACATGCAACTGTGATCGTGGAATGGTCGTGAATAGGTGACTCGAGCACTCAACTGGGATGACCTGATCCTCACGTCCGTGAACAATGAGCGTCCGATGGGGCAGATCCCTGAGCAGGTCGTCAGAGGTAACCATCGCGTCGACGGATCGCTGTCGTGGAGCCGGGAACATTGAGCTGAAGGACTCCTGAACGCCCGGCTCGATACTTGCCCGATACCGCAGTTCTGCGAGTTCATCGGTCGCGATGGACGCGTTGTAGGCGAACACCCCCAGGAGTGCCTTCATGTTCTCGACCGAAGGCTCGTATCCCCACACCGCATCCAGACCCTGGGTTATCTCGAAGGGGGCACCGACACTGCCCATGAGCACAAGGTCTGCCACTCGGTTGGAATGGGTGGCTGCTGTTCGCAGGGCCAGCCCGCCCCCGAAACTGTTGCCCACCAGGTGGGCCTTCTCGATTCCGAGCGCGTCGAGGAAGCCGATCAGATGCTGAACCCAGACCTCCATCGTGTAGACCGCATTTACCGGACGTTCGGTGAATCCGAAGCCGAGGATGTCTGGAGCGAACACCTCGAACTGGGATGTGAGCGCGGGAATTGTCAATCTCCAGTTCGAGTAGGCAGACACGCCAGGACCAGAGCCGTGCACCAGGATCACCGGCTGCCCGGATCCTGCATGGAGATAGTTGGTGCGCACACCGTTAGCGATGATCGTGCTGCCTAGTTCTGGTCGTTGAGTCATAACCCGACTCTGCCAAGGTGACGGGCCGTTGTCAGCAACTGTTCCAGATTCTGTGCACGTGTTGGTGACACCTGCGGCGTAACCGCGCGCGTCAGCTGCTGATGGCCGCCACAGCCCAGATGGTGGTGGCAAGAACGGCCGCCGTCAGGCCTATCAGTGTTGACAGGACAGCCGCTTTTGTAGCCTCGATTGTCGACGGTGTGGCATCTCGATGTGATCGCAGCCTGATGAACTCGGCCAGATAGACCGCGGCGATAAAGAACAGCGGCAGTCCGATAACCGGAACAATGAACATTCCGATAATGCCGGCAACCGATCCGATCACGAGCGTGATGGCGGGGACCCCGGCATCAGTCATGCGTTTACCCGGGACCGCATAGGTGAGAACGGAACCCAGAACAAGTACCGCCACGGCAGACAGTGCGACACCAAGTGCGAGCCACGAATGCTCAAACACTGCCCACACGATGATGGCAGCGCCAATCAGCAGGTGCCCGGGAAGGATGGGCAGAACGGTTCCGAGTATGCCTGTCAAACAGGCAATCAAAATCAGAAACTCACCCCACGCCGGCATTGCGCTGGGCGTCGTGACTAGAGCTCGTCGGTTGCTGGGACGACCGGCGTCGACAACTCTGCGGTCTGATCCAGAATAGATGCGGCCAGTGGACGAATGCGGGCCTCATGCTCGCGGAAATGGTGGCCACAGAACAGCAGATCACCACCGGCCGTCAACGTCACTCGGACGTAGGCCTGCGCGCCACATCGATCACAGCGGTCAAGCGCAGTGAGCGGCGTGGACGGGCTGAGGGTGGTTGTCATGGTGTTCTCCTCCAGATCGTCTCTATCCTCGCACGGTCCAACGATTCGGGCAGCGTTGACATTCCCATTTCGCCGAGTGCGTACCTCTATGGTGACCTAGATCACCCAATCACATGCATGCCGACACGGCCAGTACTGGTGTCATCACCCGTTTGGCATGTCACCTATGTATATCGGCAGTGGGCATGTGGAATTGAGATGTTCCACATCGTGGACCGGTGGTGGTCGGGGTGTCACGACGATCTGGAGTCAGCCCCGGGCATTAGATTGGAGCCAGTCACCATTAGCCTTGGGATCCTTCTGGAGAGTTGTCTGTGTCCGCACAAGCCATTGAACGCAAGGGCTCATCCCAAGCGGGATATTCGGCGAAAAACCTGTCGGTTCTTGAGGGACTTGATGCAGTCCGCAAGCGTCCGGGCATGTACATCGGATCCACGGATGGTCGTGGTCTCATGCACTGCCTTTGGGAGATCATTGACAACTCGGTCGATGAGGCTCTGGCCGGCCATGCAAACAGGATCGATGTCATCCTGCACCCGGATGGGTCAGTCGAGGTCCACGATGATGGACGTGGCATCCCCGTAGATGTGGAGCCGAAGACCAAGCTCACCGGTGTTGAAGTGGTCATGACCAAACTCCACGCGGGTGGAAAGTTCGGTGGCGGCTCCTACACGGCCTCTGGTGGTTTGCACGGAGTTGGTGCATCTGTGGTCAATGCACTGTCGGAGCGACTCGATGTCGAGGTGGATCGTGATGGCAAGATCCACACGATGTCGTTCAAGCGTGGCGTGCCAGGCATCTTCGAGGGGGAGGGACCTGAGGCAGAGTTCACCAAGAAGAGCGGTCTGGTCGTGGCCGGCCGGGCCAAGAAGGGGGTCACCGGTACCCGCATTCGCTACTGGGCAGACCGACAGATCTTCATCAAGGAGGCCACTTTCGATGTTGAGGCACTCCATGCGCGTGCCCGACAGACTGCCTTTCTGGTGCCCGGGCTGGCCATCGCGATAAGTGATCGCCGGGGTTCGGAATCGGTCGATGAGACGTACTGCTTCAAGGGTGGAATCACCGAGTTCGTTGATCACCTATCCACTGATGACCCGGTCACGAGTGTGCTTCGTCTCGCCGGCAGCGGACATTTCACCGAGACCGTGCCAGTACTCGACAGCAAGGGGCATATGACCTCGCAGGAAGTTGAGCGTGAACTGGGAGTTGATATCGCAGTTCGCTGGGGGGTTGGCTACGAATCGGAGGTCCGCAGTTTCGTCAACATCATCGCCACGCCGAAGGGCGGCACACATCTTGGCGGTTTTGAGCGAGCCCTCACCAAGACCATCAACGATCAGCTGCGTGCACAGAAGATCCTCAAGGCCAACGAAGACAACGTGACCAAGGAGGATGTCGCGGAGGGCCTCACTGCCGTGGTCACGGTGCGACTCGCCGAGCCACAGTTCGAGGGGCAGACCAAGGAGGTGCTTGGTACACCCGCTGCGACCCGGATCGTGAGCGCGGTCGTGAGCAAGCAGCTCGGCACCTGGTTCACCAACCCACCGCGCGGTGACAAGAATGCAACCAAGGCGCTGCTGGAGAAGGTTGCCAACGCAGCCCGTGCGCGTGTGGCTGCGCGAACCCATCGAGACGTCCAGCGCCGGAAGACTGCGTTGGAATCCTCTGCCCTCCCAGCAAAGCTTGTTGACTGCCGTAGTGATGATCTCGATCGAAGTGAACTGTTCATCGTGGAGGGTGACAGCGCCCTCGGAACGGCCAAATTTGCACGTGAGTCAGAGTTTCAGGCGTTACTTCCCATTCGTGGAAAAATCCTCAACACTCAAAAGGCCACAGTGGCCGACATGCTCAAGAATTCTGAGTGTGCGTCGATCATCCAGGTGATCGGAGCAGGCTCCGGGCGCACCTTCGACCTCGATCAGGTTCGCTACGGCAAGGTCATCCTGATGTCCGATGCCGACGTCGACGGTGCCCACATCCGCTGTCTCCTGCTCACTCTCGTCCATCGTTACATGTATCCACTGCTGGAGGCTGGACGTGTCTACGCGGCCGTGCCGCCACTACATCGGTTCGAAGTAACCAATCCCGGGAGCAAGGCCAATGAGGTGATCTACACCTATTCGGAAGATGAGTACCGCCGAACTATGGCTGATCTCACGGCCAAGGGCCGTTCGTTCAAGACCCCGCAGCGGTACAAGGGCCTCGGTGAGATGAACGCGATCCAGTTGCGTGAGACCACGATGAACCCGGCTACCAGGACCCTGCGTCGCATCACGATCTCCGAGGTAGATGCTGCTACCGCTGTGTTTGATCTGCTCATGGGTAACGATGTTGCTCCCCGCAAGGAGTTCATTGTTGATGGAGCTGCCTCCCTGGACGGTGCCCGCATCGACATGTAGGACGGTTACAGATTCAGCAGCTCGCGCAATGCAGCAACTGATGCGGCTGGATCTGTGGTGTCGAATCGGAAGCCCTGCATGCCAGCATCGCGCGCACCATTGATGTTCACCGTGAGGTCATCGATGAAGAGGATCCGTGCAGGTTCGACCGACAGACTGCGCGCGGCCAGCACATATGACTGAACCTCAGGCTTCCGCACACCAATATCAAGTGAGTCGACGATGATCTCGAAATAGTGGGCGTACTCCCACGTCTGTCGCCAACCGTCACCGAGGAACTTGGTGGCGTCGTTGGTGAGTACCGCCTGGCGATAGTCATGTGGGATGTCAGCGAGCAGGTCAAGGACCACCGGACGTCCGCGTCCGCGCCAGCCGAGTTCGCGCAAAGCGTCGTAGATCTGCAGTCCCGGAACTGTCTGCCGCGCCAGAGACTCGATATCGCGCCAGTACTCGGGTTCATCCCGGGCTCCGCTGTCGACCGCGTCGTACTCAGGATCGGACACTGACGAGAACGGGCCCCGCGGCAACGTGCCCTCTGGCATCCCGGTGTGCAGCTCCAGTTCGCTGAACCGCTCAAACGGACTCTGGTAGACGACCTGTCCGATATCCCACAGGACAAGATCGATATCCGGATTCTTGGTCATCTCTTCCCCTCACGAGCGGCGGCCAGCAGGGCCTCGCGGATCGATAGTTTCGGTGCCGGAGGCGGTACGTCGACAACGATGTCATCACCCAGAATCTCGAGCGAGTACGAGACAAGGGGAGCCCCGGGGGAGTCGTGGCGTTCCCCCGTGCGCAGGTCATAGCGCCACAGATGTGCCGGACAGGTGACGATGCAGTCGCGAACAACCCCCTCAGCCAGCGAGTTTCCTCGATGGCCGCAGGCATCCTCGTACGCAACCACCTGTCCATCAACCCAGGCAATGAGCACTCGCGTGTCATCGACCATAGCGGACACCCGACCTCGAGTGATCAGGTCATCCAGCGGCACTCGCAGCTGGGTCATGACGGGAACTGGACGACGACTGCCTTGGACTCAGTGAAGAACTCCTCGGAGTACTTGCCGCCCTCACGTCCGATACCTGAATCCTTGGCACCGCCAAAGGGTGCGCGCAGGTCGCGGATGAAGAAGCAGTTGACCCACATCGTTCCGGTGCGAACCTCCTGTGCCACCTTGTGTGCAGTGTTGAGGTTGTTCGTCCAGATCTGGCCGGCCAAGCCATACCGATTGTCGTTGGCCAGGCGAATCGCATCGTCCACGGTGTCGAAGGGGACGACAACCTGCACAGGACCGAAGATCTCCTCCTGGGCAATTCGCCATGAGTTGTCGACGTCAGCGAATACCGTGGGCGCCACGAAGTTGCCCTTTGCCAGCTCCCCGGTCGTCACGCGCTCACCTCCGGTCATGAGCTTCGCACCCTCCTGATGACCCAACTCGATGTAGGACATCACCTTGTCGAGATGCTCGGTTGAGACCAGCGGTCCAATCTGAGTGGCCATATCACGTGGATCACCGACGACGAGAGCCTCGGCGGCCTCTACGTAGCGGGCCAGGAACTCGTCATAGATGGATCGCTGCACCAAGAGGCGTGATCCGGCAAGACACACTTCACCCTGATTGCGGAAGATGCCATCAATCGTGCCTTTGATTGCACGATCCATATCTGCGTCTTCCATGACGATAGCTGCGCTCTTGCCACCGAGTTCGAATGACACTCGCTTGAGGGTCTGGGCGGCGTTGGCCATGATGATCCGGCCGGTGGCACTCTCACCGGTGAACGTGACGAGGTCGACCCCGGGATGGGTGGTGAGTCGCTCACCTGGAGCATCGGGGCCGAAGCCCTGAATCACGTTGAAGACACCCTCTGGCATGCCGGCTTCGGCGAAGCACTCGGCCAGGATCGAGGCCGTGACCGGTGACTGTTCAGCCGGCTTCAGTACCACGGTGTTGCCGAATGCCAGTGCCGGTGCCACCTTCCACGATTCGAGCATCATGGGGAAGTTCCATGGTGAGATGCAGGCGCTTACGCCAACGGGATCGCGCAGCGTGTAGCTGAAGACGTTCTCCCATGGCTTGGGAAATGCCTCGGTGTGCTGTTGCTCGGCGAAATCAGCGAAGAAGCGGAAGTTGTAGGCGGTGCGCGGGACATCCTTGGAGCGGCATTCGGCGATTGGCTTGCCCATATCGCGGGTCTCCCACGTTGCGAGTTCCTCCAGGCGGGCCTCGATGTTGTCTGCTGCTCGATGAATGATCTTGCGGCGGGCGGCGGGACTCATATGTGGCCATGGTCCCTCGTCAAACGCACGTCGTGCTGCCTCGATGGCCCGATCGGCATCGGCGATCGAACCCTCGGCGACATTCGCGATCACCGCGTTGTCGATGGGGGAGATCGACTCGAAGGTCTTGCCGTCAATACTGTCGACGAACTGTCCGTTGATGAAGTGCTGGACGTTTCTGGGCTCGGTCGTCATGACTGATCCTTGGGTTGGGCAGCGGCTTGTGCTGCGCGAGTGACGGACATCGGGACTCCAGCGGTGCTCCAATCGTCACCGCTGACTTCGTACAGTGCGACGCGGACGCTCTCGGGTTTGGCACCGATGGAGTCGATAGCTGCCTGCGTGAGAGCGGCCATCAGAGCATGCTTCTGCTCGACGGTGCGACCCTCGATCATCGTCACCTGAATGAATGGCATGGTTCTCCTAGCGGCAGGCGAGCTCGACGGTGCCGAGTCGATCGAATCGGGCAACGATGGTGTCGCCTGGGGCAACGGGGATTGCTTCGGTGAGCGCGCCGGCCATGACTACTTGACCCTTGGTCAGGCCTCGACCCCGACGAGCCAGTTCACGGACGAGCCAGGCGACCGAGGCAGCGGGGTGGCCGAGGACAGCAGCTCCGGCGGCTGTCGACACAAGTACCCCATTCTTCTCGAACACACAGCCCGTCAGACGCAGGTCGATTCCATTGGGGTCCAGCGGCGTGCCACCGAGGGTAAAGGCAGCCGACGAGGCGTTGTCTGCGACTACATCGTTGAAGGTGAAGGAGTATCCGGTGAATCGGGAGTCCAGAACATCGATCGCGCCAAACACCGCTTCCGTGGCTGCAAGTACATGGGCTGCCGTGACATTGGGGCCTTCGAGGTCTCGATCGAGCAGAAAGGCAATCTCCGGCTCACAGCGCGGTTGGATGAACCTGGCGCATTCAACAGGTTGTCCCACGTCGATCTGCATATCGTCGGTGAGCCATCCGTACAGTGGCTGATCAACCTTCATCTGGCGTTGCTTGGCCACACTCGTAAGGCCGAGCTTCGCTCCGACGATGGTGGCACCGGAGTCAACGCGGGCGTAGACCACAGCATCTTGAACAGTCAATGCCTCATCGATCGTGAGATCGGGCCAGGTGTTTGTGAGCGGTTCGGTTGCAGTCGTGTTGCGAACGGCGCTGAGCAGTCTTTCTGCGATGGGACGGATATCGCTCACGAAGTCGCCTCCGCGGCCGCGTGCTTGCGGGCTAGTTCAACCGCAACATCGATGATCATGTCTTCTTGGCCACCAACAGCCTTGCGCGCACCGAGTTCGAGAAGGATTTCGGCCTGGGACACTCCGTACCGCTCAGCGGCCTTCTGAGCGTGCAGAAGGAACGAGCCATAAACACCTGCATATCCAAGCAGCAGGCCAGCGCGATCCACGACCTGTGCGCGTGGCATAAGCGGCCGGGTGATCTCTTCGGCGACATCCATGAGGGCCAGTGGATCAACCCCGCTGATGATGCCGTTCTTCTCGCAGACTGCAGCAAGAATCTCCGTCGGGCAGTTGCCCGCACCAGCTCCAAGCCCGGCGCTCGTACCATCGAGATTCTTCGCACCCTCTTCGAAGGCGGCGATTGAATTTGCCACGGCCAGCTGCAGGTTTTGATGTGCGTGGACGCCAAGTGGAACATTGATGCCACCCACGAGTTCAGCAACTCGGGCTCGGACGCCGTTGGTGGTGAGAGCACCTGCGGAGTCAGCGATGTAGATGGTGTCGGCGCCGTAGGACTCAAGCAGACGAGCTTGTTCGAGCAGCCCTTCCGGTGTGTTCATGTGCGCCATCATCAAGAAGCCGATGGCCTCCATGCCGAGATCCTTAGCGGCCTTGATGTGCTGCTCGGTGATGTCGGCCTCGGTACAGTGCACCGCGATTCGAGCCACCCCTACGCCGAGGTCGCGAACGCGCTTGAGATCGTCGACAGTTCCGATCCCGGGGAGCATCAGACATGCGATCTGCGCATTGGTGGTGGCATTGACAGCGGCCTCGACCAACTGGAGTTCGTCAACCTTGCTGAACCCATAGTTGAAGGAGGACCCGCCAAGGCCGTCCCCGTGGGCGACCTCGATCACCTGAACGCCAGCAGCATCCAGTCCTTTGACGATGGCAACGACATCGTCAACCTCGTACTGGTGAGAGATGGCATGTGAGCCATCCCGAAGGGTGGAGTCGATGAGGCGGAAATCGCGGGCGGGGGCGGCCTGCTCGGTTGCTGTGGCGGTCATGCCGACACCTCCTGGTGAGTTGCGATGGCCTCTCCGACGCGAACTGCGGCGGCGGTCATGATGTCGAGATTTCCGGCGTAGGTAGGCAGGTAGTCACCGGCCCCTTCAACCTCGAGCAGGATGACGACGCGATGAGGCACCACACCACCTGGGGTGTTGAAGGGTCCTTCCTCGATCACCGGCTCCTGCTTGAGGCGGTAGCCCGGAACGTACTGCGCTACGTCAGCAACCATGCTGATCACCGATTCACGAACGGCGTCGTGATCGGTGCCCTCGGGAAGACCACAGAACACTGTGTTGCGCATGAGGATCGGCGGCTCTGCCGGATTCAGGATGATGATCGCCTTGCCGATCTCGGCCCCACCAATCTCCTCAAGGGCCTTGGAGGTCGTGCGAGTGAACTCATCGATGTTCTGACGAGTGCCAGGGCCAGCAGACTTTGACGAGACAGTCGACACCATCTCGGCATATGGCACCCGCGTGACCCGGCTGACCGCTGCCACCATCGGGGTGGTGGCCTGACCACCACAGGTGACCATGTTGACGTTCGGCGCATCCAGATGTGCGGTCAGGTTCACTGGTGGGATCACCTTTGGACCGCGGGCCGCAGGGGTGAGATCGACAGCAGTGATCCCCAGTTCGGCAAGAACCTTGGCATGTCGTACGTGCACGTATGCGCTGGTTGCATCGAAGACCAGTTTCACCGCATCCGGATTCTGGCTCACCCATTCAATGCCGTTGGCCGGCGCCTCATACCCCAGTGCACGAGCCCGGGCCAGGCCATCACTGGCCGGATCAATGCCGATGAGCGCAATGAGGTCCAACTGCTCTGAACGACCGAGTTTGTACATCAGGTCGGTGCCGATATTGCCCGAGCCAATGATGGCAACAGGTAGTCCCACGATTATTCCTCTCAGATGATCCGGACGGTGACCGGTCCAAGCCGGTCGAACTCTGCTCTGTATGTCTCACCCGCTGCGATGGGGACTGCGGCGTGCAGTGCTCCCGTCATGATGATTGAACCGGCGGCAAGCTTCTCCCCAAATGCGGCCAGAGTGCGAACGAGCCACGCGACCGCTTCGGCCGGGTCGCCTAGAGCGGCCGCGCCCGCACCGGTGGCGATGACCTCACCGTTGCGGGTGAAGACCATCCCCAACAGGCGAAGATCCACGTCAGCGATAGGGGTTGGGCGTCCCGAAATAACGATTGCGCCCGACGAAGCCATGTCGGCCACTGTGTCCGGGAGCTTGATCTTCCAATCGGCCACACGGCTATCGACGAGTTCCATGGCCGCTACCACGCCATCGATGGCCCGAATGACATCAAGGGCGGTGCAGTCAGCACCCTCGAGGTCGGCGCCGAGGGTGAGTGCGATTTCCGCCTCGAGCCGCGGGGCGATGTAGTCGGCGGTATTGATCGTGGTTCCGTCCCGATTGACATGGCTCGCCATCACCGGCGCGAAGTCGGGGGAGTCGACCTTCAGCATCTCCTGCATCGGCTTGCTGGTCAGGCCCAGCTTGTAGCCGATGATGTGATCGCCATCGTCGAGGTAGCGTCGGACGATGCCCTGCTGTACTGCGTAACCGTCCGCCATCGTCAGGCTCGGATCGTCCTCGGTGAGTGGGGCGATGGGAATCCGAGTCTTACGGGCGTTGTAGAGAGCAGCCGCATATGCATCGGCCTGCTCGGGAGTGAGGGTCATCCGGATCCTTCCTGGCGGGACGAGTCTCGCCATCCGAGTCGGCGGCTGATGGCTGCAGCTGCCTCGACGACATGACGATTGAAACGGCGCAGACTTGCACCGTCGAGACGTTGAATGGGGCCAGCGACGGACAGGGCCGCGACGACATTTCCACGGAAGTCGCGGATCGGTGCTGCAATCGATGCGAGCCCGACCTCAGACTCGTTCACGTTCTCCGCATAACCCTGGCGGCGCACCTGCTCCAACTGCTTCTTCAGCTTTATGTGATCGGAAACCGTGTAGGGCGTCTGCTTGGGCAACTTCCACCCCTGAAGGATCGCTGCCAATTCAGCCGGCGGAAGATAGGCCAGGAGGACCTTGCCGGTTGATGTGCAGTGGGCATCATTGCGGTGGCCCACGCGTCCGAAGAGTCGGATGGTCTGCGGACTTTCCCGTCGCTCGACGTAGACCACCTCACGCCCGTCGAGAACGGCGATCTGAATGGTCTCCTGAGTGATGTTTCGGAGCTTGTCCATGACCGGGCTGGCGGCCGAGTGAATATCGAGTGATGCCTGCACATTGGCGCCGAGTTCATGCATGGTCAGCCCAAGTCGGTACAACCCGGTCTCGGGATCCTGTTCGAGTAGCCGTTCCTCCGCGAGCGTGTTGAGCAGGCGATGTGCGGTGCTCTTGCCGATCCCGAGGCGTCGGGAGAGTTCGGTGACGCCCATTTCACGCTCACCGCGGCCGAATTCCTTGAGAAGGCGAGCGGCATTGCGAACACTGGACAGGGTTGAGTGTGCCCGCTTGGGCTGGACATCATGGTCGTCGAAATCGATCAGGTCATCCTTGTCGACACTGGGCTCGGCAACGGACCACTGGCCATCGAACACCTCGTCCGCGGACGTACGTCGGTTTGCTGCCACAGCTAGTTCACCTGCCCCGGCCGGGAGGGACGAACAGCCATGAGGACTGCACGGCGGATGGCCTCGACGTCTGGTTGGGCAGCCTGCGTCAGGGAACGTACGTCATCACTGAACGGCGCAATCAGAGCACCAAGGCTGGCCTGGGCGTAGATAAGTCCGGCGATGTTCGCACCGCTCATATCGTCCACGAGGTGTTCACGCCCCTTGGCGTGGGCTCTGATGGCATCGAAGTCACGGGCCGCTGCGGCATGTGAGTGGGCCAATCCGGTGCCGGCATGCTGCGCGTGGTGTGCGTCGAGTCCACCTCCCGGTGCGACAGCCAGGTGGTAGAGATGCGTGCGGATGCCCAGGAGTCGTCGTACGTCATCCTGTCGCGGGCCGGCCGATTCATCGAGCAGCCCTACAGCTGGAAGTACAACAGGATCAACGAATCTCAGCGTCCACTCGATGTCTTCGAGCACATTCGAGATCTCGATTTCCTGGCCTCGTGGGGAGGGTAGGGACTCGACGGTGCCGATCACGTGCAGGTAGCTGGTGCCAACGGCTACGACGGTGAGACGGTCAGCCTGCAGCAGTGGCAATCGGGCTCGCTCGGCGGGTGCCAGCAGGGCGGCGGCATCGAGGTAGGCACCGTGCACAGCGGTCACGTAGTCGGCGAGCGCCTGCCGCATCACCTCGGGTGATGGGCGTTCTGCAGCGGCTGTCTGGTTCATGGTGAGGATGACGCTAACATTGCTGTCCCGCAGATGAGAACAACGGTCCGATATGCGGGACACATCGTTCTACGGTTCATCCACCGGAATTCAGCCACTGTCACGTGGTGAACGCGAACCAGTTGGAGGCACCGCATGGGGATCCTGCGCCTGTCACATGTCGACGTCACAGTCGTCGATCTGGACCTGGCAGTGGCGTACTACACAGAGGTCATCGGGATGCTGGTCGTCGAGCGCGATGAGAATTCGGTCTACCTCAAGTGCTGGGATGAACCCGATCATCACTCCCTTCGTCTGGTGTACGCACCGCGCACCGGTATGGAGCAGATGTCATTCAAGGTTGAGCGCGAGGATGACCTCTCCGATCTCGAGAATGCAGTGGCCAAGTACGGGTTTCCCGTCTCACGCGTTAGCAAAGGTGAATCCGTCGGCCAGGGTGAGTCGATCCGATTCGAGACGCCCAGTGGTCATGTGATGGAACTGGTGCATGAGGTTGAGCGCGTCGGTCGCCTCAACGGCTCGATCAATCCGAAGCCATTCGTCGAGGGTGTACCCGGTATCGCCCCGCCGCGGATGGACCACATCCTTGTCACGGCAGAAGAAGTGAGTGAGGCGAGCAAGTTCTACATGGACGTCCTGGGCTTTCGCCTGACCGAGCAGTTGCTCGACGGTGATGGCCATCAGGTGGCCACGTGGATGGAGCGCTCACACTCTCCCCATGACCTTGCCGTGGTGTCCGGTCCCAATGGCGGATTGCATCATTTCGCCTACTGGCTCGATGACTGGGATCACGTGCGCAAGTCCGCGGACATCTTGGCCTACAACGGAATCTCCATCGATGTTGGCCCGACTCGTCATGGCATCACCCGTGGCAACACCATCTACTTCTTCGACCCCCTCGGAACCCGTAATGAGGTGTTCACCGGCGGTTACCGACCTGATCCTGACTTCCCGACCATCACTTGGACCGAGGACAACATCGGCCGGGCGGTCTTCTACTACGAGGGTGAACTCAACAACCGCTTCATGAAGGTGCACACCTGATGGCTCTCCTGCGTATGTCACATATCGAGGTTTTGGTTCCAGACCTGGAGCTCGCTGTCGCCTACTACACCGAGGTGCTCGGACTGTTCGAGACCGGCCGTGAAAACGATCGCGTGTTTCTCAAGTGCTGGGATGAACAGCAGCGCCATTCGGTGATCCTCACGTTCGCGCCCACGTACGGACTGGGACATATCGGCTGGAAGGCCGAGTCCCGTGAGGATCTGGACGAGTACCAGGCCCGCATCGAGGGTGCCGGGGTAACAACCACTCGTCTGGCTGCTAATGAGTGGGCGCCGGGTCATGGTGAGGCGGTGCGATTCGTCGCTCCCACTGGGCATCAGATGGAAATCGTGTACGGAATGCAGCAGATCGGGAATCTGCTGCCGTTGACCAATCCGCCGCCGCGACCGCTCAACATGGTGGGTATCGCGCCACCGCGCATCGATCACGTGTTCATCACTGCAGAGGACGTCAATGCGGGAACCACGTTCTTCAGTGATGTGCTCGGATTCCACCTGACTGAGCAGGTTCTTGGTGATGACGGATTCCAGATCGCGACCTGGCTGGAGATCTCCCATTCAAGTCATGACCTCGCCCTCGTCACGGGCCCGGACGGTGGACTGCACCACTTCGCATTCTGGGTGGACGATTGGAATGACATCCGCGTTGCGGCCGACATCTTGGCCTACCACGGGGTTCGAATCGAAACCAACCCAACCCGCCACGGTGCAACCCGGGGCAACTGCATGTACTTCTTCGATCCTGCCGGCCACCGCAATGAGGTGTTCACCGGTGGGTACTTCGTCGACCCGGATGAGCCTCCGGTCATCTGGACCGAGGGTGAGATGGGCCGGGCGCTGTTCTACTACGACGGTATTGTCAACCAACGATTCTTGACGGTGCACAGCTGATGACTGCTATCGATGATCCGAAGATGAGCACCCCGCACAGCTCGGCAGATCTGCCGCGGACCGAGCGACCAGATGCACCGGCATATCTGCAGAAGTACTACGAGCGCGCCGGTCGTGGTGGTAAATCCCTCGAGATCGAGGATCGGTCTTCCACTGATGAGGGTCCGCTGTATCTGCGACGCTTCCGTGAGCGCAAGGAAGAGTCGGCTCTGGCCTCTGATATCGCCTCCTATGAAGGTCAGGCGATCAACACCAATCGGGCCTGGGCTGAGGTAACGCGGACGCGGGAAATCATCCCTGAGCGCCGTGAGCAGGCAGCAGCAGTCACCACGGACGTCTACTTCGTCCGACACGGTGAGACCCAGGGCTATTCAACCGAGTCAGGACTCACCCCGCTGGGATCCTGGCAGGCCCATCGACGCGGTCAGGAACTTGCCCGCAGGGTGCTCAATGGACACAAGGTGATCATGGGTTGCGCCGACACGAATCGGGCACGCCAGACCGCTGAACACCTGCGGCGCGGACTGCTGGATCAGATTGCCCTGTTCGGTCGCGAGGCTGAGGTCTCCGAGATCGAATCCTATGAGGAGTTTCGAAACTTTCAGGTGAACACCCCTGAGGGCATGCGCGACGTGACCCAGGCATTTCGCCTGTACCACAAGGAGATGGAGCGGTACGAGCGGATCTCCCAGGGGGATCGGCCTCTCTGGCTGGTCGAGGTGGATCGGTTCTGGGGGATCCAGCAGGGTGGTGGTGATCCCATCACGCACTGGCTGACGATGCCGATGCTGTCGTTTGAGCCACCCGTTGCCTGCGTGCGCCGATTCTGGGCCGGTCTGCTGAGGGTTCATCAGGAGACACCCGGAAACTCGATCGTCATCGCCACCCATTCAGGTCCCATTCGCGCATTTGCCACGTGGGCCATGGGCTACGACCCGGGTGAGCCGTTCAACACGGAAGCCGTTCGAGTGCGTCTGATTGAGGGTGGCACCTCGGCACTTGTGCTGTACCGCAACCGAGTTCAGGAAGTCACCGTTCCAGATCTGGATCGTTTGCCAGACTGGTGGGCGGGCCTTCCGTCTAATGCTGTTCCTCCGTCCGTACGTGAAGCACGGGAGCTTTCATGAGCAACACAGTGACCTGGTTTGAGAGCTACTGGGCCGGAATCAAGAACGAGATGGGTGGAAAGGCCGCCTCACTCGGTGAGATGACCGGAGCAGGGCTCCCCGTTCCCCCCGGATTCGGGATCAGTACCACGGCATATCGCAAAGCTGCCCTGGCCGCCGATCTCGATCAGCAGATCGCCCATCACCTGACCGGGATGGACGTCAATGACACTGAGGATGTATCTCGCCGCTGTGCAGCAATCCGAGATCTGATCCGTACGATGCCCATCCCAGCCGAGGTTGAAGAGGCAATTCGGGCGGGCTATCTCGAGCTCAGCGCCCGCGCCGGAGTAGCGGATGTACCTGTTGCAGTACGTTCATCGGCGACATCAGAGGACTCACCCGATGCGTCCTTCGCCGGCGAGCACGACACCTATCTGTGGGTGCGTGGTGGCGACGATGTGATCGATGCGGTCCGTCGCTGCTGGGCGAGTCTGTTCACCGACCGGGCCACCTGCTACCGAGTCGAGATGGGTTACGAGCATCGCGCCGTAGAGATGTGTGTCGTGGTCCAGAAGATGGTTCGCCCGAAGTCAGCGGGCGTGGCCTTCACGTTGAATCCGGTTGATGGTGACCGATCGCAGATCGCGATCGACAGTGCCTGGGGTTTTGGTGAAGGTGTTGTATCTGGGGAGATCACGCCCGACAACTTCCTGGTAGACAAGGTTGTGCGCGAGATCGGCCGCAGGGTGATTTCGGTCAAGGAGTGCGAATTCGCTCTGACCGACCACGACACGGTTGAAAAGCGCGACCTCGAGCCGGAGCGGGCCAGTGCGCCCAGCCTGACTGATGATGAGATCCGAGCAATTGCCGCACTTGCGCGCAAGGCTGAGAAGCACTACGGATGCCCCCAGGATATCGAGTGGGCGGTTGACTCCGACCTGCCCGAAGGCCAGAACGTCATTCTGCTGCAGGCGCGGCCGGAGACGGTTTGGAGCAAGAAGGCGCCGGCGGCTTCGCCGGTAGCCAAGAGTGGCGACTTCATGTCGAGCATTGTCTCGACGCTGATGTCCCCGCTGTACTCCCGCACCTCCGCGGACAGCACCGAAATCAAGTAGCAAGGCAGCAAGACCGTCAGGTTAAGTTACCAGCCGTCATGGTGACGGTGTTGGTCCCAGTGAGCCCACGGCTCGTAAAGGAGATCAGATGGCAGACCGTTTCCCCAGTCCTTTCGATATTCCCACCCCCGAGGGTGCCGAAGGCTGGCAGGACCTTTACGCGTATTCATCGCTGTTCAGCGAGGATCGGCGTGAGTACGAAGATTCAATGTTCTGGTTCCAGGATGGTGTGCACTGGCCACAGGTGCTTACCCCTTGGGACGCAACGTTCTACGAGTTCGCGATCACCTCGCTCTCGCAGTACAACACCCGGCACCTGCTCGTACCGCCGGCCAACGGCATCGACTACCGCATCCTGAACGGATACGCGTATCTAACTCCTGTGCCAGCGCCCGAAGCCGAGATTGGGGCCCGTGTCGAGGCATTCATGCAGCGTGCAGGCCACTACTTCATGAACTGGAACGACCTCTACGACAAGTGGATGGTGAAGATCCGCGATCTGGTCGCTGAAATGGAGGCTCTCCACATCGAGCCACTTCCGGACATTGAGAACTTCGAAGAGGTCGTTGCCTCCGGAAAGGGTTCGGGTTCCGGCTACGCGCTCATTGATGCCTACTACCGCCTTCTAAGTTCGGCGCTGAAGTTGTGGCAGTTCCACTTCGAGTTCCTCAACCTCGGCTATGCGGCCTATCTCGACTACTTCGGCTTCTGCAAGCAGGTGTTCCCGAATATTCCGGATCTGGCGATCGCCAAGATGGTCGCCGGTGTCGAGGTTGATCTCTTCCGTCCCGACGATGAGCTCAAGCGCCTGGCGCGGATGGCCCGTGACACTGGCGTGGGTGACGCCTTCAGCGCAGGCAGTGTGGACGCCACGTGTGAAATCCTCAAGTCAAGTGAGGCTGGGCGGGCATGGATCTCCTCGTTCCAGGAGTCAGCTGAGCCGTGGTTCAACTTCTCCAATGGATCGGGGTTCTACCACACCGACAAGATCTGGATCGAGAACGTCGAGATCCCCTTTGACTTCCTGCGAAACTACATCAGCATGCTCAATGAGGGTGGTGATCTGGCTCGTCCGGTCGAGGCGATTCACGCCGAACGCGATCGCATCGTCAACGAGTACATGGAACTGCTCACCTCAGATGAGGATCGCGAGGCGTTCCAGGGAAAGCTGGGTCTGGCTCGGGTGGTGTTCCCATACGTTGAGAATCACAACTTCTATGTCGAGCACTGGAGTCATTCGGTGCTCTGGCGCAAAATGCGTGCTCTCGGCCAGATCTTTGCTGACGCCGGGTTCATCGCTGAGGCCAATGACATCTTCTACCTCAAGCGTCATGAGGTGCCGGACGCACTTTTTGACCTGTACTCATCATGGGCGACTCCGGCTCCTGCCCGTGGTCCGAAGTACTGGCCGGCCAAGATTGCCGAGCGCAAGAAGATTGTTGCCGCGCTCAAGGCCGCCAAACCCACTCCGGCGCTCGGGGTTCCACCGGAGGTCGTCACCGAGCCATTCACCGTCATGCTCTGGGGTATCACCTCGGATTCAGTCTCGGCATGGCTCGGTGGTGGCGAATCAACAGATGGTGCTGTGAAGGGCTTTGCGGCTTCACCCGGTGTGGCCGAGGGTCCCGCCCGCGTCATCTTCTCGGCCGATCAGATCGGCGAGATCCAGCAGGGCGAGATCCTGGTTGCTCCGCTCACCGCACCAAGCTGGGCACCAATCTTCGGAAAGATCGGCGCTACGGTCACCGACACCGGCGGCATGATGAGTCACGCTGCCATCGTCTGCCGCGAGTACGGTCTTCCCGCCGTCACCGGTACCGGCTTTGCCACGTCGAATATCAAGACCGGTCAGATCATTCGAGTCGATGGCTCGAATGGAACTGTCACCGTTCTCGAAGGCTGAGCAACACCTGGTTGGGAGGGCTGGGCACTCAGTCCTCCCAACCAGACAATCTGAGATACTCATGGAACAACACGTCGAATGCGACGGAAGGAATTGCAATGCTGACAGTCGAGCAGAACGAGGAACTCACCAAAGTTGGGCCAGGAACGCCCATGGGTGAGCTTCTACGCAACTACTGGTATCCGATCGCATTCGAAGAGGACTTCGACACCAAGCCGAGCAAGTCGGTTCGACTCCTGAGTGAGAACTGGACCCTCTACAAGACCCCATCTGGCAAATACGGCATCATCGGCGAGCACTGTCCTCACCGCCGAGCCTCACTCACCTATGGGGTGGTCCACGAGGACGGAATCCGCTGTGAGCACTGTCCTCACCGCCGAGCCTCACTCACCTATGGGGTGGTCCACGAGGACGGAATCCGCTGTGGCTATCACGGCTGGAAGTTCGACATGGACGGCAACTGTGTTGAGCAGCCCGCCGAGGCTGAGAACGAGAACTTCAAGGCTCGCGTCAAGGCCAAGTCGGGCCTGGCCGAGCCCATGGGCGGAATGATCTGGGTCTACGTTGGTCAGCAGCCCGCACCAAAGCTGCCGCGGTTCGACGTCTTCGTGCTGGACGGAATCCGCGAGGCGGGCTACGCCACGCTTCCGTGTAACTGGCTGCAGATCATGGAGAACTCCGTGGATCCGCACCACGTCGAGTGGCTGCACGGCTACTACTTCGAATTCCTTGGCCAGACGCAGGGATTCGAGGCGCCGAAGTCATTCCAGAAGAAGCACATGAAGACGGCATTCGATGAGTTCGAGTGGGGCATCATCAAGCGCCGCGTTCTGGAAGGCCATTCTGAGGCTGACGACGACTGGGCAATCGGGCATCCCCTGGTGTTCCCCTTCTTCATGCGGGTGGGCGGCCAGTGGATCGACCAGATGCAGATCCGCGTTCCGATCGACGACACCACCACCTGGAAGCTCTTCTACTCACTACACCACCCCGAGGGTGGAGTCTGGGAGCATCAGGAGCGTCCGGTGTTCTACCCATTCCCCTACAAGGATGAGAATGGTGAGTTCATCACCGACTATGTCGAGGGCCAGGATGCGATGGCCTGGGTAAGTCAGGGACCTGTCACCGATCGATCACAGGAGCATCTGGGACGCAGTGACGCCGGTGTGGCGCTCCTGCGAAAGATGTTCAAGGAGAACATGCGCAAGGTGGCAAATGGTGAAGATCCCATCGCCATCATCCGCGAGGAGCACGACGTCATCCACCTGCCCTGTGAACGAGACAAGTTCGGTGCGGGTACCGCCTTCACCGATCAGTGGATCATGGGCGGTTCCATGCGTTACAGCCCACTCAAGGAACAACTGCTCAAACTGCATCGTGACGCGGCTGCCAATCGTGAGAAGGCCAAGAGCGGGGCGTAGGCATGGTTGACCCATCGCTCCTTCCCCTGGATCCGCACAGGCTTCCGGATCCGGGGGAGTGGTTTGCCCCCGATGCCGCACGTCATCTGCTCGATCGACCAAAGTTCTGCCCCACCTGTGGCGGGGCGCTGGATGACGGCATGATCACTGAGTACTGGACTGCCGATGATCGCGTCTTTTACACCTGGTGCCCACACTGCTCGTGGACGGGAACCATCGTGAAGGTTGACCGAGCGACCATCTTCGAAGCGGAGCACTAACCGGGTGGGCATCGACGCACTGGTTCTGGATTTCGGTGGACCCGTTCTCAAGACTCCGTTCGAGCTTCGCGATATCGGTGAACGTCGGGCGGGCCTGACACCCGGAACGTTAGCGTGGACAGGCCCATTCGATCCGGTCAGCGATGGAGATTGGCGTGACCTGCAGGCTGGTCTCATCACCGAGCGCGAGTATTGGCAGCGTCGGGCTGTCGAGTTCTCAGAGTTGACCGGCTCGGAGCCCACATTCCAGGCCATGATGCAGTATCTGTTCGAGATCGATGAGGACGACATGCTGCGCGCTGGCGCTCGCGCACTTGTGGCGGATGCCAGGAGTGCGGGCTACAAGGTCGCCGTTCTCACCAACGATATGAAGGCCTTTCACGGGCAGGCCTGGGTGGATCGGATGACCATCCTTCGTGAACTTGATGTTCTTGTCGATGGTTCGGTGGAGCACCTTCTGAAACCAGATCCGGCCATCTACGAGCTGCTGGTTGAACGATTGGGTGTACCGGCCGCAGCATGTTTGTTCGTGGACGATCAGCCGGCCAACATCGCTGGGGCGCAGGCGGTTGGCATGCAGACGATATGGTTCGATGTGCTGAATCCAGACAGTTCATATCAACAGGTGCGAGAGGCACTGTCTCTGTAGTCACGCGACTGAACACATCTGCGGAACGTCGATCAGCCTCGGGTGTCATCTAGCGAGAATGGTGTAGTTGTGAGTATGCGAGTTGCTGTTGTAGGTGCCGGACCATCGGGGCTCTACGCGACGGATGCATTGACATCTGCTGGTCACCAGGTGGATGTCATCGAACGACTTCCCGTTCCCTTTGGGCTTGTTCGCTACGGAGTGGCACCCGATCACTTCTCGATCCGTTCGGTTCGCAACACTCTTGAGAAGATCCTCAACGATCCGTCCGTCCGACTTCTGGCTGGGGTCGAGGTGGGGGTGGATGTCTCAGTACAGGAACTCCTTGCAGCCTATGACGCGGTGATTCTCACGTACGGGGCCTCTCGTGATCGCTCACTGG
Source organism: uncultured bacterium (assembly GCA_963978055.1). GTDB lineage: Bacteria > Actinomycetota > Actinomycetes > S36-B12 > CAIYMF01 > Longivirga. The sequence goes on from CAXBQZ010000013.1 coordinate 41,576, forward strand.
ATATCCCGGGTGAGGATCTGGACGGGAGTATCGCTGCAACGGATCTCGTTGCCTGGTATTGCGGCCACCCCGATGCCGATCGTGAGCGGATCGAGGCGGCGATCAGGGCTGCGAGTTCGGTCGTCGTGGTTGGCGTTGGGAATGTGGCGGTTGACGTCACTCGAATTCTGATTGCTCCAGCTGAGCGGCTGGCCCAGACAGATATGCCACAACATGTCTTGGACGTGCTGGCCGAGTCGTCGATAACCGATGTTCATGTGCTTGGCCGACGAAGTCCTGCGCACGCCACCTGGACCACCAAAGAGTTGCGCGAACTCGGTGAGTTCGAGGGTGTGGATGTTGTTGTCGATCCCGCATCACTTGAACTCGAACCGGCAAGTGTGGAACACGTCGCATCAGATCGCGTAGTGGCTCGCAACGTCGAGGTGATTCGGGAATGGTCCCAGGAGTCGCAGCGCAACGGTTCGAAGGCCGTCCACCTGCACTTCCGCGCCCGACCGATCGAGATCGTTGGAACCGGCAGTGTCGAGGGTGTCGTGGTGGAACGCACGAGCATTGATTCCACAGGCTCCGCAGTCGGTACAGGTGAGACATTCTCGCTTCCAGCACAGCTCATCGTTCGATCCGTGGGCTACCGTGGCACGCCGATCGATGACGTGCCCTTCGATTCGCGTCGCAATGTCATTCCCAATGATGAGGGACGAGTTCTACCTGACACGGGGGTGCCTATCAAAGGTCTCTATGTCGCAGGCTGGATCAAGCGCGGCCCCAGTGGCATCATCGGGACCAACAAGAAGGATGCCGCGGCCACGGTTGCCTCACTGCTCCTGGACCTCAGCGAGGAGGAGCCAAAGGGAGGTGACGGGATCACCGCTCTTCTAGCTGAGCGAGGAATTGTGCCGATCGATGTTGCAGGTTGGCAGCGGATCGATGCCGCAGAGCAGGCATTGGGTGCAGTCAAGGGTCGTGATCGCACCACGATTCATACAACGGAAGAACTTCGGTCAGCGGCTCACGCCTGACTCACTGACTAAACGTCAACGAAGTCGAGTCGTCCGGTTCGCACGTCGTAGATGGCGCCGCCGACGACGAGATCCTTGGGTAGCAGTGGATACGCGCGGATTCGGGTGACGTCGTATCGCAGTGCCGCCAACTGGTCATTGACCGTGCGGAACTCCTCACTGCGAGTGTCGACTCCGTAGTCGTCCATGATCGATTGGTGAATATCCTTCTCAGTTGCACTGGCCATCTTGCAGTCGGTGTGCGGCATGACGAGGATCCGATTCACGCCCAGCAGATAGGTTGCAAGGACCAGGGTTCGCAGGACGTCATCGGTTACCCGTGCTCCCGCATTACGCAGGATCTTCACATCCCCTGGTGCCATGCCGACCACGCCAAGCGGAGCAATACGGCTGTCCATGCAGGTAACCATGGCAAGCCCCTTGAGCGCGCGTCCCGTGAGCGACATACCTTCGTAACTGGCGGCGTACTTCTCGTTTCCGTCCAAAACGTCTGCAAAGGCTGCTGCCGGAAACTCAATCATGGGGACAATCTATCGAAGGCGCGGATGGCGAAGTCTCGGTTTGTACCTGGAGGGGAGTGAACACTTCGTTAATGTGCGAGCTATCGCCACACCGGCAGTTCGTCGAGTCGGTCGACAGTCCAGATGACGGCCGGGGCCGGTTCCTTGCCGCAGGATTCCCGGCGCTCGGCCAACTGCGAGGACACAACCGATACGGACCATGCCCGACCATCGAGATGACGGACTTCGAGATCCGCACGTCCCTGCTCTCCCTCCCAGCGCAGTGGGAAGGGAACAAGACGGTCACCGACTCGACGCAGCACATCGATGGTGTCGAGGCTGTCGACACCGAATTGCCTGCGCACGGCCACCGCGGCAACCTGCCCCGGACTGGCTGCAGAACTGCGACCACGCAGAAACTCGGGGTGCAGTAACTTCCCACGTCGGGCTCCGAGAAGGACAGCTTTGGCCGAGTCGGCGTCGATCCGACCATAGACATGTCCGGTGGGCAGCAGCAGGACATTGGGGGCGAATCGGTGCCCGCCGAGATGACTGACCTCCATCACCGAGTCCCGGGTCTCTGGATCCTCCGCCAGAGCCTGTGCCAGTGGACGTCCGGCGAGGGCACAGCACACATCGCGCTTGGCATGAGTGCACACCAGCAGAAGGGGTTCGCTGGACTTATGACCCCAGGGCGGGAGTTCACCTTGTGCTGCAGCTACAAGAACCTCCTTCAGATCCGGCCGCGTGAGCTCAGAGTCGGGAATGACCCCGGTGCGCATCCGCGAGCCGCCGGGTGCGCAGTGCGACAGCCAGAATCGTCGATGACCGGTCGAGCTGTCGTCTGCATGTTTGCCGACAGGCCTTGCCAGCACGACAGTTGTGCCCGTCTCCTTACCTGCTGCAGCAAGAGCCAGCCGGATCTCTGCCGGAAGCTGTGAGTCGCTCAGCGCATCGAAGCCGTAGGAACCACTCTGCTC